>JAEZIF010000238.1 GCA_023416135.1 Pseudomonadota bacterium
CGGCGAGCGGGAAGCGCATGCGGCCGGCGCGGTCGCCGCCATACTGGTCGTTGCGCTTGTTGCTGATCGGCGACAGGAACTGCGCCAGCAGATAGCCGTGCGCGCCGTGGATCTCGATCACGTCGTAGCCCGCCGCATCGGCGCGCTTGGCTGCCTCGCCGAACTTCTTGACCAGCGCGTCGATGTCGGCGTGGTCGAGCTGACGCGGCACCATGTAGCCGTCGGCGGCCGCCAGTTCCGAGGGACCGACGACCTGCCACTTCTGCCAGCCTGCTCCCTCGGGACCGAGCTGGCCCGGCTTGTCGAACGAACGCGGCGTCGAGCCCTTGCGGCCGGAATGGGTGATCTGCGTCGCGGCGAGCGAGCCTTCCTGCTTCAGGAAGCGCACCAGCCGCTTGTGGCTCTCGATCTGGCCGTCGTCCCACAGGCCGAGATCGCCCTGGGTGACTCGGCCGCGCGGCTCGACGGCGCAGTTCTCGGTGAAGACGATGCCGAACTTTCCCAGCGCGAACTTGCCGAGATGGACCAGATGGTAGTCGTTCACCAGACCGTCGGTGGCGCGGTACTGCACCATGGGCGAGACGACGGAGCGGTTGGGCGCCGTGACGCCGCGCAGTTTCAATGGCTGGAAGAGAAGCGGTTTCTGCAAAGGTCGGTCCCCCGGACGGGATGGCTTGTTTGGGTCGAGAACATAGACCGGCCGGCGGGGGGCGGCCTATCCTCACGCCATGTTTGACCTCGTCATCCGAAACGGAACTGTTCTTGACGGCTCGGGCGCGCCGCGCCGCGTGGCCGATGTCGCCGTGCAGGACGGCAGGATTGCCGCCGTCGGCCCCAAGCTCGGCCGGGGCAGGCGCGAGATCGATGCCTCCGGCCTGATGGTGACGCCGGGCTTCGTCGATATTCACACGCACTATGACGGCCAGGCGACCTGGGATCCTTTCGTCACGCCCTCCTCCTGGCATGGCGTGACGACGACGGTGTTCGGCAATTGCGGCGTCGGCTTCGCACCGGTGCGGCCCGGCAAGGCGCCCTACCTGATCAACCTGATGGAAGGCGTCGAGGACATTCCCGGCACGGTGTTGAGCGAGAGCGTGAAGTTCGACTGGGAGTCCTTCCCCGACTATCTCGATGCGCTGGCGTCGATGGGCCGCGCCGTCGACGTGGCCGCCCAGCTGCCGCACGGCGCGCTGCGTTTCTACGTCATGGGTGATCGCGGCGCCGACCATGCCGAGCTGCCGAGCGAGCGCGAGATCGAGGAGATGGCGCGCCTCACCGAGGAGGCGCTGCTGGCCGGCGCCATGGGCTTCACGACCTCGCGTACCACCAAGCACAAGGCCAAGGACGGCCGCTTCACGCCCTCTCTCAGCGCCCGCGAGGCCGAGCTTCTGGGCATCGCCCAGGGCATGAAACGCGCCGGGCGCGGCGTCCTGCAGGTCAACTCCGACTTCGGGCCGGGCGAGTTCGAGGCGCTCGAGGCCGCCTCGGCGCTCGCCGGCCGGCCGCTGTCCTGCCTGCTGGTCCAGGTCGATGCGCAACCGAAGCTGTGGCGCGACACGCTCGACCGGATCCACGGCGTGCGCCAGGCGGGCCGCCTCGCCAACGCGCAGGTCGGATCGCGGCCGATCGGCGTCATCATGGGGTTCGAGACCACGGCGCATCCTTTCGCGGCGCATCCGGCGTGGCTGGAGATGCGGAAGCTCTCGCCAGCCGAGCGCCATGCCCGCCTCGCGGCCGATGCCGACCTGCGTCGCCGCCTCGTCGAGGAACCGAACGGCGGCGGCCCTCGCGCCTTCATGGCCGAGTCGTTTCACAAGATGTTCCCGGTGGGCGACAGGCCGGACTACGAGCCCGACGCCGAAAACTCCATCGCTGCCATCGCGCAGCGAGAGAATCGCACGCCGCAAGCCGTCGCCCTCGACGAGCTGATGTCGCGCAACGGCAAGGGCCTCCTGATGCTGCCGTTCGAGAACTACGCCTACGGCAGCCTCGACGTGGTGCATGAGATGATCACCGATTCCGCGACCGTGCTCGGCGTCGCCGACGGCGGCGCCCATGTCGGCGTGATCTGCGATGCTTCCTCGCCGACCTCGCTGCTCACCTTGTGGGGCCGCGACCGCACGCGGGGACCCAGGCTGTCGCTGGAGTTCCTGGTGGCCAAGCAGACGCGCGGCACGGCCGAAGCCTACGGCCTCTGCGATCGCGGCCTGCTGGCGCCGGGCCACAAGGCCGACATCAACGTCATCGACTTCGACGCCCTCACCCTGAAGCGGCCCGAGGTGGCCTACGACCTGCCGGCGGGCGGTCGCCGCCTCATCCAGCGCGCCTCGGGCTATCGGCACACCTTCAATGCCGGCATCGAGACGGTGCACAACGACGAGTTGACCGGCGAGCGGCCTGGCACGCTTGTGCGAGGCGCGCGTCAGCCGTAAGGCTTGATGGCTTATCCGCCGATGACCGCGCTGCCTCCGCTCCTGCTCCTGCTTGTCCTCGTGGCCGGCGCGCTCGCTGCCGCGGAAATCGGCTACTGGTTGGGCCGGTGGACCGGCCGGCGCGACGAGGTGTTCGACCGCCAGCTCGGCATCGTGCGCGGCGCCACATTCGCGGTAGTTGCCTTCCTGATCGGATTCGCCTTCTCCGGTGCGGCCTCGCGCTACGTCGACCGCCTCGACATCATCGTGAAGGAAGCCAATGCGCTGGGCACGGCCTGGCTGCGTGCCGAAACGCTGCCGGAACCGGCGCGCGGCAAGCTTAAGGAGGCGCTGCGCGACTACACGTCCGACCGGATCGCCCTGCTGCAGGAAGAGGAGATGCAGGCGATCCTCGCCCGCATCGCCAAGGCCGGCGGCTTCCACGACCGGCTGTGGAGGGCGGCGCTCGAGGGCACCCAGGGCAATCAGACGCTCACGCTGCTGGTCCTGCCGTCGATCAACGAGGTCATCGACCTGCACACCGTCCACCTCTCGGCAGCGCGACGCCACCTGCCGACCGCCATCTTCGTTGCCTTGCTCGTGACCGCCGGATTGAGCCTCGGGCTGGCGGCCTTCGGCCACGGCCAGGTCGGACGACGCTTCACCACGCTCGATGCGACGTACGGCGTTGTGCTCGCGGCGGCGTTGTGGATGACGATCGACCTCGACTATCCGCGCTACGGCTTCATCCGGACCAACATCGCGCCGCTGGTGGAGACGTTGGCCGGCATGAAGGGCTGAGGCCTTACACCGTCATGTGACGGCGCACGGCCTCGGTATCGAAGGTCTCGCGCGTTCCCGACATCACGATCTCGCCGCGGTCCATCACGGCGAAGTCGTCGGCGAGCTCATGGGCGAAATCGAGATACTGCTCGACCAGCAGGATCGCCATGTCGCCGCGCTGGCGCAGGAAGGTGATGGCGCGGCCGATGTCCTTGATGACCGACGGCTGGATGCCCTCGGTCGGCTCGTCGAGAACCAGGAGCTTGGGCCGCATGGTGAGCGCGCGGCCGATCGCGAGCTGCTGCTGCTGGCCGCCCGACAGGTCGCCGCCGCGGCGGCGCAGCATCGACTGCAGCACCGGGAAGAGCTCGAACACCTCGTCCGGCACCTTCTTGT
>JAEZIF010000276.1 GCA_023416135.1 Pseudomonadota bacterium
AGCTCGTCGAAGGCATCGCGCAGGCCCGAGGCGCTGAAGCGGTTGGCCAGCTCCTCCAGCCGCTTCTCGCCCAGCGCCACCGCCGCCAGCATCGCGCGAAAATCGCCGCGCACCAGCGCCGGGAAGCGGCAGTTGCGGACGAAGACGCGCAGCAGGTCCTCGTTGATCACGCCGTCGCGCTTCAGCCGCACCGGCGGCACCATCGTGCCTTCCTGGAAGATCTCCGTGCAGTCGGCCGACAGCGAGCCCGGCCGCATGCCGCCGATGTCGGCGAAGTGCGCCCAGGTCTGGGAGAAGCCGATGAGCTCGTCGTCGGCGAAGACCGGCGAGACCAGCACCTGGTCGGGCGTGTGGGTGACGGCGCCTTTGGATTCGTAGCAGTCGTTGTACCAGTAGATGTCGCCGCGCTTCATCGTCTCCGGCGGATAGAGCGCGAAGATCGGCGTCACCAGATCGGAGGCGAAGGGCAGCGACTTGCCGGCGATCAGCCGGCCGTCGGCGGCATAGACACCGGCGGCGTAGTCCTTCTTCTCGCGGATGAAGGGCGACATGGCGGTGCGCTCGATCAGCACCTCCATCTCGGACTGGATGGCGCGAAGGCCGCCGCGGATGATCTCCAAGGTCACCGGATCGACGGCGCCCGTCATCAGTGCCGCGCTGCGCTGCTCTGCCATGCATTCACTCCCGTTGAGTCGAAGGCTACCAAGGACGGCGCGGCCTCGCATCCGCCGGCTGAGCGCACTGCGGAACAGGACTTGCTTGACGGTGTCGGAGCCTGCCGAGGAACATGAGTAGTATCGATGGGGAGAGGGAGCCTTCAATGCGCCAGGTTACGCGCCGTACGATTCTCGCATCGGCTTTGGCCGCGCCGGCCATCGCCCACGCGCAGAGCGACTTTCCCAATCGGCCGATCAAGCTGGTGATCCCGTGGCCGCCGGGCGCATCGGCCGACGCTTTCCTGCGCACCATCGCCGACCAGGCCGGCAAGCGGCTGGGCCAGAACGTGGTGCCCGACAACAAGCCCGGCGCCAACGGCACCTTCGGCGCCGTCGTCCTGAAGGACGCCAGGCCCGACGGCTATACCCTGGCGCAGATCCATACCGGCGTGGTGCGCGCCCAGCTCATGGCGGAGCAGCCGACCTACAACGCGCAGACCGACTTCACCTACATCATCCAGCTCTCGGGCTCGGCACACGGCATCGTCGTGCGCGCCGACAGTCCCTACAAGACGCTCGAGGACCTGATCGCCGCCGCCAAGGCCAGTCCCGGCAAGCTGAACTACGGCACGTTCGGTCCCTCTTCGGTCCAGAACATGACCATGGTCGACCTGCAGCAGCGGCTGGGCATCGAGCTGACGCACGTGCCCTATCGCGGCGGCAGCGAGCTCTATCAGGGCCTCCTGGGCAGCCAGATCGAAATCATTGCGGACGCCAGCGGCTGGATCCCGCTGGTCCAGAGCGGCCAGTTCCGTCTGCTCGTCGTCTGGGGCTCCAACCGCATGAAGCTGTTCCCCGAGGTGCGCACGCTCAAGGAAGCCGGCATCGACCTGGCGGTGAACTCGCCCTACGGCATCTGCGGCCCCAGGGGCATGGAGCCGGCGATCGTGAAAAAGCTCCACGACGCGTTCAAGGAGGCGCTGTACGACGCCGCCACGCAGGCCGTCATGGCGAAGTTCAGCATGCCGACGCTCTACCAGGACGCCGCCGCCTACCAGGCCGACTACAAGGAGCTGGAAAACATCGAGCGCGAGAACCTGAAGCGCGTCGGCCTGCTCGCCAAGCAGGGCTGAAGGCCGCCGCTCTCAGCCGAGGTCGAGCATGAGCCGGCGATAGCGGCCGCGATGGTCGCCCAGCGGCAGGTCGTCGGCGGTGCTGGGCCTGGGCAACGGCAGTCCCTTGGCGACGATCCTGTCGAGAAGCTCGCGGGCATCGCGTGACAGGCGATAGACGATTTCCGCCTCGCTGACGCCGGAGGCCATGACCCCCGGCAGGTCCGGCACCCAGCCGACATAGTGGCCATCCTGGGCGTGGCGGATCAGCGAGTAGTAGGAAGCGGTCATGGCTGGAGGACAGCAGGGTTCGCGCTCGAGTCCTTGATCCAGATCAAACTCACTTTCCGGGCAGCGAGCCGCTTTGCTTGAGGCTGAGGATGTAACCGGTGATCGCGTCGCGCTGCTCGGCGGTCAACCTGAACATCGGCATGCCGGCATGCGGCGTCGTGAGGGCAACGGTGAGCGCGGTGCTCGTCATGCCGGGCGTCGTCGCGAGCGCCAGGAAGGTGGGGGCGCGCGTGTTGGGGGACTGTAGCTGCTGCGGCTGGACCGCGTGGCATTCCGAGCAGACCTGCCGCGCCAACGCCAGCCCGCGCTGGACGGTCCCGCCTTCCTCGGCGCGCAGCGGCAGGCTGGCCAGCGTGGCGAAAAGAATGACCGCGGACGATGGCAGGATCTTCATTCCAGGATTTGTACCCGCAGTGGCCGTCCGCGGCGTTGACTTGGATCAACCGGGGCACGAAGGAATTGCGATGTGGGGAATGCCGATTTGGGCATCACAGGAGCTGCACGAGGCGTTCGGCTACCGGCGCGTCGGACTATCGAAGGGCGTGGGCTACAAGGTCGGGCGCTGGACGGAGAGCCTCATGATGCAGCGCATGCTCCTCATGCTTCGTCGCCCTGAGCGAGCCTGGAGGCTCGCGGTCCAGAAGAGGATGAGCGGCCCGGAAGACGCCTACTCGCGCACCACGTAGGTGAAGAAGCGGACGCGGCCGTCGGGCTCGACCTCGCGGTAGATGCCCTGGATCTCGACGTCGAAGCCGGGGAAGAGGTTGGCGCTCTTCTCGAACATCATCAGGTAATCCAGCACCGGGCGGGCCCGCTCGTCGAGGCGCTCGCCCGGCACGACACTGGCGATTCCGGGCGGATAGACCACGAACAGGGTGGTGGCGATGCGGCCGAATGCCTTGTCGATCGGCACGTAATCGACATTGTTGCGCACCAGATGGCGCACCGCTTCGTGCGGCGGCACCGCCGGCGTCGGCAGGTGCTCGGGCGCGAACTGCGCGCGCTGCAGGTCGCTGACGCGGCTGTCGCGGAAGAAGTCATGCATCTCGCCGCAGAGATCGCGCAGCCGCACCCCGGCGTAGCGCGCCGGCCGGCGGCGCACGAACTCGCCGATGACGTCGTCCAGGCGCGCATTGTCGTCGTGCAGGCGCTTGAAGGCGACCAGGCTGCTCAGCAACGTGCCGGCTTTGCTCGATTCGACGCCGGGCGTCACCAGGAACAGCATCGAATTGAGGTCGTTCTTCTCCGGCACCACCTGGTTCTCGCGGAGGTACTGGGCCACCACCGGGGCGGGGATGCCGGTCGCGGCATAGGCGCCGGTCGCGCGGTCGAAGCCCGGCGTGAGCAAGGTGAGCTTGTTGGGATCGGTCACCGCATAGCCCGGAGCGACCCTGTTGAAGCCGTGCCAGCGCTCACCGGGCGCGAACTCCCAGTAACGCGCACTGGCGGCGAGCTCGTCGGTCGGCACGTCCTCCCACGCCCTGTTGCCGACGCGATCGGGCACGAATGCCTCGAAGAACCAGCGCCGCGCCGGATCCTGCTCGCGCTCCTCGAACTCGCGGCGGATCGCCCGAATCTTCTTGCGCAGCTCGATGCCGAGCCGAATGGTGTCGTCCCACAGCACCTCGCCGGACTTGCCCTTCATCATCTGCGCGCCCACGTCGAGCGAGGCGAACAGCGGATAGAACGGCGAGGTCGAGGCGTGCAGCATGAAGAACTCGTTGAAGCGGCGATGCTCGATACGCCGCCGCTG
>JAEZIF010000280.1 GCA_023416135.1 Pseudomonadota bacterium
GGCAAGAACGACGACGACACCTGGACCTCGATCACCGTCAACCAGGGCTCGGTGCAGCATCTCGACTGCCTCGACGACCATGAGAAGGCGGTGTTCAAGACGGCGTTCGAGATCGACCAGCGCTGGCTGGTCGAGCACGGCGCCGACCGCGCGCCCTTCATCTGCCAGAGCCAGTCGCTCAACCTCTTCCTGCCGGCCGACGTGCACAAGCGCGACCTGCACCAGATCCACATGATGGCCTGGAAGCGCGGCGTGAAGAGCCTCTACTACTGCCGCTCGCTGTCTATCCAGCGTGCGGAAACCGTCGCCAACGATGCGCTGTCCGTGCCGCTCGGCGACCAAGCCCTTGCAGCCCCCCGAGTTAATGGAAGCCTGATCGATGCTCCCTCAACGGTGCCGCTCGGTACGCCGGCGGCACCGCAATCAACCGACTACGAAGAGTGTCTTAGCTGTCAGTAGCCGCAGCCGTCCTCGACGCGCCGCGGGTCCAAACCGCGGCGCGGGGGGGTTTCTTTCGCCAAAAAATCACTTTTGAATGCGGATTGCCATGTCACTGCTCGACGCCAAGCCGATCTACAAGCCGTTCCACTATCCTTGGGCCTACGACGCCTGGCTGACGCAGCAGCGCATCCACTGGCTGCCCGAGGAAGTGCCGCTGGCCGACGACGTCAAGGACTGGCGCAACAAGCTCACCGATTCCGAGCGGCACCTGCTGACGCAGATCTTCCGCTTCTTCACCCAGGCCGACGTCGAGGTGAACAACTGTTACATGCGGCACTACAGCCGCGTCTTCAAGCCGACCGAGGTGCAGATGATGCTGGCCGCCTTCTCCGCCATGGAGACGGTGCACGTCGCGGCCTACAGCCATCTGCTCGACACGATCGGCATGCCCGAGACCGAGTACTCGGCCTTCCTCCACGTCAAGGAGATGAAGGACAAGTACGATTACATGCAGGAGTTCAACGTCGATTCGAAGGAGGAGATCGCCAAGACGCTGGCGGTGTTCGGCGCCTTCACCGAGGGCCTGCAGCTCTTCGCCTCGTTCGCCATGCTGATGAACTTCCCGCGCTTCAACAAGATGAAGGGCATGGGCCAGATCGTGTCGTGGTCGGTGCGCGACGAGACCCTGCACTGCAACTCGATCATCCGCCTGTTTCGCACCTTCATTCAGGAGAACCCGGAGATCTGGACCGAGGCGCTGCAGCGCGAGATCTACGTCGCCTGCTCGACCATCGTCGACCACGAGGACGCCTTCATCGATCTCTCCTTCGAGCTCGGCGGCATCGAGGGCATGACCGCCGTCGACGTGAAGCGCTACATCCGCTTCATCGCCGACCGCCGGCTCACCCAGATCGGGCTGCAGCCGATCTACCGCAGCGACGCCAAGAACCCGCTGCCGTGGATGGACCAAATGCTGAACGCCATCGAGCACACCAACTTCTTCGAGAACCGCGCGACGGAGTATTCCAAGGCGTCGACGCGCGGGACATGGGAAGAGGCGTTCGGCTAAGCCTCTCTTCTCGAAGAGACTCACCAAATCGAGGTGAAAAGCGTCTGAACCTCCGGATTCTGGCATGGGAGTCGCATGCTCGCGACCGAAACTCTCGTTGCCAGGAGACGATCATGACGCTGTCCCGCCGTTCGCTTCTTGCCGTGCCGGTCGCACTCGCGCTGCCGCGCGCCGCCTGGGCGCAGGAAAAGGTCGTGCGCTACGGCATTCCGATGACCGACATCCCGCTCACGACCGGCCAGCCCGATCGCGGCGCCAACGCCTACCAGTATACCGGTCTCACGATCTACGACCCGCTGATCGCCTGGGAGCTCGATGTCCCGGACCGGCCGGGCAAGATGATCCCGGGGCTCGCCACCGAATGGAGAGTCGACGACGCCGACAAGACGTTGTGGAGCTTCAAGCTCAGGCCCGGCGTGACGTTCCATGACGGCTCGGCATTCGATGCCGATGCGGTGATCTGGAACCTCGAGAAGGTGTTCAACAAGGATTGCCCGCAATTCGACGCCCGCCAGTCGTCCCAGGTGCGGCCGCGCCTGCCGGGCCTCGCGAGCTACCGCAAGAGCGGCGACATGGAGATCGAGATCAAGACCAAGTCGGTCGACTCGCTCTTTCCTTATCAGCTCCTGTGGTTCCTGGTCTCGAGTCCGACGCAGTGGGAGAAGGTCGGCAAGGACTGGAACAAGTTCGCCTCCGAGCCCTCGGGCACCGGGCCGTTCAAGCTGACCCGGCTGGTGCCGCGCGAGCGCGCCGAGCTGGCGAAGAACGAGACCTACTGGAACCCCAGGCGCACCGCCAAGGTCGACCGCATCGTCTTCGTATGCGCGCCCGAGGACTCCGGCCGCAGCGCCGCCCTGCTGTCGGGCAATCTCGACATGATCGACGGGCCGGCGCCCGACATGGTGGACCGCCTCAAGCAGGCCAACATCCGCATCTCGACCAACATTACGCCGCACGTCTTCCAGTACCATCCTTCGCTGGTCGATGGCTCGCCGTGGACGGACATCCGGGTGCGCAAGGCGGCCAACCTCGCGATCGACCGTGAGGCCATCGTGAAGCTCATGAACGGGCTGGTGACCCCGGCGTACGGCGAGGTCGACAAGAATAGCCCGTGGTTCGGCAACCCAACCTTCGTGATCAAGCATGCGCCCGACGAGGCGCGCCAGCTGATGGGCGAGGCGGGCTACTCCAAGTCCAAGCCGATGAAGGCCCGCATCTCCATCCAGGCCGGCGGGACCAACCAGACCGTCAACGAGGCCATCCAGGAGATGTTGAAGGAGTGCTTCTTCGACATCGACTTCAAGCCGGTCGAGCTCGAGGCTCTGATGACGGGCTGGCGTGGCGGCGCCAAGGCCGACATGAACAAGGACGTCTCGGCGACCAACGTCACGCACGTGACCTCCGATCCGTTCTACGCCGCCAACCGCTTCTTTGCTTCCGATCAGGTGGCGCCGATCGGCGTGAATTGGAGCTTCTACAAGAACCCCGAGGTCGACCAGCTGGTGATCGAGCTCAAGAGCACCTTCGATCCTGCCAGACAGGACGAGATCACCGCCAAGATCCATGCCAAGGCCGTCGACGACGCGGTGATGATCTGGGTCTATCACGACACCACGGCACGGGCGCTGTCGCCCAGGATCAAGAAGTACGTCCAGGCTCAGAGCTGGTTCCAGGACCTGGCGCTACTGGAGATGTGAGGCGAGGTCGGCGCGCGAGGGCAGGGCGTTGAAGGCGCCCGGCCTCGTTGCGGTGAGCGCGGCGGCCTTCTGAGCCCTGGCGATGGCGGCTTCGATTGCCGTCCCTCGCGCCAGCGCCGCCGCCATCACGCCGCAGAAGGCGTCGCCGCAGCCGGTCGTGTCGACAGCGGCGATCCGCTCCGCCGCAAAGCGGCGTCGCCGTCCGCCTTCGATCAGCTCGCAGCCTTCGGCCCCCCGGGTGACGATCGCCGCCCCGGCCTCGTGGATCGAACGACCGAGCTGCCTGGCCTCGACCCGGTTG
>JAEZIF010000283.1 GCA_023416135.1 Pseudomonadota bacterium
AGGGGCTGGGCTTCACCGCCTGCAATTCGCCGGAGTGGCTGGCGCACAGGGGCACGGTCGGCCGCGTGCTGTTAGGCAAGCTACACGTCATGGACGACGAGATGAACGAGCTGCCGGTCGGCACGCCGGGCACCTTGTGGTTCGAGACGGCGACGCCGTTCGAGTATTTCAACGATCCGCAGAAGACCAAGGAGGCGCGCTCGGCGGACGGCACCATGAGCACGGTGGGCGATGTCGGCTACGTCGACGGCGACGGCTATCTCTATCTCACCGACCGCGCCACCTTCATGATCATCTCGGGCGGCGGGAACATCTACCCGCAGGAATGCGAGAACCTCCTGATCACCCATCCCAAGGTGGCCGATGCCGCCGTGTTCGGCGTGCCCAATCCCGATCTCGGCGAAGAAGTGAAGGCTGTGGTGCAGCTCATGCCGGGCGTGCCGGCCAGCCAGCAAACGACCGACGAACTTCTGGCCTTCTGCAGCCAGCACCTCGCCCGCCAGAAGGTACCGCGCTCGATCGACTACGAGGCCGAGCTGCCGCGCCTGCCGACCGGCAAGCTTTACAAGCGCCTGCTGCGCGACCGCTACTGGGGCAACAAGATCAGCCGCATCGTCTAGGCTCGTGTGACGGCAGTCCGCTCGCCCCTGGACGCCGTGCCTGGAGTTCCACGGTGATGACGCGACCGGTTGCGCGTCGAAGAGCGGGTGAGCACAATCTTCCAGCCCCGGTCTTTCCAGTGAACACGCGCGATGGTCCAAAATCTCTTTCCCGATCAGGCAGCGCTCGGCGCGTTCTGCCGGCGTCATCGCATCCGGCGGTTAGCGCTCTTCGGGTCGACGCTCAAGGGCACAGCGCGCTCCGACAGTGACTTGGACCTTCTGGTCGAGTTCCAGCGTGGCAACGAGCCCGGTCTCATCAAGCTGGCGGGAATGGAAGCGGAGCTATCCGCCATGCTCGGCAATCGCCGCGTGGACCTGCGGACGGCGGATGATCTCAGCCGTCATTTCCGCGAAGAGGTCCTGCGCACCGCAGAGATCCAATATGCAGACTGAGGATGCGATACGCATCCGGCATATGATCGAAGCGGCGGAAGCCGTTCGGAGTTTCATCGCCGGCCGTCGGCGGGTCGATCTCGATAGCGACAGGATGCTGCTGTTTGCGTTGGTCCGAGCGATCGAGATCATTGGCGAGGCCGCCTCAAAGCTCAGCCCAGAGGCACGGGCAGTAATGCCCTCGGTACCGTGGGCAAGCATCGTCGCCATGCGACACCGTTTGATACACGCCTATTTCGATATCGATCGCACGATCCTGTGGAAGACGGCAGAGGAGGAGATCCCGGAACTCCTCACGGTTCTGCGAGACGCCTTGAAGGGCTAAGAGAAGAGCGCTTGGACACCGCACCAGTTTGCAGGCAGCGGGCTGAACCCCTGATCCAAAATCTTCTGGGACAGGCCGTTTGTTACAGTTCCGTGAAGGTTAGCGCCCTTTCTTTGGCAGCGCGGAACAGGCCGGAGCGGCATCGCCGACGCAGGAGGAGTTCGGATAAACGATGCAAAGAGCGGCGCTCCGGCGAGCGGGACGTCAGTTAATATAACTGCAGTACACATCCTGGTCAAGTACTGCAGTGGGGACTGCATGCTGAGCCTGCTCCGCGATCGAAACCGGCCAGCGCTCCTGTCAGCCGGCGGCCAGCTCGCGCACGCGTTTTTCGCGCCAGACCCGGGCCTGCGCGAGCACCTCGTCGACCGACCATTGATCGTCGACGTGCGCGCCGTACTTGCAAGCCAGCACGCGCCCGTCCCTGGGGCCATCCGGCGCGATCAGGAAGTCGGCCGGAAGGCCGAGGCGTCCGCCCTGCGGGTTCGATGACGGCGCACGGACGGTGCCCGTGAGGATCCCGACCGTGGCCCAGGCAATCGCGCGCAGGATGGGCAACCAGGCGCGCGGGTCGAGCAGCGCGCGCGGCGACGCCTCGACGCCGAACTCGGCATAGAGCCGCTTGTCGGGGTCGGCGACGACGGCGAAGGGCAGATCCGGCGTGTGCGGGCGCAGCTCGTCAGCGGGCGAATGGAACAGGACGACCTCGTGCACGCCGGCCGCCTCGAGCTCGCGGTGGCGGCGGGCGAAGGAGCGCAGATGAAGATTGCACACCGGACATCCGGCGAAGCGACGGAACTGCAGATGCACCAGCGCCGGCTCTCCTGGCCCCGCGGCCTGCGGGATCGCGATGGAGCGGCCGGATACGTCCTGCAGCACGCGCGGCCGCAGGATCGTGCCGGGAGAGATGAGGCGGGCTTCAGGCATTGCGGCCCTCCATGAGCGTAAGAGTACATCGTACTCTTATTTTCGATTTAAGGCGTATGGTGTACGCTGTCAACCATGCCTAGGCCGCGCTCCCTCACCCCTGCCCTTCTCGCCAAGGCGGCGCTCGCGATGATCGAGCGCAATGGCCCTTCAGCTCTGTCAATGCGGGCGGTCGCCGACGAGCTCGGCATGGGCACCATGTCGCTCTACCGCTATGTGCAGAGCCGCGAGGAGCTCGAGGCGCTGGTGGTCGATCACGTGCTCGATCCCGCCCAGGGTGGTCCCGATCTCGATGTCGCCCGTCGCAGGAGCTGGACCGACAAGGCGACCGAGCTCGCGGTGCGCGCCCATGCCGTGGCGACGGCGCATCCGGCGGTCACACCGCTGCTTCTCGCCCGCCGCCACGCCTCGATCCATTCGCTGCGCTGGGGCGAGGCGTTGCTCGGCGTGCTGGCCGACGCGGGATTCGCGGGCGACCGCCGCGCCCTCGCGTTCAGGGCGATCGTCGCCTATGTCTTCGGGGCCGTGCAGCTCCAGCAGCTCGGCCCGCTCGGCGGCAAGGGCACGGCAGCGATCGCGGCGCTGCCGCCCGACGACTTCCCGCTGCTCGCCGAGACCGCCAGGAGCGCGCGCAGGATCACGCCCGACGACGAATTCCTGCGCGGGCTCAAGCTCGTGCTGCGTGGTATCGCGGCGAAGTAGTTGCGCTCCGGAAGGGCTACGGCCAGAGATCCCTGAGCCATCCGTACAGATCGGAGAAATACGGCGCAGGCCCCATGCCCTCGCAGTGCCCGCCGCTGCCGGAGGCGTCGCGGTAGACGACCAGCCGCTTGTTGGGGTTGGGCAGGCGCTCGAAGAAGGCTGCGCTCGAGACCTGCACGGGATCGCCCTCGCCGCAGGAGATAAAGACCGGGCAGCGGATGGCCTCGACGTCGACGGTCCAGCGGCGCAATTCCTGGCAGTATTCCAGCGGCGTGGTGAGGCCGTGGGCGCGCAGGCGCGAGAGCCAGAATTCCTGGCCGCGTATGCCGGGGAAGGCGGCCCAGATCTTTTCGTTCAGCGCGGGATCGCCGCGCTCCAGAAGCTCGAGCCACTCGGGCGGGAAGCGCTCGGCGAGGACGGCGCCCATGTCGGTCTGTGCCGGATCGGCTGCGACGGCGCCGATGCGCGGCTCGTGTGAGGCCGCGCGCGGCGCCAGGTAGCCGCCGAAGCTGCGGCCGACGATCGCGATGCGCGTGGCGTCGAGGCCGCCGCCGCTACTTGCCTCGCTCTCGGCCATGCGCTCGACGAAGTCGATCACCGGGCCGACCACCGCCTCGAAGTCGGGGCGGAACGGGATGCCGCGTTCGTAGAGCATCTCGGCCTGGCCCGGCCCGGAGAAGGCCACCACGTTGAAGCCGCGCAACGCGGCCTCGTAGCCACCCAAGGTGTAGAACTCCTCGACCGGCGAATCGTAACCGCAGGGCATCAGCACGGTCGGGGCGGCCGCGCCGCTCATGGTGCGCAGCACGTAGCCTTCGAGCGCAATGTCGTGCCGCCATGGGATCTGCACCGGCTCGATCGCGAACGGCAAGGTCGGGAGTGCCGCGCGGAAGGCCTCGCGGCAGCGGCGCCAAGCCGCCACCAGGGCGGCGCCCTGCGGATAGCGCCGGGAAAAGAAATAGGCGCAGCGAAAATACTCGCTGGCGCGCAGCCAGGCCTCGCCGGCGTTGTGATGGTGGCCCTGCGCGCTTTCGCTGCGGCCCAGCTCGGCCTCCTTGCGGCCCTCGGCAAACCATTGGCCGTACCAGCTCGCATAGTCACCCGGGGTGATGCGGCGCGCCACGCTCAGGACCTGGCCGAGATCGGCGGCGCGGCAGGCGACCTTGGCGGCCGTGCGCTGCAATTGCGCGTCGAACTCGGCGTCGTCGAAGAACAGTTTCATGGATGCTGCGCCGCCTCTTTTGTGCCCGGAAGCCTGAGGACGAGGAACACCAGCAGGCTGGCAAGCGCAATGAAGAAGAGCCGCGGGCGATGGTCGCGCACCGGCTGCAATGACGGCGAAATGGCCTGCAGCTCAGAGCGACGTCTCGGTGATGCGTTCCCACGTGAGCTCGCGCGTCACCTTTACTCCACCGATCTCCGAGGCCGGCGGCGTCAGGACCATGCGCTCGCCCTCGAAGCGCACCTTGCGCACCTGGGGTGCGGTAAAGCGCACGGGCTGGCGCGGCCGTCGACCAGGACGGACATCATGCGCCCGTCCGAGGTGAAGGTGAGAAGGCCCATGCCGCGCGGCCCAAACGGCACGCCCACCGGCTTGCCGTCGGGATCGCTCGCCCGCGTCGATGCCAGACGCCATACGCCCACGATGTTCCGTTCCATGGTGACCTCAGCTGAAGGCAAGCGTCGGGGAAAGACCGAGATTCTGCATGTCCCGGTCCCATTGTTCGGCCGCGGCCCTCGTGGCGTCGTAGACGGCGCCGCCGATCGCCTCGCCCACGGCGGTATGCAGGCCGGCGCAATCGAGGGATGCACCGTGACACGGCGAG
>JAEZIF010000098.1 GCA_023416135.1 Pseudomonadota bacterium
GTTCGGCGCTGAAGCCGTTGATCTACGCCATGGCGTTCGACGATCGCGTGTTGCATCCCGAATCGCTGATCGAGGACGTGCCGGTGCGCTTCCGCGACTGGCTACCGCGCAACTTCGATCGCGATCACCAGGGCGCCGTCACGGTGCGCCGCGCGCTGCAGCAGTTGCTGAACGTGCCGGCAGTGCTGACGCTCGAGAAGGTCGGCCCGCAACGCTTCCTCCGCACCCTGCGCACGGCGGGCGCCTCGCCCGGCCTTCCGCCGGGTGACAGCGGCGCGTCGCTCGGCATCGCGCTCGGCAGCGCCACGGTCTCGCCGCTCGAGATGGCCGGCCTCTACGGCGGCTTGGCGCGTGGCGGCGAGTTCGCGCCGCCCGTGATCCGGCGCGACCGCGCCGCACGTGAGCCCGCGCGCCTGATCGGCCCGGCGGCGGTGTGGTATGTCGGCGACGTGCTGGCCGAGGCCCCGCTGCCCGACGGGTTCGCCAACCTGCCGGTCGCCCTGCGTGAGCGCCGCATCGCCTACAAGACCGGGACGTCGGCGGGTTTCCGCGATGCGTGGGCGGCGGGCTACAGCGCCAACTGGACGGTGGTCGTGTGGGTCGGCCATGCCGACGGCACGTCGCGGCCGGGCCAACTCGGCCGCCACGCCGCACTGCCCGTCCTGTTCAAGGCATTCAGCCGCCTGCCGGCCGAGGACAACATCGCAAGGTCGCCGCCGGCCGACGCACTGCGCGCCGCCTCGTGGCGTGACCTGCCGGTGCGCATGCGCTCGCTGGGCCCGACTGCCGAGCCGGGCAGCCTGCGCATCGCCTACCCGCCGGCCGACGCACGCATCGAACTCGCCAGCCGCGAGGCCGTGCCGCTCACCGCCAAGGGCGGCAAGGGAAGCCTGCGCTGGCTCATCGACGGCCGGCCGATCCACGGCACGGAATGGGTGCCCGACGGTCCCGGCTTGGTGCGCGTCGCGGTGGTCGACGAGGCGGGCCATTCGAGCGCGGTCACCATCCGCATCGTCGGAAAGCGTTAGACGAAGGCGAACACGACGGAAGCGACCAGCAGCACGGCGAAGGCGACGTTGATCATGCGGTTGCTGCGCGAGTCGCGGAAGAAGCGCGTCAGGCCGGCGCCCGCCAACAACCAGCCGACATTGACCGCAATGATGATCAGGGTCAGCACCGTCATCTTGGCGGCGATGTCGGCGCCCAATCGGTCGGGCACCAGCACGAAGCCCGAGTAGAGCGCAGCCATGGCGGCGTAGCCCTTGGGATTGACCAGCGACAGAGCCAGACCCGCGACGAAGGTCGGCGCCCGGCGTCGGCAGTTGTCCTCTGTCAATGGCGGCGCCATGGCGATACGCCACGCGAGATAGAGGAAATAGGCCGCCGCCAGAACGGTGACGACCGGCGTCGCACCAGGCACCGCCATCAACAGTCCGACCAGGCCGGCCGCCACCGCAGCCATGACTGCCACCATACCGACGACGATGCCGGCGAGATAGGCCACGCCGCGCCCGGCGCCGAATGCCGCCCCCGTTGCCGTCAGGCTGAGCGTCGCCGGCCCCGGGCTTCCGGCAAGGGCCAGGGCGGCGAGAAGGAAACCGGACAGACCATCCATGACCTCGATGTCGCGCTCCGGCGCGCCGAGGTCTTGAACGTTCGTGCGCTACTTGCGCGCCAGCATCGTCTCGACGATTTCGCTCCATTCGTCCTGCAGCGACACGCCCGACACGGGCTTGGCGGCACGGCGGTACCAGTATTGGGCGTTGCTCAAGTCGCCCTCCTGACGATGCAGGTGCGCGTGCACCCAGTCGCAGTCGGTCTCGCCTTCGTGGCCCTGCACGCATTTGTGCGCCCGATCCCAGTCGCCGCGCTTCAGCCACCACAAGGCCTCGAGCGCAGGCCCGACGTCAGCCGGCGGCGCCGCCGCCGACACGCTGGAACGAAATGCTTCGATCGTCGTCATGGTCGCTGGATCCTCCGTTCGAATGATCTTCGACAACAGCGCTCGTTCGAGCCGTCAGCCTGCCTTCGCCTTCAACGCCTGCGCCACCTTCGAGGCCGGCTCCCGCCCGAGCGCCACGCAGATCTCGCGACCAGCCCTGGCGATGGCATCGAGGTCGACGCCGTGCTCGATGCCCAGCCCGTTCATCAGGTAGATTACATCCTCCGTCCCGACATTGCCCGATGCGCCCTTGGCGTAGGGGCAGCCGCCGAGTCCTGCGACGGCAGTATCGAACACCGCGATTCCGCGTTCCATCACCGCCAGGATGTTGGCCAGCGACTGGCCGTACGTGTCGTGGAAATGCGCCGCGAGCTTCTCCCGTGGCACTCTGTCGGCAACGGCGTCGATCATGGCGACGCACTCGCCGGGCGTGCCGACGCCGATCGTGTCGCCGAGCGAGACCTCGTAGCAGCCCAGGCGAAACAGCCGCTCCGAAACCTCGGCGACCTTGGCGGGCGCAACCTTTCCGTCATATGGACAGGCGATAACGGTGGACACGTAGCCGCGCACCTTCATGCCGTGCCGTTGCGCCGCCTCCATCACCGGTTCGAAGCGCGCGAAGCTTTCATCGATGGAGCAGTTCGTGTTCTTCCGGCAAAAGGCCTCCGAGGCCGCAGTGAAAATGGCAATTTCCTCGCATTTGGCTTCGATGGCGCCGTTCATGCCCTGCTTGTTGGGCACCAGCACGGGATAGCCCACGCCGGGCCGGCGTTTGATGCGCGTCATGACCTCGTCGGTATTGGCCATTTGCGGCACCCATTTGGGCGACACGAAGCTGCCTGCCTCGACGGCCGAGTGGCCTGCCGCCGACAGGGCGTCGATCAGGGCGACCTTGGCGTCGACCGGCACCGGCCTCGCTTCGTTCTGCAGGCCGTCGCGCGGCCCGACTTCAACGAGTCGCACGCGCCTTGGATGATTCATCGTTGCCTCCGGAAAAGTACCGCCATACTTGTAGCAGGCTGATTGGGTTTTGAGTGCTTGAGGGATCCGTGACGCTGGTCCAGGGACTGGTGCTGCTCATATTCATGTCGTTCGGCGCAGCATTTGGCTGGTATTCGGGGACAAGGAGGGTGCGCCGCCGTTCGGTTTTCGGTGACGATTTCGTGGGAAGCCCAAACCACCGCCGCATCGTCACAAGGCGCCAACTCAGGCGTCTCCTCAGCACCTTTGTTTACGGCGTCGGCGGACTTGTCATCGGCTTTTCCTTCCTCGTGGTGACGCGCCGCTAGATCCGCCTCGTCGCGCGCAGCAACGGCGCCGCAACGCTTGCTCGCGCCCTCGCGGCGGTCGTCCCTCATCCGAGCGCCGCCATCGCCCGATCGGTCGCCGCCAGGGTCTGGTCGATGATCGCATCGTCGTGCGCCGTCGACAGGAACCACTTGCCGACCTGGTTGATGCGGATGCCTTCCTCTTGCAATGCAGCATGGAAGGCGAGCGCCTTGTCGCGATCGCTCGCGGCGGCGTCGCGATAGTTCTTCGGCGCCGGCCCCTTGGTGAAGAAGACCTGGAAGATCGCGGGCAGGCCTTGCACACGCATCGCCAGCCGATGCTTCACGCCGAGGGCGGCGATGCCTTGCATCAGGTGCGTGCCACGCCGCTCGAGGTCACGATAGACGGCGCCATCGCCGCGCTCGAGCTCGTCGAGGGCTGCGATCGCGGCGGCCATGCTCTGGACGTTGCCGTTGTAGGTGCCCCCGTGCATCACGCCCTTGTCGGCCAGTGAATTCATGACGTCGCGCCGGCCGGCCACCAGGGCCAGCGGAAAGCCTGCAGCCACGGCCTTGGCGCAGATCGCGAGGTCGGCCGTGACGCCAAACCGCCCTTGAGCGCCGGTGAGGCCGACGCGGAAACCCGTGATGACCTCGTCGCAGATGAAGAGCGCACCCTTGCGGCGGCAGAGGTCGCGGACGCCGGCGAGATAGCCGGGCCCGGGTACGACCGCGCCGCCATTCACCATGACGGGCTCCATGATGACGGCCGCGATCTCGCCGGCATGACGGTCGAAGGCGGCCTCGAGGGCGGCAAGATCGTTCCAGCCAGCGACGACGACATCGTCGAGCACACTCGCCGGGATACCGGGCGAGCCCGCGACCGGTACCGGCTCGGCGGCGGGGCCGGCCTCGTTCAGCGACGGATGGGCGCTGATGTAGGCCTGATCGCTCCAGCCGTGATAGTGGCCCTCGAACTTCAGGATCTTGTCGCGACCGGTGAAGGCGCGGGCGAGCCGCATGGCCATCAGCACGGCCTCGGTGCCCGATGTCGCGAAGCGCACGACCTCCGCTCCGGGCAGCAGCCCGCACAAGCGCTCGGCGAGCTCGGTCTCGCGCGGGTTCTGGGCGGCATAGACCTGGCCGTCGGCGAGCGAGCGGGCGACCGCGTCGATCACGGGCTTGGGTGCATGGCCCAGGATCGCGGGCCCATTGCCCAGGACATAGTCGATGTGCACGTTGCCATCGACGTCATGCAGCCGGGCGCCCTCGCCACGCGCGAAGAACAGCGGCACCGGCACGCTGGCGTAACGCACATTGCTGCTGACGCCGCCCGCCAGGTGCTTCCTGGTGCGCTCGTAG
>JAEZIF010000111.1 GCA_023416135.1 Pseudomonadota bacterium
GTGGTGGCGGTGGCCGCGGCGGTCGCGGCCGCGCTGCCTAGCGATTGCCGATTGGGACTCGGCTAATTCAAGAGGCCGGGTCCCAGCCGCAGAAACACGGCGTGAGCCATCGCCACCCGGAGTGCGCGCACGCCATAGAAGGCGAAGTGTGCAGCGTTGGGCCGTGGTGCTGCCGCGGACGAACTGAGCCTTGCCCATCGAGCAAGCTCGCTACGACAAAGACAACTGACGGCAGAGCCATGGCGCAGGCGGCCTCGCCGACCAAGGTTCTGCCCCCGTCGCTGTCTTAGTCGAGGCGCAGGAACCAGAACGGGCCTGCAAGACCGAAGGGCGGTCGATATTCGGCGCGCATGCCGCGACAGAGTCGGATGAACCAGATCATCAGGCCGAAGCCGACGATCACCAGGCCCAATAAGAGGATCTTCATGGCGACCCAGCCTAGAGGATGCCTTCTTCCTTGAAGATCTCCAGGCATTTGCGCAGCGCGTTCTCGTAGCGCGCCCGCTCCTTGGCGATGGATTGGTCGTCCCACTCGAAGAACCCGCGCTTGGTCTTGAAGCCGATGCGGCCCTCGTCGACGTTCTTCTGCAGGACCGGTGGCGGGCCATCGGCGTTGGTGAGGTCGGGCCAGATGATCTTGGCGACGGCGCAGGTCGTGTCCCAGCCCGAATGCTCCTTCTGCACGATCGGGCCGGCCGCGGCGTAGCGGAAGCCGAAGGAAAGCCGCACCGTGGCGTCGATGTCCTCGGGCGAGGCGACGCCCTGCTCGATCAGCCACAGCGCCTCGCGCATCAGTGCACCCTGGATGCGGTTGCCCAGAAAGCCGATGACGTCCTTCTTCACCTGGACCGGCCGCTTGCCGAGCGAGCGCATGATCTCGCCGAGCTGCTCGGCCTGCTGTACGTCCGTGTGGACCGAGCGCACGACCTCGACCAGCGGGATGAGATGGGCCGGCATGAAGAAGTGCAGGCCCATCATGCGGCTCTGGGTCTTCAGGTCCTTGGCGATCTCGCTGATCGGGAAGCTCGACGAGTTCGAGGTGATGGTGCAGTCCGGCCGGGCCAGCGCCTCCATCTCGGCAAACAGCCGGCGCTTCAGCTCGAGATCCTCGGTCACGGTCTCGACGACGACGGTGATCGACTTCCACGAGGCTTCCGGCAAGGTTGCATAGGTCCTGAGGCCCGACGTGTCGATGGGCTTGCCGAGTGCGGCGAGAGCGCGCGCACAGGCGTCGCGCAGGCCCTCGCGTGTCGATGCCGAGCGTGACACGACGTCCACTTTCCAGCCGCCACCAAGGAACATGGCGATGATTCCCACGCCCATCGTGCCGCCACCCACCACGAGTGCATGACCCGGGGCATGGCGTTCGCTTTGCGACATTCTTGCTCTCCTCCCAACTCGACGGGTGCCCCTGCGGCGGGGCAATATCGCGGCTCATTCATTTAGCCCGTGGGGGAAACGTATGAGCGCCACCTATAAGGATATCGGCGTGAGCAGCGAAGGTCATGTCGGCATCGTCGAAATCCAGCGGCCGCCGCACAATTTCTTCGACAATTCGCTGATCAACCAGATCGCCGACGCCTTCGAAGCGTTCGACCGCGACAACGAGATTCGTGCCTACGTGCTCTGTGCGCAGGGCAAGTCGTTCTGCGCCGGCGCCGATTTTGCCAACCGGCCGCAGACTGGCTCGGCCGAAAGCGGCAAGCACCTCTACAAGGAGGCGACCCGGCTGTTCCGCTCCAGGAAGCCCAGCATCGGCGCCATCCAGGGGCCGGCGATCGGCGGCGGCCTCGGCCTCGCCCTGATGCCGGACTTCCGCGTCGCCGCGCCGGAGGCGCGCTTCGCCGCCAACTTCACCCGGCTCGGCTTCCATCCCGGCTTCTCGCTCACCTTCACCTTGCCGCGCCTGATCGGCCAGCAGCGCGCCAACCTGATGTTCCTGACCGGCCGCCGCATCGGCGGCGAGCAGGCGGTCGAATGGGGCCTGGCCGACGTGCTGGCGCCGCTTGCCGACGTGCGCAAGGAGGCGATGAAGCTCGCCAACGAGATCGCCGAATCGGCGCCGCTCGCCGTCATGTCGACGCGTGAGACCATGCGACGCGGCTTTGCCGATGGTGCCGAGATCGCGACCGAGCGCGAGCTCACCGAGCAGGACTGGACGCGCAAGACCGAGGACTTCAAGGAGGGCGTGAAGTCCTACGCCGAGAAGCGCCCGGGCAACTGGAAGGGCCGCTAGTGTCCTCGCTCGCCGGCAAGGCCGCCATCGTCACTGGCGGGGCGTCCGGGATCGGCGAGGCGTGCTCGGAGACGCTGGCGCGCGAAGGCGCGTCGGTTCTCATCACCGACATCGACGACGCGCTGGGCAAGGCCGTCGTCGAGCGCATCATCAAGGCCGGAGGCAAGGCGCGCTACCTGCATCACGACGTGCGCGACGAGGCGGCGTGGCCCGGCGTGATCAATGAAGCTGAGAAGAGCTTCGGCCGGGTCGACATCATGGTGGCCAATGCCGGCGTCGGCATCATGTCGCCGATCGAGACGATGACCTTGGGCGATTGGCAGAAGCAGCAGGCCATCAATCTCGACGGCGTGTTCCTGTCGATCAAGCACGCCATCCCGGCGTTGCGGCGCCAGGGCGGCGGCTCGATCGTGCTGATGTCGTCGATCGCGGGCCTGCGCGGCGCGCCGGGGCTCGCCGCCTATTCCGCCACCAAGGGCGGCGTGCGGCTCCTGGCGAAGTCGGTGGCACTCGAGCACGCGCACGACAACATTCGCTGCAACTCGGTCCATCCCGGCATCATCGCCACGCCGATCTGGGGTAAGATCCCGACCGGCGCCGAGGGCAATCGCCGCAATGCGCCGATCGACCCGAACGAGCGCGCCGCCATGATGGTGCCCCTGACCCGCGTCGGCGAGGCGCAGGACATTGCCAACGGCGTGCTGTTCCTGTGCACCGAGGCCGCCAACTACATGACCGGCCAGGAGCTGGTGATCGACGGCGGCATCACGGCCGGCGGCCGGCCGACGCGGCAGCAGTAGGTCCGTGGGCGCCGCCGACAAAGGCTGGATCGTGGTCGCCGCACTGAGCGGCGCGATTTCCGTCATCGTCGGCGCCTTCGCGGCCCACGGCCTCGATC
>JAEZIF010000336.1 GCA_023416135.1 Pseudomonadota bacterium
GACGCGCCGTCCGCGAGCCGCATCGCCTGGATCGCCGGTGGGCCCAAGGTGCCGGTCGAGGTCGCGGCCAGCGGTCCCAAGGTGATCGCCATCGCCGCGCTCCTGGCCGACCGCGTGATGTTCGCGCTGGGCGCCGACGTCGAGCGCCTGAAGTGGGGCATCGCGCTCGCCAGGAAGACGCGCAAGGATATGGGCCTCGATCCCGGGGGCATCACCTTTGGCGCGTATCTCAATCTCGGCTGCCACACCGACATGGACACGGCCCGCAGCCTGGTGCGCGGCGGCCTCACGACCTTTGCGCGCTTCGCGGTGATGCACGGCAAGACCGAGGTGCCGACCTCGGCCGGCGACCAGCAGGTGCTGCAGGCCCTGCACAGCAACTACGACATGAAGGCGCACACGCGCGGCGACTCGCGTCAGGCGACGACGCTGACCGACGACTTCGTCGACCGCATGGCCATCGTCGGCCCGCCGGAGCGATGCATCGAGCGGCTGAAGGAGCTTCAGGCGCTCGGCCTCGACAAGGTGGCGATCAGCGGCGCGACGCGCGGTGCCGGCGAGGACGATGCCGCCGTCAGCCGCAGGCTCGTCGCAGAGAAGGTGATTGCCGGCATGCGTTGATCAACGCCAGATCTTTTTCCCGCTGCCCGGCAGTCCGAGCTCGCTCCACATTGCGTCGACCTTGTCGATGACGGCCTGTTCCATGCGGATCTGGCGGCCCCATTCGCGGTTGGTCTCGCCGGGGAATTTGTCGGTGGCGTCCAGCCCGATCTTCGAGCCCAGGCCCGACACCGGACTGGCGAAGTCGAGATAGTCGATCGGTGTGTTCTCGATCACGGTGATGTCGCGTGCCGGGTCCATGCGTGTGCTCATGGCCCACATCACGTCCTTCCAGTTGCGCGCGTCGATGTCGGCATCCACCACGATCACCCACTTGGTGTACATGAACTGCCGCAGGTAGCTCCACACGCCCATCATCACGCGCTTGGCGTGTCCGGCATAGGCCTTCTTCATCGACACCACGGCGATGCGGTAGGAGCAGCCTTCGGGCGGCAGCCAGAAATCGACGATCTCGGGGAACTGCTGCTGGAAGAGCGGGATGAACACTTCGTTCAACGCCTCGCCGAGCACGCTGGGCTCGTCAGGCGGGCGGCCGGTGAAGGTCGAGAGATAGATCGGGTTGCGCCGCATGGTGATGGCGGAGAGCGTGAACACCGGGAAGCGCTCGACGCTGTTGTAGTAGCCGGTGTGGTCGCCGTAGGGGCCTTCGTCGCCGTAGTCGTCGAGGCTGACATGGCCCTCGAGCACGATTTCGGCCTCGGCCGGCACTTTCAAAGGCACGGTCCGGCAGTCGACCAGTTCGACTTTCTTGCCGCGCAGCAGGCCCGCGAACTGGTACTCCGACAAGGTGTCGGGCACCGGCGTCACGGCGGCCAGGATGGTGCGGGGAGCGGCGCCGATCACGGCCGCGGCGGGCAGGGGCTCGCTCTTGCCGGCTCCCTTCCAGCGCTGGTGATGCTGCGCCCCGCCGCGATGCTTCAGCCAGCGCATCAAGGTCGACTTCCTGCCCGTCACCTGCAGGCGATAGATGCCGAGGTTGAAGCTGTCCTGCCTGTCGCCTTTCGGATTGGGCCCCTGGGTGACGATCAGCGGCCAGGTGATCAGGGGCGCAGGCTCGCCCGGCCAGCAGGTCTGGATGGGCAGCCGACCGAGGTCGATGTCGTCGCCGGTGAGCACGACCTCCTGGCAGGGTGCGCTGTTGGTGGTGCGCGGCTTCATTGCCATGACCGTGCGCAGCATCGGCAGCATGTCGAGCGCCTCGCGCCAACCGCCCGGCGGCTCGGGCTGGCGCAGGAAGGCCAACGTCTCGCCGACCTGGCGCAACTGCGCAGGCTCGCGGTCCATGCCCCAGGCGACGCGCTCGACCGTGCCGAACAGGTTGACCAGCACCGGGATGTCCGAGCGCGTGCCGTCGGCCCGCACCACGTTCTCGAACAGCACCGCCGGGCCCTTCTCGGCCAGCAGGCGGGTCTGGATCTCGGTCATCTCCAAGTGCGGCGAGACCGGCGCCTTGACGCGCGCCAGCCGGCCACCTTGTTCCAGCCGGGCGATGAAATCCCGGAGCGAGGCATAAGGCATGGCGTTCCTTAATGACCGTGGACGCGGGAATCAAATGAGTTCAATACAACCATCCAGTGTGATACAGCCATGCCAACCATCAAGGGCTGTACATGCCGATCCTGGGTATTCTCGGCGCACTTCTTTATTTCGGCTGCATCTTCCACGCCATCAAGACCGGCCGCATCAACTACTGGCTGATGATCCTCATCCTGCTGCCGGGTATCGGGTCGGTCGCCTATCTGCTGCTCGAGGTGCTGCCAGCGGCTCGGGGTAGCCGCACCGCGCGAAAGGCGGCCACCAGGGTCGTCGACACGATCGACCCCGATCGGCGGATGCGCGAGCACGCGGCCAACCTCGAAACCGCCGACACTGCCGACAACAAGCGGCATCTGGCTGAGGAATGCATGAAGCGCGGCCAATGGGACGACGCAATCGGCCTCTATCGATCGGCGCTCACTGGACCGCTGGCCAGCGATCCCGCGCTTCTCATCGGCTTGTCGCGTGCCCTGTTTGGACGCGGCGACTTCCAGGCCTCCCTGGACGCGCTCGATGCTCTGCAGCGCGACAATCCCGGCTACGAATCGCGCGAGGGGCACATGGTCTACGCGCGCAATCTCGAGATGCTCGGCCGCAACCGGGAGGCAGCCGACGAATACCGTTCGCTGATCGGCTACGCGCTCGGACCGGAGGCCCAGGTCCGCTACGGCCTGCTGATGAAGGCCATGGGCGAGGGCAAACTTGCCGAAGAGGCGTTCCGTGACGCCGTCAAGACCTATGGACGGCGCGTGAACAAACTCGACGTCGCCGATCGCGAGTGGATCGTGCGGGCCGAGCAGAACCTCGGGTGAGTGCGGTGACACGGACGGCGATTCCGACGGAGTTCGAGGACCTCTTGAGCGCCGCTGGCCGGCGTGTGCTGGCGGGTACGCATGCCCTTTGCGGTGCGTTGGCCAATCCGCGAACCCGATTTCTCGCCCGCTCCGACCTTCTCGATCCTGCCAAGGTCGAGCGTGTGCGACGCGCGCTGGAGCAGTCTCTGGCAGACAAGCTCGAGCCCATCGAGCGGCCGATTCCGCCCGAAAGCATCTTCACCATGCGCCACGACTACGGCGAGCTGCTGCCCAAGACCAGTCGGGCGCGCACGATCTACTTCGAAAGCAGGCGCGAACGCGGCGTGAAGGAGGCCGAACGCATCGGTCTCGCGCGCATGATGCGGTCGGCCTCGTTCCGCGCTTTCGCCGAAGCGCTGGCCGGCCGCCGCCTCAATCCGAAATGGGGTCTGCAGGCGCTGCGCTATGGCGCAGGCGACTATGCGGGTCCACATAACGACCATCATCCCGAGAACAAGGACGCACGCTCGGGCTACATCGATCTGCATGTCAGCCTGTGCTCGCCCGGCGTTGCGCACCAATGGCTGGTCTACAGCCGGGCCGGTCACTTCAGCGAGATCGTGTCCGTGGCGCAGGCAGCGACAATCACGGCCTATCGCCTGCCGTTCTGGCACTACACGACGCCGCTTGTGACCAAACGTGGCAAGGATGGGGCACGATGGGTTCTGCTGGGCACGTTCCTCTACGCCTGAGGCAACCATCGCCGCCGGTCAGCCGTTTGGCGGGGATGCAACAGCATCTTCACCCTCACCTCGAACATCTCCATTTTCCAAACGAAAGCACCTCCTACCGGCAGGCGCGCAACGCCTTGCTTGAAGAGGAGATGGAACTGCGACGGCATGTCGAGCGGGTGGCCCAGCAGCGACGCGCCCTGCCCAAAGGCGGAGAGATCCCCGAGGACTATGTCTTCGAAGGCAGACGCCCCAGCGGCAGGACCGGGCGCCTCAAGCTCTCGGAGTTGTTCGCGCCGGGCAAGGACACGCTTGCGATCTACAGCTTCATGTTCGGGCCGGAGCGTGCCGAACCGTGCCCCGGGTGCACGCATTTTCTCGATGGGCTGGATGGTGCCGCACAGCATATCGGCCAACGCATGAACCTCGCCGTTGTCGCGAAGTCGCCCTTCAAACGCCTGCAGGACCTCGCCAAGCAGCGCGGTTGGCAGCACCTGCGCCTGCTGTCGACGGCCGGCAACACCTACGACCGCGACTACTACGGCGATTCAACCGCCCTGTCGGAAGCCATGCGCGACCAGCAGGAGTTCAAGCCTGGCGAGGAATGGGACATGCCCATCCTGAACGTGTTCCGGCGCGAAGAGGACGGGACGATCCGGCACTTCTGGGCGTCCGAGCTGCTGTACGTTCCCGCTGAGCCGGGCCAGGAGTATCGCCACAACGACCTCATCGATCCGTTGTGGAACATGTTCGACGTCACGCCGGAAGGCCGCGGCGACTTCCAGCCGAAGGTCGACTATCGCGCCGGCTAAATGGTGATGGGTCCGGGTGAAATCGCTTGGACGCGCCATTCTCCGTGAAAACAAGCGCCGCCGGGCATTCGACCCTAGCGAAAGCCGACCGGAACCACGCTGATCGAGTTCTGCGGGCTGCCCTCGATTATGCGGTCGGTATAGGTGAGGTAGACCAGCGCGCGGCGCTTGGAATCGAAAAACCGCACGACCTGGGTCGTCTTGAAGATCAGCGAGGCGCGCTCGCTGAACACCTCCTGGGGGCTCCGGACTTTTTCGACCTTCGCCGCGTCGATCGGCGCCACTTGATGGCAGGAAATCGCGGCATAGGGCGGATCCTCGGCGAGGCCGAGCGCACCCTTGATGCCGCCGGTGCGGGCGCGCGAAATGTAGCAGGTGACGCCCGGTATGTCGGGATCGTCGAACGCTTCGACGACGATCTTGTCGTTGGGACCCACCCACTTGAAGCGGTAGCCGACCGAGCCGATGTCCTCGGCCCATGCCGGCAGCGTCAGCAACGACAGAAGCGTGACGAGAATGGTTCGGCGCATGATCCGACGCTCCCTGGAGTCAGGCGGCGCGCAGCCCTTCCTTGGGGACCTCGCCGCCTGCTTCCTTCACCGCTTCACGATACTCTTTTTCGGAGCTGAAGGGCGCGATCTTGGGATAGTCCTTCTTCTTGCCCGGCCGGATATGGCCGGTCGAGGGCTCGGCGATCAGCAGCTCGCCCTGGCGGCCGAGCAGGGGGATTTCGCGTTTCCAGCGCGAATAGACGCGGCGGGCCGAGGCGGAGAAGTCGACATAGGTCGTGAACTCGCTGTGGTCCTTGACGAACAACGCCTCGTAGGTGGCGATGAACTGCTCGACGAAGGCGCGGTCGACGATCTCGAGGTTGGACATCATCCAGCAGCGATCCTCGAACACCCAGTAGGTGCCGATGCCGACGAATTCCTTCTGCCGTGTCAGGTAGGGATAGAAGGGGAAGCCGCGGCAGGCGATGGTGCGATTGTCGCGCTCGCAGTGCCGTGCGCCCTTGCAGTGGATGGCCATGCAGTCGCTGGTGAGCTCGGCCACGATCTGCCGGGTGGCGTAGTCGTAGGGCTTGAACTTCGACCACAGGTCGGTGCGGGTTTTCAACAGGTCGAACTCGACCTTGTGCACCACCGGCACCGCGTTCTGGGTCGAGCAGCACACCGGCTCTCCGCCGTTGAGGGGCGCGCACTTGCGGCCGCAATCGAAGCGCGACACCGGTGCGGTGAAGCCCTCATACAGAGTGGCGAAATCCTGTGGCTTGATGGTTGCCTTGGGCATGAGCCACGCGGTGTTACTCGAATTGATTGTGAAAGAACAGTTAAGGAATTGTGTCGGCCCTGGCTAGAGCCGAATGAGGCCAGGAGGTGCTTGTTTCACCGGGCATGATGGCTATGGGTGAGGCAGCACCTGCCAGACCACGGTCTCACGCATGCCCCGATTCTCGAGCTGAAGAGACGTGGGAATCTCGTATCGGGCGCGCTCGGAAAGGCCCTGGGCGCTGAAATAGTTGCGGCCCGGATCGCCCAGCAGGACCAGGCGTCCGAGCCGTGCGTGGCTGCGCAGCCAGGCCAGCGCGCGTGCCGACATGTCGCGCTCGTAGCAGACGTCACCCGCAATCACCACGTCTGCCACAGGTGTTCCTTCCGGGCCGGCCAGCCAGTCTTCGATGCTGACGTCGAAGGACAGCGCGTTGGCCTCGGCGTTCAGCTGGGCGGCCACCAGCGACAGGGCGTCGACATCATTCGCCAGCACCGAGGCCGCACCGGCCCGCGCCGCCGCCATCGAGGAGACACCTGAACCCGCGGCGAAGTCGATCACGCGCTTGCCCGACACTTGCCCCGGATTGTCCAGAAGATAGCGCGCGATCGCCTGGCCGCCGGGCCAGCAGAAGGCCCAGTAAGGGGGGTCGATGTTCTGCTCCTCCAGCCACGCCTCGGTGGCCTGCCAGATGGGCACGTATTCGCTGGCGAGCCACAGCTTGAACTCCGGCACCATGGCCGGTGCCTCGAGCGCGGTATTGGCGCGGATGAAGCCTTCGGGGTCGGCGGGAAGGCGGGACATCGTCAGCCGACGTGGCCCGCGATGATGGCTGCGGTCAGCAGCAGGCCGAGCCAGCTGTTCGACTTGAACCTCATGAGGCAATCTGCCGGATCGTCCGGTCGCAGAAGAGCGATCTGCCACGCAAAGTGCAGGGCGATCAGGAACAGGAGCACGAAGTACCAGGGGCCGAGCGCGGCGAGATGACCCGCCAGCGCCCAGCCAATGAGGGCCAGCACCGCGAACAGGGTGAGCCAACGTCGCGGCGCGTCGGCAAATCGGCGCGCCGTCGAACGCACACCGATGATGGCGTCGTCGCGCTGGTCCTGCATGGCGTAGATCGTGTCGTAGACCAGGGTCCAGGCAACGCCGCCGACATAGAGCGCGACGGCTGCCCACGAGAGCGTACCGGTCACCGAGGCATAGCCCACCAGGGCGCCCCAGTTGAAGGCAAGGCCCAGCACGACCTGTGGCCAGTAGGTGAAGCGCTTCATGGTCGGATAGATGGCGACCAGGACCAGCGACAGCAGCGCGATGCCGCCGGCGAACTTGTTGAGCTTGAACAGGATCGCCACGCCGACCAGCGACTGCAGCGCCATCCAGATCAATGCGTTGCGCAGCGTCACCTCGCCGGCGGGCAGCGGCCGGCTGCGTGTGCGCTCGACCTGGGCATCTACCTTGCGGTCGACGATGTCGTTCCAGGTGCAGCCCGCGCCGCGCATGGCCAGTGCGCCGATGAAGAACAGCGCCATCCAGCCGACCAATCGGCCCCACTCGGATGCCGTGCCCAGCGCCGCCGACCACCAGCAGGGATACATCAGGAGCCAGATGCCGATCGGCCGGTCCCAGCGCGCCAGCCTTCCATAGGGCCGCGCCCACGGCGGCAGGTAGCGCAGCGACCAATGCTGTCGGTTGATGTCGGTATAGCCGGTTGTCCGCTCGGCGGTCATGACGGCATCATGCAGCGATGATCGGGGAAACTCCATGAGCCTCTCGCGTCTGTTCGTCGCTGCCGAGCTCGCAGCCGGCATCGAAGCGCCGCTTGACGAGGCGCAAGTGCATTATCTGCGCCACGTGATGCGCCGCCCCGACGGCGCGCCGTTGCTGCTGTTCAACGGCCGCGACGGCGAATGGCGTGGCACGCTCGAAGGGCGCGGCAAGAAGGCGGCGGTCGCGCAGGTCGCAGAGCGCACGCGCGAGCAGGCTCCAGAGCCCGACATCTGGCTTTGCTTCGCGCCCCTGAAGCGCGCACGCATCGACTACGTCGCCGAGAAGGCGACCGAACTCGGCGTCGCCGTCCTGCAGCCGATCCTGACCCATCACACCATCGTCGATCGGGTCAACGTCGAGCGCCTGCGCGCCAATGCAGTCGAGGCGGCCGAGCAGACCGAGCGGCTGAGCGTGCCCGAGGTCCGGGCGCCCCTGGAACTCGGCCGGCTGATCGGTGGCTGGCCCAACGAGCGGCGGCTGCTGGTCTGCGACGAGACCGGCGGCGGTCCGCCGATCGCCCAGGCGCTGGCCGCCCTCGACGAGGCGGGGCGCTCGGCACCCTGGGCCATTGTCATCGGGCCGGAGGGCGGGTTCGATGCGGCCGAGCTTTCGAGCCTGCGTCGCATAAAAGATGTGATGGCAGTGGGTCTCGGCCCGCGCATCCTGCGCGCCGATACGGCTGCCCTTGCAGCGCTCGCCTGCTGGCAGGCTCTGGTCGGTGACTGGCAGCGACCGACACCCCGTCTGCACGCCGATTATCGCACATCTCGGCCCATCGTCTGACCGCTTGCGCTCGCCCCTGCCGGTGTGAGACAGGGGGAGTTGAACATCATGAACCAGCCGCGTGCTCGCGTGAGATTAGCTCATGTGGCCGCGCCGCTCGCAGCCCTGACCAGGCCGCGGGTGAGCCAGGGAGTAGATGATCGAATGTCCGCACCACCGTCGGGCGGCGGCACGCTGATCGAGAATCGGCGGCAGCTGATCGAATACTTCGCGGCCGGCAACAAACCGCGCGCCGACTGGCGCATGGGCACCGAGCATGAGAAGTTCGGTTTCCACAAATCGAGCCTGAAGCCGCTGGCCTATGACGGGCCGGACGGCATCCGCGCCATGCTGGACGGCATGACCCGTTTCGGCTGGGAACCGGTCACCGAAGGCAACAACACGATTGCGCTGAAGCGCGACAGCGCCAGCATCACCCTCGAGCCCGGCGGGCAGTTCGAGTTGTCCGGCGCGCCGCTCGAGACGTTGCACGACACGGCGGTCGAGAATCAGCAGCACATCGACGAGGTCAAGCAGGTCGCCGGCGAGATCGGCGCGGCCTTCATCGGCCTCGGCTTCGCGCCGGAATGGACGCGCGAGGACATGCACTGGATGCCCAAGGGGCGCTACAAGATCATGCGCGACTACATGCCGAAGAAGGGTAAGCTCGGCCTCGACATGATGCTGCGCACCTGCACCGTGCAGACCAACCTCGACTTCGACTCCGAAGCCGACATGGTGAAGAAGTTCCGCGTATCGTTGGCGTTGCAGCCGCTGGCCACGGCGCTGTTCGCCATTTCGCCCTTCAAGGAGGGCAAGGACTCGGGTTTCAAGAGCTATCGCAGCCACATCTGGACCGACACGGATCCCGACCGCTGCGGCATGCTGCCCTTCGTGTTCGAGGACGGCTTCGGTTTCGAGCGTTACGCCGACTACCTCCTCGATGTGCCGATGTACTTCGTCTATCGCGACGGCAAGTACATCGATGCCTCGGGACAGAGCTTCGGCGATTTCATGAAGGGCAAGCTGCCGGCACGACCGGGCGAACTGCCGACCATCAACGACTGGGCGGACCATGTGACGACCGCTTTCCCCGAGGTTCGCCTGAAGCGCTACCTGGAGATGCGCGGCGCCGATTCGGGGCCGCTGCCGGCGCTGAACGCGCTGCCGGCCTTCTGGGTAGGCCTGCTCTACGACCAGACGGCGCTCGATGCGGCCTGGGATCTGGTGAAGGACTGGACCATCGCCGAACACGACTTCCTGCGCGCCGAGACGCCGAAGACCGGCTTGGCGACCATGTTCCGTGGGCGTCCGCTGACGGAATGGGGTCGCGAGGTGGTCGAGATCGCCCACTCCGGCCTGCGCGCCCGCAAGCGGCTCGACGCCCACGGCAACGACGAGACGACCTATCTGGCGCCGCTCGATCGCGCGGTGGCGAGTGGTCTCGCTCCGGCCGACGAGCTTCTCGCCAAGTGGCAAGGCGAGTGGAAGGGCTCCTTCGTCCCGCTGTTCCGCGACCACGCCTACTGAGGTATCGTCGAGCCCATGCTCGACCGTTGCGACCGGGTCCAGATCGCCGTGCACGATGCCGCCAAGGCGGCGCAGCGCTTTGGCCAGCTCCTGGGTAGCGTCGTCGCGCGCCGCGACCACAGCCGTCATCTCAATGCCAGACGCACCATCCTGGCGGTCGGCGAAAGCGAGTTCGAGCTCTGCGAGGCCGACGGCGTGGGGCTGACCCAGGACTTCCTGGCCAAGCGGGGCGAGGGGCTGATGACTGCGGGCTACTGCACCGCCGACCTCGACAGCATGGTCCGGCGCTGGGAAGGGCTGGGCGTGGCCTACGATCGCGACGCCGAGCAGCTCTATCTTTCGCCCGAGACGACGTTCGGCCTGCCGATCGTGATTTCGGAAAGCACGTACCGACCGCGGGTCGGACCGGTGTCGTTCCTCTACGAGACGACCAACACATTGGCGAGTGACTGGCGCCGCGTCGCGGCCGTCTATAGCGGCCTGTTCGGGCTCGATCCGGCGCGCTTCAGCGAGATCGGCAGCGAGCGCTTCGGCTATGTCGGCACGCTCACCCTGTTCGATCCGCCCAACCGGCTCGACCGGATCGAGCTCAGCCAGGCGACCGACGATGGCAATGCGATGGGCCGCTTCGTCAAGAAGCACGGCGATTCGCTCTACATGTGCTACGTCGAGGTCCATGACTGGCCGGCGGTGCGCGGCCGCCTGCTCGAGGCCAATGCGCGCTACACACCGCGTGGTTCCGATCCGGCGACTGATCCCGACGGCGGCTGGGTGCATCCCAAGGAACTGCACGGGTTGCTGCTCGGCGTCTCGCGCACGGGACTTGCGTGGGACTGGTCGGGACGCGAGGAGTTGGTGCCATCGGTATGAAACGTCGTTCGTTTGCCTTGATGATGATTGCCGCGCCACTTGCGGCTCACGCGCAGCCTGCCGAGTGGCAGACCGTCGTCGGCCGCGACCTGCGCTTCCGGCTGGAGATGCCGGCGCCGGCGACCGAGACCAAGGCCGCCGAGAAGGAGAAGGGGCATGTCTCGGAGCGCATCGCCTGGGCGTCCAAGCGCGACAGCGAGATGTTCGATTTCGACTATGTCGACTACCAGCCCGGCTGGTTCTCCGAGCGCAATTCAAAGCAGATGGCGCACGATCTCGGCCGTGGCGAGGCCGAGAAGGCGTTCCCGCGTGCGAAGTTCAAGTATGTGCGCGACGAGCCCGTCACCCTGCAGGGCTGGGAGGGCTATGCCCTCGACATCGAGGACGCCCAGAACTCCCTCGTCATGATGCGCACCTACATCGTCAAGGACCGCCTCTATCGCCTGCTGGTCACCGCCAAGAACAACGATGAGTCCAAGGCGGCCGCCCAGCGCTTCCTCGATTCGCTGCGGCTCGCCGAGACGCGTCCGTCTTAGTCCGGACCGCCGGCCAGAGACCGGCAGTCCGAAAGAGACTCCTCCCAGCTTGCCATTTCTCCCGCTGCCCCTCACAGTTCCGTCGATTCAGTCAGTGTGAGTTAGTCAGGAGGCCACGCGTAGAGCAGTCGACGCCGTGCCCGTGTGCGCGGCGCATGGGAGGAAAACAACATGATATTCCGAACGGGATCGTTCATCCCGGCCGTCTTTGCGGCCGCACTGTTGGCGACGGGTTCCGCCTGGGCACAGAAACCAGGCGGTGTCCTCAAGATCCAGCACATGGATACGCCGCCCAGCGCCTCGATCCACGAGGAAGCGACCGTCTCCGTCGCCGTCCCGTTCATGGGCCTCTACAACAACCTCGTCCTCTTCGATCAGCACGTCCCCAAGAACAGCCTGGATTCGATCGTCCCGGAGCTCGCCACCAAATGGGAGTGGAGCACCGACGGCAAGCAGCTCGTCTTCACCTTGCGGCAGGGCGTCAAATGGCACGACGGCAAGCCGTTCACGGCCAAGGACGTGGCCTGCACCTTCGAGCTGCTGCTGAGCGGCGAGAGCAAGCTCAGGCGCAATCCGCGCGGAGCCTGGTACACGAACGTCGACAAGGTCACGGCCGACGGCGACTTCACCGCCACCTTCCATCTCAAGGAACGGCAGCCCGCGCTGCTGGCCCTGTTGGCCTCGGGCTATACGCCGGTCTACCCGTGCCACGTCTCGGGCGCCGACATGCGCCGCCGGCCGATCGGCACCGGCCCGTACAAGCTCGCCGAGTTCAAGATGAACGAAAGCATCAAGCTGGTGAAGAACCCCGACTACTGGAAGCCGGGCCGGCCTTACCTCGACGGCATCGAGTACACCATCATCTCCGACCGCTCGACGCGCATGCTGTCCTTCGCCAGCGGCAAGTTCGACATGACATTCCCGACCGATCTCACGGTGCCCTTGTGGAAGAACATGATGAAGGACGCGCCGCACGTTAAGTGCACCATGCGCGACACCGGCGTCAGCACCAACCTGATCGTCAATCGCGAGGTGCCGCCGTTCGACGATCCCAAGATCCGCCGCGCGCTCGCGCTGACGCTCGACCGTAAGGCGTTCATCGACATCCTGAGCGAAGGCGAGGCGAGCATTGCCGCCCAAAGCGCCTCCGGTCAGTACGGCAAGATGCGCGCCTGCGAGGCGATCGTCGGCTGGGCCGACCTGATGCTGGGCAGCCGCGTGCGCGCCGTGCTGGAAGCCGAGATGGCCGTGGCCGGTGGCCGCTTCCGCGGCGTGCGCTACGGCACGTCGTGGGACGAAGGACCGGCCGGCGAGCATGTCTCGCGGCCGATCCCGCGCCATCGCCTGCTCGACCCCAAGTTCCGCGAAGGCTTCGCCGAGCTCGGCAAGCTCGGGCTCACCTTCGATTCCTGGCACTTCTTCCCCCAGCTTCCCGACCTGCTGGATATCGCCCGCGCCTTTCCCGACCAGACCATCATCGTCGACCATGTCGGCGGCCATCTCGGCGTCGGCCAGTATGCCGGCAAACAGGCAGAGACCCTGCCGGTCTGGAGGAAGAACATGCAGGACCTTGCCGGATGTCCCAACGTCGTCGTCAAGCTGGGCGGCCTCGGCATGACCTCGTTCGGCTTCGGCTTCGAATTCCGGGAGATGCCGCCCTCCTCGCAGGAATTGGCGGTGGCGTGGAAGCCCTTCATCGAGACCTGCATCGACCTGTTCGGCTCCAATCGCTGCATGTTCGAGAGCAACTTTCCGCCCGACAAGCATCGTGCGGCTACACCGAGCTGTGGAACGCCTTCAAGCTCGTCACCAAGGGCGCGTCGGCCGCCGAGAAGAAGGACCTCTACAGCGGCACCGCCGCGCGCACGTACAAGATGATCGCGCCTTGACGGGCTTTCTCCCCAGCGAGGCTGGGGAGGAGTGCGTTCCTACTTGTCCAGCCACACGTCCTCGAAGCGCGTGCCGTTGTAGATGCTGTTGGAGTGCAGCACGACGCCTTTCACATAGGGCTGCCAGCAGCCGGCGGCACGACCGTGATAGATGATCGGGCGAGCGATATCTTCCTGCAGCTTGCGGTCGATCTCCCACACCATCTTCAGGCGCTTCTTCTGGTCGGGCTCGCGCGATTGTTCCTCGAAGAGCTTGGTCATCTCCGGATTGCAGTATCCGTTGTAGTTTCGCAGCGAGCCGCAAGCGTAGCCTTCGAAGAAGCCGACGTCGGGATCGTCGACGGCCGTGCCGGAAAGGTTCAGCGCCACCGAGTAGTCCTTCTTGAAGACGCGGTTGTAGTAGATCGAGGTGTCGATCACTTCGAGCTCGCCGTCGACATAGATGTGCTTGAGATGGTCGATCAGGATGGTCGCCGGATCGCGGAACGTCGCGATGTTGCGCGTGCTGACCTTGACCTTCAGCCGCTTGTCGGGTCCGTAACCCGCCTCCTTCATCAGCTCGCGCCCCTTCTCGCGATTGGCCGCCACGTTGTCGTAGCCGACGATGGTCTTGAGCATCTCCGGCGGCATGCCCCACACGCCGCTCGGCGGCGGCTGCATGACGCCGCCCATGCCGTTCACGAACTCGACTTCGCCCACGGGCTTCATCTCGTCGGGCCCGGCGGCACGGAACATCGCCTGGCATTCGAGGAACACCGTCGAGACGATGTTGTGGCCGCCGCCGGTGTCCTCGAGCAGCTCAGGCAGGAAGTAGCGGCTGCGGTCGCGGTGCGGCGCGTCCCACAGGTGATGATGCGGATCGATGATCGGCAGATCGGGCTCGAGCGCCTCTTCGGACGGCCGCCTGGCCTGCCAGGCCGCGAGTTCGGCATTGTTGCGATGGATCAATCCGCGATACTCAGCGTTGGCCATGGCTGTTTCCTCCAGGTTTGGTCGAAGCCTATGGCAGGAGCGGAGAGCTGAGCATGCGGATTTGCGTATACGGGGCAGGCGCCGTTGGCGGCAATTTCGCGGCGCGACTGGCCGATGCCGGGAACGAGGTATCGATCGTGGCGCGCGGCGCGCATCTCGAGGCGATCCGTGCTCGCGGCCTTACCCTGCTGGCCGGCGACAAGAAGGTCACCGCCAGGGTGAAGGCATCCGATCGGCCCGCCGATCTCGGCCCGCAGGACGCAGTGCTGGTGACACTGAAGGCGTCGGGTCAGCATGAGCTGGCCGGCAACGTTGAATCGCTGCTGGGACCCGACACGGCTGTCGCTTTCGTGCAGAACGGCATTCCTTGGTGGTATGGCCACGGGCTCTCCAAGTCGCGGCCGCCGGCGCCCGATCTCAGCCGCCTCGATCCGGGTGGTGCGCTCGCCGAGGCGGTCGGCATGCATCGCGTGGTAGGCGCGGTGGTGAGTTCGCCCAATCACGTGATCGAGCCCGGGGTGGTCGAGAACGAGGCGCCGGACCGCAACATTCTCTGGGTCGGCGAGCCGGACGATCGTCTCAGCCCGCGCATCGAGGCGCTGCGCACTGCGCTCAAGGCAGCCGGCATCAGCTCGCCCGCGACGACCGACATCCGCTACGAGATCTGGCACAAGCTGATGGCCAACCTCACCGGTTCGACGGTCTGCCTGCTCACCGGGCAGCCCGTCCACGTCCAGAAGACGCCGCTGATCAACCGTCTGTCGCGTCGCGCCCACGCCGAGGCGCTGGCTGTGGCCGCGGCGCACGGTGTTGTGCTCGACGACCATCCGGACGAGCGCTATGGGCCCAAGCGCGTCTACTCCAATCACCGTCCGTCGATCCTGCAGGACTACGATCTCGGCCGGCAGATGGAGGTCGAATCGATCGTGCGCGCTCCTGTCGCCTTCGCGCGCAGTGCGGGCGTCGACACGCCGACATTGGATGCCATCGAGGCGATTTGCGTCACGCTCGCCCACACCAAGGGCCTCTACACACCGTGAGTGGCTGAAGCTCGGCTTCACCGCGGGGCCACCGTCTCGTAATCCCACCGACCTTACTTGAGCTGTTCTTTCCGCATCCGGGCTGAGCTAGGATCGGCGCCAACGCAACGATCGAGGAACGCCATGAAGCCCAGGATCATGCGCGCAGCGTCCCGCCCGACGTCGAAGGCAGAAGCGGCCAATTTCGTCGGTACGGTCATGTCCGATCCGGTGTTCGCGCCCGAGGGCCCGTCCCGGCTTCGCGCCTCGCGGGTGTCCTTCATGCCGGGCGGCCGCACCAACTGGCACAAGCACGCGGTCGGCCAGATCCTCTACGTGCTGTCCGGCGTCGGCCGCTATCAGCTCGAGGGTGAGCCCGTGCAGGAGATCAAGCCTGGCGACACCGTGGTCATCCCGCCCAACGCACGCCATTGGCACGGTTCGGCTCCCGACACCATGATGGTCCACCTCGCCATGTCGGAAACCAACGAGAAGGGCGAGGCGACGACCTGGCTCGAACCGGTGAGCGATACCGACTATGGCAAAACGCCGCCCAAGGCCTGAGCAGCCCTCGCGCTCAGGTCGCCGTGCCACCGACCGTCAATGCATCGATGCGCAGCGTCGGCTGGCCGACGCCGACCGGGACCCCCTGGCCGTCCTTGCCGCAGGTGCCGATGCCGGGATCGAGCGACATGTCGTTGCCGACCATGCCCACCTTGGTCAGCGCCTCGGAGCCTGAACCGATCAGGGTCGCGCCCTTGACCGGTGCGCCGAGCTTGCCGTCTTCGATCAGATAGCCCTCGGTGACGGTAAAAACGAACTTGCCCGACACGATGTCGACCTGGCCGCCGCCGAAATTCGCGCAGTAGAGGCCCTTCTTCACCGAGGCGATGATCTCCTTGGGATCCTTGTCGCCGCCCAGCATGAAGGTGTTGGTCATGCGCGGCATCGGTGCGCAGGCGTGGCTCTGTCTCCGGCCGTTGCCGGTCGGCTTCACGCCCATCAGGCGCGCGTTCTGGCGGTCCTGCATCAGGCCGACCAGGCGGCCGTTCTCGATCAATACGTTGCGCTGCGTCGGCGTGCCTTCGTCGTCGATGGTGAGCGAGCCGCGGCGGTCGGCGAGGGTGCCGTCGTCGACGACGGTGACTCCGGGCGAGGCGATCATGTCGCCCATCATGCTGGTGAACATCGACGTCTTCTTGCGATGGAAGTCGCCCTCCAGGCCGTGGCCGACCGCCTCGTGCCACAGCACCCCCGACCAGCCCGAGCCCAGCACCACCGGCATCTCGCCGGCCGGCGCCGGCACCGACTGCAGGTTCACCAGCGACTGCCGGATGGCCTCGTCGGCTTCGCGCTGCCAGTATTCGGGCTTGAAGATGTCGCCATAGGAGGCGCGCCGGCCCGAACCGGTGCCGCCGGCCTCCATGCGACTGCCGTCGGCGCAGACGACGCTGACGTTCAGCCGCACCAGCGGGCGCACGTCGGCGGCGCGCCAGCCGCCGGCCTTGATGATTTCGACGACCTGCCAGGACGCCGACATCGAGATCGAGACCTGACGC
>JAEZIF010000350.1 GCA_023416135.1 Pseudomonadota bacterium
GATGCCCGGGCCCGACGGCGGCTCGAACACAGTGAGCGTGCCGCCGCCCGGCTTGGCCGAGCCGTCTGCGGTCATGGTCTCCATGTTGACGCGGAGCTGGATGGCATGCCCGCGCGGCCTGGCCTCGGCGATGCCGGTCTTGGCCAGGGCCACGCCGCCCGCCAGAAGAAGCTGCGTCTTCACCAGATCGACGCCCCATACCTCCTCGGTGACGGTGTGCTCGACCTGCAGGCGCGGGTTGGCCTCGATGAAGAAAAACTCCTGGCCATCGACCAGGAACTCGAAAGTGCCGAGGCTGCGATACTTCACGGCCTTGGCCATGGCGACGGCGGCAGCGACGATCTTCTTGCGCAGAGCCGGCGCGAGGCGGGGGCTGGGCGCCACCTCGACGATCTTCTGGCTGCGGCGCTGCACGGTGCATTCGCGTTCGCCCAGGGCGACGATGCCGCCCTTGCCGTCGCCCACGATCTGCACCTCGATGTGGCGCGCACGACCGACCAGGCGCTCGGCATAGAGGTCGCCGTTGCCGAACGCCGACTTGGCCTCGGCTGCGGCGCGCGCGAAGGCATCGGCGAGCTCGCCCTCGTCCTTGATCAGGCGCATGCCGCGCCCCCCGCCACCGGCGATGGCCTTCAGGGCGATGCCGGCCTTCGCGTGCTTCTTGAAGAATGCCGCGGCGCCGGCAAGGTCGACGATGCCGGTGCCCGGCAGGACTGGCACCTTGCTCTTCTGCGCCTGGGCGCGGGCGCGCGCCTTGTCGCCGAACAATTTCAATTGATCGGGCGTCGGGCCGACGAAGGCGATCCTGGCGGCGGCGCAGGCCTGGGCGAAATCGGCGTTCTCCGACAGGAAGCCGTAGCCCGGATGCACGGCGTTGCAGCCTGCCCTCCTGGCGGCATCAATCACCGCCGCGATGTCTAGATAGGCGGCGGCGCCCTTGCCCTTCAGCGCCAGCGCCTCGTCGACCCGGCGAACATGCAACGACGTCGAATCGTCTTCGGAATGGACGCCGGCGGTGGCGATGCCGAGTTCGGCGGCGGCCTGGGCGATGCGGATGGCGATCTCGCCGCGATTGGCGATCAGGAGTTTCTTGAGCATGTCGATGCGTTACGGGGTAAAACCCCTCCCATGTCGAAAAGGCTGCTCATTGTGGCGCACGCACCGTCGGAGAACACCCTCTCCCTGAGGGCGGCCGTCGAGCGCGGCGCGCTGGGCGAAACGGGCATCGACGTGAAAGTCGTGGCGCCGCTGCAGGCCGGACCCGACGACGTGCTGGCCGCGCAAGCCGTCGTCCTCGGCACGACGGAGAACCTCGGCTACATGAGCGGTGCACTGAAGGATTTCTTCGACCGCTCCTACAATCCGCTGCTCGAGAAGACACAGGGCCTGCCGGTAGCCGTCTTTATCCGCGCCGGCAGCGACGGCACCGGCACGCGCCGCGGCGTCGAGACCATCCTCACCGGCCTGCGCTGGCGGCTGGTCCAGGAACCGCTGATCTGCCGGGGCCCCTGGCAGCCCGCCTTCGTCGAACGATGCGAGGAGTTGGGCGCGGCCATGGCGGCGGGGCTGGCCGCCGGCATCTTCTGACAGGGCCCCATCAGGGCCCGAGCGATCCCAGCGCGTCGCGCAGGGGATCGGGGGAGATGCGTAACAGGCCGGAAAACGGGTGGTTCAGTTCCAGGGTCAGGAATATCGCAGCCGAGGCCGAAACGGCGATGATCGCCAGGACGGCGGCGCCGGTCGGGTTGATCGGCGAAAACAGAGTGAAGCTCGCAAACAAGACGATCAGCCAGAGGGTCACGATGGCGATCAGGGTCATCGGCATCCCTGCTTCCGCCTCCTCGAACAGGCGCACGCGTATTTCGGTGATCGCCGCAAGGGTTGAGAGCGCGCGAAACTTCAGGTTTCGCTGGACGTCGTTCTGCGGGTTCAGCCCTTCGACGGCCTCGTAGACCAGATCGCCTTCGACACTCGGCTGGTACGGCGCTCCCGCTTGCGAACGAACGGCCCGTTCGCCCCAGATGCGGGCGATCAGGGGCGCCATAGCCCGGCGCTGCACGTCGCGGGCCGCGTCGGCCTCGGGTCCGTAGCGCTTCAACTGGTTGTCGAGCAGCACGAGCTTGGAGGCAATCTGTCTCACCTCGCTGCGCTGCGTCTCGTAAGCGGTCTTGGAGGACGTGATCAACAGGCCGAGCAGCAGCGCCGTGATCGTGCCGACGAGACTCGCCCCGAGCCGCACCACGTCCTTCGAATGCTCGTTCAGGTGATGGTGAGGAAGCCTGCGGCGAAGCAGGACACCGGCGGCGGCGCCGCCCAGCATCAGCAGGGCGGCGAGCAGTGAGACGGCGAGAGCGTTCAATGACATTTCAATGGGCCGTCCAGCCGCCGTCGACGACCAGGCCCGCCCCCGTCATGAAGCCCGCATCGTCCGACGCCAGGAACACGATGCCCTTGGCGATGTCGTCGGCAACGCCGAGCCGGCCGATCGGGTGCATGGCGAGCGTGGTCTGGCGCGCTTTTTCGGTGTCGTTGGTGCCCTGCTGGCGGGCACGCATGGCAAAGGTCTGCTGGCCCATGTCGGTCTCGATGAGGCCGGGATGGATCGAATTGACCCGGATCTTGTAGCCCTTGCGCCCGAACTCCAGCGCCGTCGACTTGGTGAACAACGTCACGCCGCCCTTGGTCAGCGAATAGAGCGGGTCGAGCTGCGAGCCGACGAGCCCCGCGATCGATGCGAGGTTGACGATGGCGGCACCGTGCTCGCTCTTCGGCCCGCTCGCCTTCAGATGCGGCAGCGCCGCGCGCGTGCCCAGCACGACGCCGGTCAGATTTACCGCGACGAGCTTGTTCCATTCGTCGAGCGTGGCGTCCTCGACGCCCTTGCCGTTGAAGACGCCGGCATTGTTCACCAGCACGTCGAGCTTGCCGAACTTCTTCACCGTGGCATCCATCGCGGCCGCCCAGCTCGCCTCGCTGGTGACGTCGAGCGAGACATAGAGCGCCTGGCCGCCCGCCGCCTCGATCTCCTTCGCCGTCTGCCGCCCGCGCTCATCGAGAACGTCGCCGATCGCCACCTTGGCGCCGGCTTGGGCCATGAGCTTGGCCGTGGCGCCGCCGATGCCGCGTGCCGCGCCCGACAGGAACGCAACCTTGCCGTCAAGCCTGTTCATCCTTCCTCCTGATCTTTCACCCAGTGCCGATTTGGCCCTATGCTGCCCGCCAGAAGAGAAAAAGAAAACTGGGAGGGCCACCGGGCATGCGCCGAGGTCGGCTTGCTGCGACCGGCCTCATGCTGGTCTTCTGCCTGTTCGCGATCTGGCAGTCGCTGCTGCTGTCGCTGACCGACCGCCTGGGCCCGGGCCCGGGTTTCTTTCCGTTCTGGCTGGGCTTGATCGGCGCCCTGCTCGCGGCGGCGCTGCTGATCACGACGTTCCGCGAAGCGGCCGATCCTTCCGATGCCGAAACCCGGATCCTGCCACACGGCGAAGGCGGCAAACGCTGGCTCTTCATCGTGCTGCTGCTGGCTGCCGTCACCCTGGTGATGGATTTCGTCGGCTTCCGGCTCAGCATGCTGGTATTCAACGCGGTGCTGGTGATCGGGCTCGGCGAGCGGCGCTGGCTGCCGATCGTGCTGTTCTCGGTGCTGGGCAGCTTCGGCGTCTACTACGTCTTCACCACTTGGCTGGACGTGCTCCTGCCGACCGGACGGCTGGGGATCTAGGCGGTGGAATCGCTCGGTCATCTGCTCGCGGGCTTTGCCGCGGCGCTCTCCTGGTACTACCTGATCTACGCGCTGGTGGGCTGCATCCTCGGCACGCTGATCGGCGTGCTGCCCGGACTGGGACCGGCTGCCGGCACGGCAATCCTGATCCCGCTCACCTTCAGCCTCGACGCCACCGGCGCCATCATCATGCTGTGCGCCATCTACTACGGCGCGATGTACGGCGGCACCATCACCTCGGTGCTGATCAACGTGCCGGGCGAAGCAGCTTCGGTCGTGACCTGTATCGACGGCCACCAGATGGCGCGCCAAGGCCGTGCCGGCTCGGCGCTCGGCATCGCCGCCATCGGCTCGTTCATCGGCGGCACGCTCGCCACCGTGGCGCTGGTCGTGGTCGCCATGCCGCTGGCCTCGCTCGCCTTGAAGTTCGGCCCCGCCGAATTCTTCGCCCTGATGGTGGCGGGCCTCTGCCTGGTCGTCGGCCTTGCCGGCAGGAACATCCTGGCCGCACTGCTGATGACCGTGATCGGCCTGCTGCTCGCCATGAGCGGCCTCGATCCGGTGCGCGGCGCCCCGCGCTTCACCTTCGGCGTCGAGGAGCTCTACGACGGCATCGGCTTCGTGCCGGTGGTGATGGGCCTGTTCGGCATCGCCGAGCTGCTGCTGGCCGCCGAATCGCGCCAGACCCACATGGTCAGCGCCGAGCTGAAGAGCTGGCTACCGACGCGACAGGAATGCCGCGATTCGGCGGGTGCCATCGGCCGCGGCACGGTCGTGGGTTTCGTCCTGGGCCTGATCCCCGGCGTCGGCTCGATCGTGCCCACCTTCATGGCCTACGTGCTGGAGAAGCGCGTCTCCAAGACACCGGAGCGCTTTGGCAAGGGCGCCATCGAGGGCGTGGCCTCGGCAGAGACCGCCAACAACGCCTATGCCAACGCCGCCATGGTGCCGCTGCTGGCCCTCGGCATCCCGAGCTCGCCCACCATCGCGGTGCTGATGGGCGCCTTCATCGTCAACGGCATCACCCCCGGGCCTTTCCTGTTCAAGGAGCAGCCGGCGCTGGTGTGGACGGTGATCGCGAGCTTCTTCGTCGGCAACGTGCTGCTGTTGATCCTGAACCTGCCGCTGGTCGGGCTGTGGGCCAAGCTGCTGAAGATCCCCTTCAGCTACATGTGCGGCGGCGTGCTGATCTTCTGCGTGATCGGCGCCTATGGGTTGAAGCAGAGCCTGTTCGACGTCTGGGTGATGCTGGGCTTCGGCATCGTCGGCTATCTCTTGCGCAAGCTCGATTTCCCGATAGCCCCCGCCATCCTTGCCCTGATCCTGGGGCCGATGATGGAGAAATCGTTGCGCACGACCCTGGAGATCTCCGGCGGCAGCTTCGCGATCTTCCTCGACCGCCCCGTGGCGCTCGCCCTGCTGGCGGTCCCGGTGATCGTGATCGGGGCCCTGGCCTTCCGCCCGGCCGCGCTGTCGCCCCTGCGCGAAAGCGACGTCGAGTGACCGATTTCAAAGGGAGGAGTGAAATGTTGCTTCAACGTCGAACCTTGCTCGCCGCCTCGGCGGCCACTGCCGTCGCGGGCCCTGCGCTGGCGCAGAACTATCCGCGCCGTGCGGTGCAGCTCATCGTCGCCTTCCCGGCCGGCGGCAGCACCGATGTCGGCGCGCGCATCCTGGCCGCTGCGGCCGAGAAGGACTTCGGCCAGCCGATCACGGTCGTGAACAAGGCGGGTGCCGGCGGCCAGATCGGCTTCACCGAGGCGGCGCGAGCCCGGCCCGACGGCTACACCCTCTGCTTCCTCAACCTGCCGGGCATGAACACCATTACGCTCGATCCCGAGCGTAAGGCGGTGTTCACCGTCGACAGCTTCGTTCCCATCATCAACCAGGTGCTCGACCCCGGACTGGTCTGGGTCAAGGGCGACAGCCCCTACAAGACGCTGGCCGACCTGATCGACGCGGCGAAGAAGAACCCCGGCAAGCTCAGCGCCTGCACCACGGGCATCCTGAGTGACGACCATCTCGCCATCCTGATGATGCAGGAGGCGACGGGGGCGGAGTTCCGCATTGTCCATTTCGACGGCGGTGCGCAGCAGATCACCGGCGTGCTCGGCGGCCATGTCGATTGCGCCTTCGACAATGTCGGCGGCGTCTTCAAGCGTGTGCAGTCGGGCGAGTGCCGCGGACTTTGCGTCACCGACAACGAGCGCTCGAAGTTCCTGCCCAACGTGCCGACGACCAAGGAGCTGGGCTTCCCCACCGTGATCTCCTCCTCGACCCGCGGCGTCGGCGCGCCCAAGGGCGTGCCGGCCGACGTCGTCAAGGTGATCGAGACCACCTTCCTGAAGGCGATCAACAGCCCGGAGATGAAAGAGAAGATGGATGCGGTCGGCCTGGCGCTGAAGCCGATGGTCGGCGCGGAATACGCCAAGTACTACGCCGACCTGCAGGCACAGGCGAAGAAGTACACGGAGTGGGCGCTGAAGATGCGGTAGAGCGGAATGAGATCAGGTGGAACCGCGTGCGCGGTTCCACTTGATCTCATTCGCGCGCCCGGTCTGTGCTTGTTTCACCGGGCATGATGGGTCCAGGTGGACCCATCATGCTTCAGGCGCGTTCACATGCGCCTGGCGGCCGTTGACGCGCTATGAGCGCGTCAACTGGTTGAACGGCACGTCCTTGTCGACCCGCACGTCCGCCGGCATGCCCAGCACACGCTCGGCGACGATGTTGCGCAAGATCTCGTCGGTGCCGCCGGCGATGCGGAAGCCGGCGCCACCGATCCATTGCGCCTGGAAGCCCGCGGCGTGCGGCACCTCATCCTTCATGATGCCGCCCGGCCCCATCAGCTCCATGGCGAAAGCGCCCATGTCCTGCATCTTGGGGGCGGCGACGATCTTGATGATCGAGGATTCCGGCCCGGGCGTCTGGCCCTTGGAAAGCGCCGTCAGAGTGCGGTAGCGCGTGAGCTTCAGGCCCTGCTGCTGGACGTACCAGTCGGCGATCTTCGAGCGGACCTGCTGGTTGCGGATCGCCGGCCCGTCCTCGAGGTCGGTGTCGCGGGCGAGTTCCATCAACTCGTCGACATCGAGGCCGCCCGACGGCATGCCGACCGCAAGACGCTCGTTCATCAGCGTCGTGAGGGCAGCCTTCCAGCCCTCGCCGACCTTGCCCAGCCGCTGGCTGTCGGGGATGTGCACGTTGGTGAAGAACACCTCGTTGAAGTTGGCGCCGCCCGACATCTGCTTGATCGGCCGCACCTCGACGCCCGGCGTCTTCATCGACAGGAAGAACATGGTGAGGCCCGAGTGCTTCGGCACGTTCGGGTCGGTGCGGGTGATGATGATGCCGTAGTCGCTGTAGTGCGCGCCCGAGGTCCAGACCTTCTGGCCGTTGATCACCCAGCCGTCGCCCCCATCGGGCAGTTTGGCGCGCTCGGCCCTGGTGCGGATGCCGGCGACGTCGGAGCCGGCCGCCGGCTCGGAGAAGAGCTGGCACCACACTTCCTCGCCGTGCAGCGCGGGCTTGACGTAGCGCTTGAGCTGCTCGGGCGTGGCGTAGGCCATCATGGTCGGGATGCACATGCCGAGCCCGATGTCGAAGAAGCCCAGCGGCACCAGATAGTTCGACTCCTCCTGCTGGTAGATCACCTGCAGGATCGGCGAGCCGCCGCGGCCACCATATTCCTTGGGCCAGGTGATGCGCGCGTAACCCGCCTTGGCCTTCTTGTCCTGCCAGGCCTTGGCCTTCTTCAAAAGCTCGGGATCGTCGTTGCGGGCCCGGAAGCTCGCCTTGTCGTCGCTCTTGCGCGTGGCGTTGGCGTCGAGCCAGGCGCGCACTTCCTTGCGGAAGGCGGCTTCTTCGGGAGTGTCGTTGAAGTCCATGAATTCCTCCTGACGCGTCTTACGCGGCGTTCTTCTGTTCCAGTCGGCTTACCAGCTTGTCCTTCCAGGCCATCGGCCCACCCAGCGCCAGCGCCATCACGCGCGCCCGGCGATAGTGGAACTGCGTGTCGGCCTCCCAGGTGAAGCCGATGCCGCCATGGGTCTGGATGTTCTCCTTCGATGCGAAGTCGTAGGCATCGGTCGCCGCGATGCGCGCCGCCGCCGCGGCCAGCGGCAGGTCCGCTCCGCCGTCGGTCAGCATCATGGCGCCGTAGTAGGCGTTGGAGCGCGCCAGCTCGAGCTTGACGTAGCAGTCGGCGAGCTTGTGCTTGATCGCCTGGTAGGAACCGATGGCTCGGCCGAAGGCCTGGCGCTGCAAGGCGTAGTCGCGCGCCATCCACATCGCCGCCTCGGCACCACCGACCTGCGCGAACGCGAAGTACACCGCGGCGGCATCGTAGAGCCGTTCCAGCGTCCGCCAGCCCTCGCCTTCAGCACCCAAAAGCTCGGCGGTGGCATCCTTGAAGGTGAGCTCGGCATGCTTGCGCGCGGGATCGATGGTTTCGACGCGCTTCTTCGCAACGGCGGGCTGCGCCAGATCGACCAGCACCAGCGACACCGCGCGATCGCCTTGCCCGCCGGTGTTGGCGAGCACGATCGCGAACGTCGCCGCCTCGCCATCGGCCACCGGCACCTTCTTGCCGTTCAGCCGGCCGCCGCCGAAGGTCGTGCGGATGGACCGCGGCTTGGGCGGCTGCGGCCCCTCGGCGACGGCGACCGTGCCGATCGCCTTGCCGGCCGCCAGCTCGGGCAGCCACTTCTTCTTCTGCGCGTCCGAGCCCGCGAGCTTCAGCGCCTCGGTCGCCAGCACGACCGACGTGTCGAACGGCACGGGCGCCGTGGCGCGGCCAACCTCCTCGGCGATGACGCAGAGTTCGAGCGGCGAGAGGCCAAGCCCGCCATACTCTTCGGGAATGCCGGTCGCCGGCACGCCGAGCTCGACGAGGCCTTGCCAGACTTCGTCGGCGTGAGTTTCGTTGCCGTCCAGCACACGACGCACGACCTTGGCCGGGCACTTGTCGGTGAGGAACTTGCGGAGCTGCTCCTTGAGCAGCTTCTGGTCGTCGGAGAAATCGAAGTTCATGATGGGCAAAGCCTAGCAAGTGCGCCCGTATCGGGGAACGGCCTAAGGTTCCGACAGGCGGGTGCTGCAGTGTGATAGGGTGAGCGCATGGACACGACGAAAATCCCGGAAGTCATCAAGGACTGGCACGCCCACGTCTACTTCGACGCCATCACGACGGAGCCGGCGCGAGCGTTGCGCGAAAAGATCGAGAAGACTTTCGAGATCGAGATGGGCCGCTTCCACGAACGGCCGGTCGGGCCGCATCCGCGCTTCAGCTACCAGGTGGCGTTCAAGAACGAGCAGTTGGCACCGCTATTGTCGTGGCTGGCGCTCAACCGTGGCGACCTCACGATCTTCGTGCATCCCAACACCGGCCAGGACCTGGAAGACCATCGCGACCGGGCAATATGGCTCGGCCAGCAGGTGCCGCTGGCGCTCGATATCTTCACCGAGAAAAAGGACTGACGAATGGATTCGCTTCTGCCACTGGCCAAGAAAGTCGGTGAGAAACTGAAGGCGCGCAAGGAAACGGTCGGCGTTTCCGAATCGTCGGCCGGCGGCCTGGTCTCCGCCGTGTTGCTCGCCGTACCCGGCGCCTCGGCCTACTTCATGGGCGGCGCCGTGGTCTACACGCGCCCGGCGGGAGAAGCCTTCCTGACCGCGAGTCCGGACAAGCGCAAAGGAATCCGTTCCTCGTCCGAACCTTGGGCCATCCTCGCCGCCGAGCTGGTGCGCGAGAGGCTGAACACGACCTGGGGATTGGCCGAGACCGGCGCCTCCGGCCCGACCGGCAATTCCTACGGCGACCCCGCCGGTCACACTTGCGTCGCCGTCGTCGGCCCCAAGGGCAAGATCGCGCGCACCCTGCGTACCGGTTCGAACGACCGCGTCGCCAACATGCGCGCTTTCGCAGCCGAGGCGCTCAAGCTTCTGGACGAGCAGCTCGCCTAGCCGAGCTAGTCCGACCCGTTCAGCGTGCCCGCCGTCAGCCCAGCCGGGCAGCGGCCGCCTCCAGCATGTCCGCGAAGAGATCGGCGAGCCGATCGTAGTCGTAGTCGCTGTCGATCTGGGCCGACACGAACAAGCCGTCGGCGGTCGCCATGAAGATGCGGGCCAGCAGGTCGGGCAGATCGGGCGAGCGCCGGAGATGGCCGGCGGGCAGGACATGCCGCCAGAAGGACGCCAGGCCGGCGATCACGCGGCCGCGGATCTCCTTGAACCGCTGCCGCGCCTGAAGTTCGGCGGGCTGGCGCTGCAGGGAGAGCATCAGGCCGAGACGCCAGAACTCGGGATTGGCGGCGATGCTGCCGACGACCGAGCGGATGCGGGCGGCGATCTCGTCGCCGCGGCGCGCAGCCTTGTCGGGCGGGGTCCATTTCGGCAGGGAAGCCAGCCACTGGTCGAAGCTGTGCTGGATCATCGCGGCGAACAGCGCGTCCTTGTCGGCGAAGTGCCAATAGACGGAGCTGGCGGGCAGTCCCGACCGCTCGACGACCTTGGAGATCGACGTGCCTTGATAGCCGAGTTCATGCGCGAGCTCGAACGTCGCCTCGAGGATCCGCAGCCGCGACTGCGCGCCGCCCTGTCGTCGTCGGCGATCGTTCCCGCCGGCCGAGCCGCGCCGACCGGCGCGGCGGAGCGGCTCGGCCGGGCGGGAGGCAACGGGCCTGCTCTTCACTTTGACCTCGCCGGAGATTGCTGGGATGATCGTTACATCATGTAGCGATCACTACAGACAAGCAAGACGTCGAGCAGGACGCAGGATCGGGGAGGAGAAACATGGGTGTGCGCACGGGTTCGCAGTTTCTCGAGGGCCTCCGCAAGACGAAGCGGGAAATCTGGGTCGACGGCGAGAAGGTCGAGGACGTCACTGCGCACCCCAAGCTGCGCGGCGGCGCGGAAAGCCTGGCAAGGATATTCGACCGACAGCACGACCACGCGGACGAATGCCAGTTCACCCATCCGCAAACCGGCCAGCCGACCAACGTCAGCCACATGATCCCGCGCTCGCGCGAGGAGCTGCGCCATCGCCACGCCGGACTGGTGCGGCTGTCGGAGGGCTCCATGGGAATCATGGGCCGCACGCCCGACTACATGAACATGAAGTTCGCCGCCTTCGCATCCGCGCCGCGCGTATGGGCCGGCGCCGACGGGCGCAACGCGCGCGGCGCGGAGAACCTCGTGAACTTCCAGCGCCGCCTGGGCGACGCCGACATCTCCCTCACCCACACAATCATCCAGCCGACCGTCGACAAGCGGACCGACGGGCAGGTCCTGGGCAACAGGGTGACGGTGAGAAAGGTCGGCGAGACGTCCGACGGCATCGTCGTGCGGGGCGCCAGGGTGCTGGCCACGCTCGCCCCTTACGCGGACGAGCAGACCGTCTATCCGGGACAGCCCATTCCCGCGGGGGCAACCGAGTACGCGATATCGTTCGCCGTTCCGCTCGACACGCCCGGCCTCAAGTTCCTGTGCCGCGATTCGGCCTCGGCGCCGGGCGCCGATCCGTTCGACAAGCCGCTGTCATCGCGTTTCGACGAACAGGACGCCTTCTGCATCTTCGACGACGTGCTGGTGCCATGGGACCGCGTCTTCATCGACGGCGACGTAGAGATCTACAATTCGATGCGCCAGACCGGCTACGCCATCAGCATGACCACTCAGTCGACGATCCGGGCGCTGACCAAGCTGGAATTCGCCTATGGGCTCGCCACCCGCATGGCCGAGCTGATCGGCGACTATTCGCCTGCGACGACGGAGATGCTGGGCGAGCTCGCCTGTTATGTCCGCCTGTCCGCCAATGCCTTGGAACTGTCGCTCGAGCAGGCCGCGGCGCGCGAGGACGGGGTGTGGTTCCCGAACGGCGCCGCGATCGAGCCCATGCGATCGATGCTGGCCGTCTGGATGCCACGTGTTGCGGAGATAATCACGCTCATCGGCAGCCACAACCTGCTCACCACGCCGAGTCGGGCGCAGCTCGACGATCCCAAGCTGCGGCCGCTGATCGACGAAATGCTCCATGGTGCGGACGGCGCGACAGCCGACGAGCGGGCCGCCGTGTTCCGCATGGCCTGGGATTTCGTCGGCTCGTCCTTGGGAGGACGCGGCTTTCTCTACGAGCGCTTCTACCTGACCTCGGCCGCCCGCAACAAGCAGATGCTTCACCAGCGCTTCTTCGACCGGAGCCGCTCGCGGGCCCTGCTCGACGATATGCTGTCGCGGGCAAGCCGGCCCTGAGGTCAGTCGGCCCCCGGCCTCATCAACGCAGCAAGGGCAAGACTCAACCATCCCAGGATGAAGGCCGTGCCGCCGATCGGCGCCACCGCTCCCATCCAGCGCGGGCCGCCGAAGGCGAGCGCGTATAGCGCGCCCGGAAAGAGCACGCTGCCGACCAGGAACAGGCACTGGGCGACCAAGGCGACGGGAGCATTCACCGTCGCGCTGCGCACGAGGACGACCACACCCATGATCGCGAGCGCATGGATGACCTGGTACTGGCTTCCGGTCTGCAGCCAATCGCGCGCCATGCGGCCCGCCGCGGTGGG
>JAEZIF010000373.1 GCA_023416135.1 Pseudomonadota bacterium
CCTTCGGTCTCGAGCACGATCAGGCGGTTGGGCCTAATGGCGGCAGGCAGCGTGTCCGGTCCGATCAGTCCCAGAGAACCGCGGTCGCCGCCGCAGCGCTTGGCCTGCTCGATCGCCGTCTGCCACATGTCTTCCAGGCAGCCCGCGTGCGGGCCGTGCGTGCTCTGGCTGGTCGCCAGGCGCTCGCCGCGATTGATGCCGCCCTGCGTCGGCTTCAGCGCGAAGTTCCCGCAATAGGCGGCCGGGCGGATGATCGAACCGCCGACCTGGGTGCCGATTGCCACCGGCACCATGTTGGCGCCGACCGCCGCGGCCGAGCCTGACGACGACCCGCCCGGCGTGCGCGCCGGGTCGAACGGATTGGTCGTCGGGCCGGGATGCGAGCCGCCCAGCTCCGCCGTCACCGTCTTTGCGAGGATCACCGCGCCCGCCTGACGCAGCGCCCACACGCCGGCATTGTCGCGCTTGGGGAAGTTTCCCTTCATCGCCGCACAGCCCATCTCGGTGGGCATGTCCCTGGTCTCGAGCAGGTCCTTGATGGCGACCGGCATGCCGTCGATCGGTGACAGCGGCGTGCCGGCCTTCCAGCGCTGCGTGCTGGCGTCGGCGGCAACCCGCGCGCCGGATTCGTGCATGGCGGTCAGCGCTTTGACAATGGGCTCGCGTGCCGCGATGGTTTCGAGGCAGCGCTCCAGATAGGCGCGCGGGCTGTCGTTGCCGTCGATGAAACGATGGGCCGCGTCGTGAAAGGTAAGGGGCTTGTAGTCGGCGTATGTGGTCATGGCCCGTAGCCTAGCACCAATGGCGGGCCGTGCGCGCACGCAACGCAGCGCTGCGAAATCGGTTGCCGGCGGGCCGCGCGCAGGATTGTCATGGGTGCCGAGCGCGGGGCGTTGCCACCATGCCGCCGGTTGTGCGTTGGCTGGCACCACTACGCACGGAGATTCTCACATGCCTCGTTCGATCAGACTTTCTGTGATCGCTTCAACCGCAACCCTTGCAGCGCTGGCGCTGGCGCTCGCGCTGGCGCTACCCCAACCGGTCAACGCCCAGACAATTCAGATCGGCCCGCAATATCCACAGCAGGCGCAGCAGCCGCCGCGCGGCGGTGCGTGGGGCGATCGCGATCGCGACGGTATCCCCAACGCCTACGACCAGTACAACAACAATCGCCGACGCGGCGGCGACCAGGACCGCGACGGCGTGCCGAACCGTTACGACCAGGATCGCGACGGCGACGGCCAGCCGAACCAATGGGATCGCGCGCCCGCCAATCCGCACTTCCGCTAGTCGTCACTGCCAACGAGAAGAGGCGCCCCTTCATCGGGGGCGCCTCTATTTTGTCGAATGCCGACTTAGCGGCTCTGGGTCGGTGCTGCCGGCCGGGCCGGCGGGGCGGCCGCGGTTTCCGGCTGGGCGGGCTTGCGGCGGTCGGTCTTGGTGTAGTCCGGCAGCGCCATCAAAGCTTCCTTGGTCAGCGATGTGGTCAGCACCGCCGAGTTGTCCTCCTGACCGATGGTGATGTCGCTCCACTTCACCGCGACGTCCTTGGAGCCGACGCCGAGGAAGCCACCGACCGAGATCACGACGTCGGTGACCTTGGCATCCTTGTCGAGATAGACGTCGTCGATCTTGCCGATCGAATCCTTGTTCGCGTTTCGCACCTTGGTGCCGATCAGCGCACTCGCCGCGATGTCGCTCTTGGCGTTGAAGTCGCCAGTCGACACCGTGCGGTCGGCAGGGGGAGCGGTGGGTGAGGTCGCCGGTGCCGGCGAAGGCGGTTGTGTCGGGGCGGTCTGGGTCTGGGCGTACGCACTGATCGCGCCGCTAGTGAGAAAAGCTGCGAGAACGACTGATTTCAGCATATGTCATCTCCGTGGTAGAGGCAGACGAACGTTCAACGTGCCTTCGCGAGAAGGAGTTGCCGCCGCCATGAGCGAAAACACGCAGACTGCCCAAGTCCTCGTCCGGCCGCCGATCGCCTGGGCGGTTGCCCTCGCCGCCGGATTTACCCTCACCTGGCTGGAACCCCTGCCGTTCGTGCCCGATGACTGGCCCGGCGGTCTGATCGGAGCGGTGGTGTTCGTCCTGGCACTTGCCCTTGCGTTCTGGGCGATGGACACCATGACGAGGGCAGGGACGAACGTGCCCACCAACCGGCCGACCACCGCGATCGTCGACGGCGGGCCATACCGTTTCACGCGCAATCCCATCTATCTCGGCATGTTCGGCGGCCTGATCGGGCTGGGGATCGCCTTCGACACGCTCTGGCTGCCGGCAATGCTCGTGCCCTTCGCGCTGATCATTCGCTACGGCGTCGTCGCCCGCGAGGAAGCCTATCTAGAGCGCAGCTTCGGCGAGGCCTATCGCGGCTATCGAAAGCGCGTCCGACGCTGGCTCTAGCGCGGAAGATATGCGGGCGCCGCACTGGACGGCGGAGGCCGGCGGGCCTTAGATTCGCGCGAGTGTAACCGGGGTAAACGGCATGACCAGTTTTCCGGAAGACACCTTTACGAGCAAAGCGTCATCGCCCTGACCGACCGCGCGCGCCCGAAAGAAGCGCACGCCGATCGGTTCTTCACGTTGTCCAACAAGACGGAGGAAACCGATGGGTATCTGGCTCAGTGAACGCGAACAGCGCCTGGTCGCAGGCGCCGAGGAAGCCTCGGCGGCAACGCCGATTCCGACTCAGATCGTGTCCAATGGCGAGTATCTGCCGCCGAGGCAGAGCGCCACCCAGAAGAAGGTCGAGCGCCGGATCGTAGAGCTCGCCGACGCCAATGCCGGCCGGCTTGGCTTGAGTCGCCGGCAGTTCATGCGCACGAGTTGCGGCATGGCCGCGGCCTTCGTCGCCATGAACGAGATCTACGGCGGCAACGTCTTCCAGGTGACGCCGGCCGAGGCGCGCGAGCCCGAGCTGGCGCAGGCCCGTGCGCAAGGCCTGGAGGGCCAGTTCATCTTCGATGTGCAGACGCACTTCGTGCGCGACGACTTCGACCACAAGGAACTGCTGGGCCTGGCCGAGTTCGCGAGCCGGAACTGGAACCCGAAGCTGAAGGCCGAGGGCGTATCGTCGCTCGCCCGCTACAAGTTCCAGAACTACGTGAAGGAGGTCTTTTACGACAGCGACACCAGCCTCGCCCTGTTGAGCGGCGCGCCGTTCGATGATCCGACCTGGTGGTTCCTCTCGAACGAGCAGATGGCGCAAGCGCGTGCCCTGATAAACGGCTTCGCGGGCTCGCGCCGGCTGCTGTCGCACGCCCTGATCACGCCCGGCCAGACCGGCTGGATGGACCAGGTCGACAAGGCGATTGCCGTGCACAAGCCCGAATCGTGGAAGGGCTATACGATCGGCGACCCGCTCAACCCGTCGAAGTTCCCGTGGCGGCTCGACGACGAGAAGCTGGTCTACCCATTCTACGAGAAAGCGGTGAAGGCGGGCATCACTACGATCTGCATCCACAAGGGCCTGCTGCCGCCGGACTACGAGAAGTCGTATGCAGGTGTGTGGGAGTACGCGACGGCACAGGACATCGGCAAGGCGGCCAAGGACTGGCCGCAGATGAAGTTCGTGATGTACCACGCCTGCCTACGCCCGGCCTTCGAGTTGCCCGACCAGGCCTGGACGGAGTTCGAGCAGACCGGCCGGATCCGTTGGGTGAGCGACCTTGCCGATATCCCGCAGAAGTTCGGAGTCAACAACGTCTATGCCGAGCTCGGCACGGCCTTCGCCAACTCGGCGGTGTCGCATCCGAAATTCTGCGCCGCCATGGTCGGCACCTTGGTCAAGGGCATGGGCGCCGACCACGTCCTGTGGGGCACCGATTCGGTGTGGTACGGTTCGCCTCAGTGGCAGATCGAGGCCATGCGCCGACTGGAGATTCCCGAGGACATGCGAACGAAGTACGGCTTCGCGGCCCTTGGCGACGCCAACAGCATGACCAAGCAGATGATCTTCGCGAACAACGCGCTGGCGATGTACGGCATCAGGCTGAAGGCCGCTTCCAACACCAGGATGCCGGCCTACTCCGAGGACCGCTTCGCCGCGCTCAAGAAGGAGCACACGCTGGCGTCGGCGGAGCGGTCGAACCTGCGCTACGGCTTCGTGCGCGCGGATTAGTCCTTGACGGGAGCGCGCACCGGAATGGCGCGCTCCCGACGAGGATCACGTGAGCTTGCGCCGCCGCTCGAGCTCGGCGCCCTCGGCTCGCGGTCTGGCTGAAGTCGCCGGTCCTGACCGCGCCGTCGGGCGTGTAGCGGGTCACGATCACGCCGGTCCGGAAGGACCTCGGCTTCACCGGGCTGGAACGTGGGGCGACGTACTTGGTGATGCCGTCGAACATCGCGGCGAAAGTATCGTGCGGATCGCTGATGTATGACCAGTGCGCAGCGAAGATGTCGTAGGTCCTGCGGCCGAGCAGAAGGTCGAAGGGCCGGCCGAAGATTTCGCGCATTGCGCTCCCGGCGCGTCGTCGAAGTAGGGGAAGGTCCCGCCGCCCAACGTGAAGCCGCCCGCCGGATCCTCGGCCGGCCCTATGATCATGAGCCGGCCGGAGGCCAGCGGTCCGGAAGGATCAGGCCCGCAGCGCCGCCTTCGCCCGCACCGGAAGTTTCCAGCCCGGCCGGATGAAGTGGCAGGTGTAACCGTTGGGGATGCGCTCCAGGTAATCCTGGTGCTCGGGCTCGGCTTCCCAGAAGTCGGAAGCCTTGGACACCTCGGTCACGACCTTGCCGGGCCACAGGCCCGAGGCCTCGACGTCGGCGATGGTGTCCTCGGCGATCCGGCGCTGCTCGTCATCGGTATAGAAGATCGCCGAGCGATAGCTGGTGCCGAGGTCGTTGCCCTGGCGGTTGAGCGTCGTCGGATCGTGGATCTGGAAGAAGAATTCCAGGATCTGCCGGTAGCTGGTCTTGGCCGGATCGTAGATGATCTCGATCGCTTCGGCGTGGCCGGCATGGTTGCGGTAGGTCGCGTTGGCGACATGGCCGCCGGTATAGCCGACCCGAGTCTTCAGGACTCCGGGCTGCTTGCGGATCAGGTCCTGCATGCCCCAGAAACAGCCGCCGGCCAGCACTGCGCGTTCTTGGCTCATCGCACGTCCTCCACCTGGTCGAGATAGTTGCCATAGCCCGCTGCCTTCATGTCGTCGCGATGGACGAAGCGCAGCGAGGCCGAATTGATGCAGTAGCGCAAACCGCCGCGATCGCGCGGACCGTCGGGGAAGACGTGGCCGAGATGGCTGTCGCCGTGCTTGGAGCGCACCTCGGTGCGGATCATCCCGTGGCTGCTGTCGCTGAGCTCGGCGACGTTGGCGGGCTCGATGGGTTTGGTGAAAGAGGGCCAGCCGCAGCCCGATTCGTACTTGTCGGATGAGGCGAACAGCGGCTCGCCCGAGACGATGTCGACATAGATGCCCGGCTCCTTGTTGTGCAGCAGCGCCCCGGTGCCGGGCATCTCGGTGCCGCTCTGCTGGGTGACGCGATACTGCTCGGGCGTAAGCTTCGACAGGGCCTCTTTGGTCTTGGCGTAGGTCGGCATCGTCTGCTCCTGTGGGAGAGAAACCATATAGGCCGAAAGTGCCGTCGCGCCAGCCTTCCGCGGCTGATGGAACTGCAGGATGATCGCTGTCCGGTGGCTCTTCGTTCCTCCTGTGTGCTACCGCCTCGAGTTCCATGGGGGCGGGGGCCCGCGTGGGCGTCACGCAGCGTCAGCCTACGTCACGTCCTGCAGGCGCTTTTCGTATTCCTTCTGTAGGCGTCGCCAGCCGTCCCAGAACGGTTCCGTCTCGGTGCCGCCCGCGCGTGCGGCGAGGATGTCGAGGTGCATGTGCCACCCCGGGCCGACCATCAGCATGGTGCGCCGGTCGGGCAGGCGGCGATGCGTGACGGTCAGCAGCACCTTGTCGTCCCTGGGCTCGAGCTCGAACGTCACGTCGCCGGTGTTCTGCCAGGTGAAGGAGATCTTGCGCGGCGGATCGAGCTCGGTGATGCGGCTGTGCATGCGATGCTCGTCACTGAAGCCTTCCGGGCGCTGGCCGGGCGGGTCGCTGAGTTCGTTGTTGCGCCACACCAGCTCGAAGGGTGCACCGACCCTCATCTCCATGAAGCCCGACGCCAGCCACTTGCGCCGCATGTCGCTCTCCGTGAGGTAGACCCAGATGCGCTCCATGGGGCCGGGCAGGAGACGCTGGATCTTCAAGGTGGCCGGTTCGGTCAGCAAACCATAAGGGTCGACGGGCGCGGCGTCGGTCATTGGTCGTTTCCTTTCTTGGCGGGCGGGGATTTTTTTGCGTCCTCCTCGAGGAGCAACTCTTCGAGGCGATCGAGATGGTCGCTCCAATGGAACTCGTAGTAGTTCAGCCACTGGTGGGCGCTGGCGAGCGGCCCGGGTTCCAGGCGGCAGAGGTGCGTGCGGCCGCGCACCTCGCGGCGGATCAGGCCGGCATTTTCCAGGGCCTTGATGTGCTTCGATGCCGCAGCGAGCGAGATCGAGAACGGTTTGGCAAGCTCGCCGACCGTGCGCTCGCCATCGGCGAGGTCGCGCAGCATCTGCCGCCGCGTGGAGTCGCCGAGGGCATGGAAGACGGAGTCCAACTGCGGAGCGTTTAATTCAACCATGCGGTTGAATATTGACGCTCCCCCAGGCAATGTCAACCGTTTGGTTGTTAATGATCAGGCCCGCCCCGCGCTATGCGGCCAAGGCGGCTTGGTTGACTTCGCTTTTGGCGAGCCTACTCAGCATGAAGTCGGCCTTCTTCTCTTCTTCCAGGCTTTCGCGCAGCAGATTCTGGTCGTCACGCAGATCGAGCTGGCCTGCGAGTGCCGCTGCAGAGCCATAGGCGGCAATCGCGTAGTGCGCGACTTTCAGGGTCGAGGCGATCAGCGCAGCATCGCGCAGGTGCGGCACCGTGACGATCATCTGCATCTTCTTGGTCTCGGCAATCAGCGCCTGCATGGCCTGATCGGTATGCTCCCGCACCTTGGCCTTGTGCCGGGAGAGGATCGACTCGAGCCGCTCCTCTTTGGCGAGCGTCTTCTGGCGATGGTCCGCCAGAAGCTTCTTCAGCGAAGGATGCGAAGCCGCCGCCGCCATGCGCGGCAACGCGTCGGCAAGCTGCGCTTCGAGGCTGCGGAGTTCCTGCAATTCGGCGATGTACATGTCCTTGAACGTGGCGATCTGCATGGCGCGCTCCTTCCGGCGCCCAACGATCCACGACGCGAGGGGTTGCCCGGCGCGTCCTAGTGTGCGTGCCCGTGACCTTTTCGTTCGGCATGAAACCTGCCCATCTCGGCGAACAGTTCCATGATGCCGAGTTCCTGTTTGGAGCCGAACTCTCGATAGAGCGAGGCGACGTTGACCACCATGCGCTCGGCGTCGCCCCAGCCGGCAAAGCGGTCGAGTGCAATGTCGCGCGCCGCCTGGAAGACCGGCATGCCGGCGTCGTAGCGCCGACGCGCCTCGGCCTTGATGTAGAGAAGGTAGTCCTTCATCGCCTGCACGCCCTTCTTGTCCGTGATGGGTCCGTGCCCCGGCACCACCGTCTCGACATCCCAGGCGATGATCTGGTCGCAGGCCGCTACCCAATTGTCGACCGGGCCTGCCCACAGCACGGGATGGCCCTCGACGAACAGGATGTCGCCGGTGAAGACGGTGCGATCCTTCGGCACGTGCACCAGCACGTCGCCGCGGGTGTGCGCTGGGCCGACGGTCTTCAGTACGACCTCCTTGTCGCCGACCTTGAGCCCGAGCTCATCGTCGAACACGCGCGAGGGCAGGGTGGTCCTGACGTCGTCCCACTTGAACTTGCTGCCCATCACCTCGTGCAGGAAGGCGCCGGCCTCGCCGAGCTGGCGCCAGTTGCGCTGCATCGCGGCCAGTTCCTCGGCCGGTCGCTCCTTCATTTCCTCGGCGCAGGCGCGCGAGGCGATGATCTCGGCATCCTGGACGAGCTGGTTGCCGAAAGTGTGGTCGCCGTTGGAATGGGTGTTGACCAGGCGCCCGATCGACTTCGCGGCCGGGACCTCGGCGCGCATCTGTTCGAGCATGTCGCGCGTGAGCTGGAGGTCGAACAGCGTGTCGACCAGCAGGGTCTGGTCGTGATCGGCGATCAGGCCGGCATTGCTCCAGCCCCAGCTCCCATCGGGCTGCAGGTAGGCGAAGCAGCCGTTGCCGAGGTCGTGCAGTCCCTTGGTGAATTGCCACTTCGCCATTGATTCCTCCTTTTCACGCGATCTTTGCCGCCCAGGCAGCGGCCTTCGCCGCCATCGTCTTCAGGTGATCGGCCATCGAGAAGCCCGACACCCCCTTGCGTGGTCGCAGATCGTGATCGCCGTCCTCGAGCCAGAGGATCTCTATGGCCTTCGAAAGCTCGTAGCCCGCCACCTCCTCGCGGGTGCCGAAGGGATCGCGCGTTCCCTGCACGATCAGCGTCGGCGTCGCGAGGTCGGCGAGGTGGGCGGTGCGCAGTTGCGCGGGCTTGTCGACCGGATGGAACGGATAGCCGAGACAGAGCAGGCCGGCGACGCGGCGCTCATCGGCGATCATGCTGGCGACGCGCCCGCCCATCGACTTTCCACCAATGATCAGCGCTCCGCGCGCCTGCAACGCCGTGATCGCGGCAACGTACTCGGGACACAACCTCTCGGCCCGTGGCGGAGGTTTGCGGCCGGCCGAAGTGCGGCGGCTCGCCATGTAGTCGAACTCGAAACGGGCGACGCGGAACCCCGCTTCAGCCAGACTCGTGGCGATCGCATTCATCGCTGGCGAATCCATTGCAGCGCCTGCACCGTGGGCCAGCAGGATCGAGTGCTTTGCCTTGGGCGGTCCGTCGATCAGGAAATTCACTAGAATGCTCCCGTGAATTCGAACTCGATCGCGTTCTTCACATTGTCGATCTTCCACCAGTTCAGCCGCCGCAGGAAGCTCTGGCCGAGCAGGGCGCGACTCCGCGGCGCCCCCATGGTCGCCAGCACGTTCTCCATTGTGCGATCGCCGATCTGCAACGTCCTGAGCCTGAACACGCGCTGCTGCATGGCGCGGCCGTCGGCCAGGATGAAGCGGCGCTGGCCCATGAAGTCGGCTTCGGTGAGCGTCCCGTTGCGCTTCAACTCCTCGACCGTTTCCTCGGGGATCTGCACCGTTGCGGCACCTGAATCGACGATGAAGTAGGCCTGGGTGCCGCCGTTCAGCCGCGCCGACAGCACGAACACGCCGCCCATGCGGTGAAATTGCACCGCGGTGCGCGTATTGGTCTGGTCGGCGGCCCGTCCGCTGGTGCACGGCTTCCAGTTCGGCGGGGCGCTCGCCGCGGCGTGACAGTAGTTCGCCTGCGCCAGGAGCTTGGAAAGAGTATCTCGCTGCTCGCAGGCGCCGACGGCGTCGATTGCCGCCACGGGACCTCGGCATCGCGCATCGGCTGTCGTCCATCGCGCGACGAGCTGGTCGGCAGCCGCCGGCGGTTCGTCGGTAGCCATCTGCGCGGCGGCCGCCCAGGACATCATGCCGAACAGCATCACGCAGGGAACCAGACGCTGGAGCTTCGCTTTCATGTGGTTCATCTCCCTTGAACAACCCATATCATTCTCATGCCTGCACTTGACCTGCCGTTTCTCGATGCCGCAGCACGCGGACTGCTCCACGCGCCCGGGGTGCCGTCGGTCGATTTCGCCCGCCCGCTCGGTGAGGCGGCCCTCGCTGCCGCCGATTCTGTGTCGTGGCAGGTGTTCAGGAATCCCGTGAGCCTGGCCATCGGTGGTGTGGCAGCGGTGATCCTGGAACTCGCTGAGCCGGCGGTGCGCACCGGCATCTGGGAGCACACGACGTTCCGCCGCGACCCTGGCCTGCGACTCCGTCGTACCGGCCTTGCCGCAATGGTGACGGTCTACGGCGCGCGCAGCATCGCCGAAGTCATGATCGCGGGCGTCGTGCGACGGCACGATCGGGTGAGGGGCACCACGCCGGCGGGGGAGGCCTATCATGCCAACGATATCGGCCTGCTTACCTGGGTGCAGGCGACGGCTGGCTGGGGCTTCGTCGAAGCCTACAGCCGCTATGTGCGGCCGCTCGACCCTGGCGTCCTCGACAGGTTCTATGCCGAAGGTACGCCCGCGGCGCGGCTCTACGGGGCATTCGACATGCCGACGTCACGGGCCGGCGTACAGGCCCTGTTCGACGCGATGACGTCCCGTCTGGAACCGTCACCAATCGTCTTCGAGTTCCTCGACATCATGCGTGCTGCGCCCGTTCTCCCTCGGCCGCTTCGGCCGCTGCAGCGCCTGCTGGTGAGCGCCGCGGTGGACTTGGTGCCGGGCTGGGTGCGCGAGCGCCTCGGGCTTACGCCGTCGTACGGCCTCGGAGACATGCAACGGTGGGCTGTCAGCCGCGCCGGCGCGCTGGCCGATCGGGTCATGCTGCCCTCCAGTCCGGCCGTCCAGTCGTGCCGCCGGCTTGGCCTGCCCGACGACTATCTCTATTCGGCTGCCAGCGCGGGCGCGGTCCGCGGACCGTAGTTGGCCTCGATCTGGCCGAGATAGAGATTGACGAGGCGATCGATGAGCTCGGCGGGAGGCTCCTCGTCGATGCTGCGTCGATGGTTTCCTGCTACGCGAGATGGGCGAGCGCCGCGGCGAACGTGGCGGTCAGCTCCGGTGTCTTGCCGACCAGACGCGCGAAGGCGCGTCGGTCGAACTCGTAGATCAGCACTGCGGTCTCGGCCGTCACCGTGGCGTTGTGCGCCTGGCAGGCGAACAATGGCTTGCGGCCGAAGAACTCCCTGGTGATGAAGCTGTGCTCCTCGACATGGGTGCCTTCACGATCGGAGGCGGTGCGTCGCGCCATGCCCTCGCCGACGATGAACAGCGAATGGCGCCGTTCACCGGCCCGCACGATCTCTGCACCGGCGGGGAAATGGTGCTCGATCAGGGCGCCGCTGATACGATGGCAGAGTTCCCGCGGCATGCCGCGGAACAGCCGGACCTGCTGCACAAGGTGGAGGACATCGAGCGAGCGGTTGGCGATGCGCGTGCGGCCCTCGATCGCGATCGATCCGGCCTTCGGGAAGGCAATGCCGATGTCGGCATCGCGCATGCATTGCAGGATGCTCTTGATCACCGCGTGTTCGGCCTTCTTGCCGTCGCCGTAATTGCCGATGGTGAAGGAGACCTCGTAAAGCACACCGTCAGGCGTGAGCTTGCGGGCGAACACCGTGGGCGGCGCCACGTGCGTTACGCCCGCCGCCGCCAGCGTCGCGGCATAGAGGATGCGCTCGGCGCTTTCGACGGAAGTGTCGTAGTCGATGGCGAGCTCAATGGTGCGCTTGGAGCGATCGTCGGGCTGGGCTTGGTTGAGAATGACGGCGCTGGAGAGCTGCAGGTTGGGCACGTAGACGGTCTCGTTGGCGGCAGTCGGCAGCACCGTCGTGCGCCAGGTGATACGCTCGACCTTGCCCGACAGCCGGTCGTTGATGTGCACCGAATCGCCCACCCGGAAGGGCTTCTCGACATTGAGCAGGATGCCGGTAAACAGTGCCAGCATGACGTCGCGCAATGCGATGCCGAGGATCATCAGCGAAGGCGCCGCCGGTCGCTACCAGCGCGGTGACGTCGCGCTGGAAGACGAAGGCCAGGATCAGGCAGATGCCGACGAATATCACCAGCCCGGATACCAGGCTGCCGATCAGGGGTGGCGCTTCCTTGCCGGTGCGCCGCTGGAGCCAGCCGTGGACGACCTCACGCTTGACGATGCGGGCCAGCATCAGCGTGCTGGCCAAGCACAGTGCGCCCACGACCCATTGCGTCAGCGTGACCTCGGAAAGGCCTGAGACCACGGCCACCGGACCGGTGAAGAGCCGGTCGAGGATCACCAGCACGACCAGGGCGGCGATGACCGTCGCCAACCGGCCGTAGACCTTCATCGCGCCGTCCGGCATCGACCCCTCCTATGTCGCCGCCGGGAGGCGGACGATGAAGCCGGGCGCGCCGGCGGAGATGGCGAGCGAGCCGCCATGGAACTCGACGATCACCCGGGCAAGAACGAGACCGACGAGCTCGCCGCCCGCGGCGTCGGTGGTGTCGACGGCAGCCAGCCGCGCCATGAACTGTCGCGATTCGTCGAGCATGGCTTCGGTCGGCTGGGCGGGGCCGGAGAAGGCCGTGCCGGTGATGGCGAGCACGAGCCACTGGCCCGCGTCCTGCTTCGCCGAAATCGTCACATCGCCCTGGCCCGAGCGCTGTGCGGCCATGGCGATGATGTTGGCGATGGCCCGACGAAGCAGAGCGGCGTCGATACGGGCTGGTGCAAGGTCGGCAGGCACAGTCGACGAGACGGAGAATTTCGGGAGGCAGCGATAGGCGACGAGGTCGTCGTCGACCACCTTGCCGGCCACGGTCGCGAGGTTGACCAGCGTCGTCTCCCCCTTGACGAGGTTTTGACGAAACAGCTCGACCTGCTGGTAGTCCCCGACCAGGCGACTCAGCCGCGCCGTTTCGCCGGCAACGAAGGCGAGGCGGCTGGCGGTGCCGGGGTCGGCCTTGGCCGCGACCGGCGCGAGCGTCGCCAGCTGGCCGGTGACGGCCTGCAGCGGCTCGTTGATGGCGGCGACCAGATTGGTGAAGAAGCCGCGCTTGACTAGGTCGACTTCCTTGAGCTTTGCGGCCTGACCGACAGCGACCTGGCGGGCGAGCTCGCGCCGCTGGCTGCCGACCAGCCCGGTAAGGCGGGCGCGGATTCGGCCGAACTTCACGTAGGCATAGAGGCCGATTGCCGCCAGCACGACGAACAGGATGCCGGCCCTGATCAGCACCGTGCGCAGCACGTCGTCGAATTCGTGGGTGAGATCGTCGACGACGGCCACGATGGTCGATGGCGCGCCGGTGAAGTCGATCACCGGAAAAGTCCGCACGAAGATGGTGTGGTGGCGCTTGTCGGTGGCCACGGTGTAGTCCCTGGCACCCGGATCGAAGCTGATCGAGCGCAGGAACTGCGCCGTCTGCGGGTCGGAGAAGAGATAGAAAACGTCGTCCTTCTGCCATAGGTCGACACGTGAATCGGCTGGCCGCTCGACCCGCTCGGAGACGTCCTTGCTGATGCCGATCGCCCACTTCACCTCGGCCGTGGCGCTGGCGCCCTGGAGTGGCACGTCGAGATTGCTGGCGAATTCGAGCGAGCCCGTGAATTGGCCGTCGACCACGATCGGCAGGATGGCACGGACATCGACGTGGCCGCCGATACCGGTCTCTATGGCGATCACGGGTTGGCGCCGCTCGTTGGCGGCGACAACCGTCCGGCGATACTTCGAAACGTCGGCTCCGAAGTCGTTCGGCTTGCCGGCGCGGTAGTAGATCGTGGCCGGGGGCAGCCAGAAATTGAGCTGCTCGACGCTGTGATGCTTCTTGAGGTGTTGGAAGAACGGCTCCATGCGCGTCACCACGGTCGCGCGATCCTTGCGCGCGAAGGCCTCCATCGTGGTGGTGTCCTGGAGCAGGACTTCGGCGGCCATGCTCATGACGAGCGAGCGCTGCTTCAGGAGATCGCGAAATACCGTCTCGAAGTCCTTGGCATTGTCGTTGAACGTCTGGGTAGCGGCCTTGATGCCGGCGGAATGGACTCCCCGAGGGGCAAGTTATTGGAATCAATCGCCTACCGACAGCATCAATCGAACCGCCGGAAGTGCAATAAGGGGCGCCAGATCAGCGTCCCGGCCCGTGGGCTCGGCCTCACGCCTTGCGGCTGACCAGCGAGAACATCGCGCCCTGCGGGTCGATGCCTTGCACGGTCCATTCACCGCCCGGCACTTCCATGGGGCCGTTGACAACCCGGCCGCCTGCCTTCTTCAGGCGCTCGAGCGCCGCGCCGATGCCGTCGACGCGGAAGTAGTAGCCCCAGAACGGCGCCGGCACTTCGGCCGGCTTGGTCATCATGCCGCCGATCGCGGTGCCACCGCCGGCGGCGAAGAGCTGGTAGCGGCCCATCGCGCCCATATCGAGGGCCTCCTCCTTGGTCCAGCCGAACAGGTCGGCGTAGAAGGCAAAGGCCTTCTCGCCGTTGGCTGCCATCAGCTCGTGCCAGCCGATCGTCCCCGGCGTTGCGGGATCGGCTGGTGGCGGCGGCATGTCGGACAACGGCTTGAACAGGCTGAACACGGCGCCCTGCGGATCGGCCACCATGGCGAAGCGTCCAATGCTGGGAATATCGGTCGGCGGCACATGCACCGCGCCGCCGGCCTTGGTGACGCGCCCGGCGTAGGCATCGACGTCGCTCACGGCGACGTAGCCGACCCAGCCCGGCCTGGCGCCGGCGTCGCACGCCTCCTTCGGCAAGGTCATGAGGCCCGCCATCGGGACTTCGCCGGCCAGCAGCAGCGTGTAGTCCATGTTGGGCTGATTCGCGTCCTGTGGCTTCCAGCCCACGACCGTGCTGTAGAAGCTCTGCGCGGCCTTGGCGTCGGTGGTCATCAACTCGTACCAGACGAAGTTGTTCGCCATGTCGTCCTCCTCAGATCGTTGCGACCAGGGCTTCGAGCTGATCGGTACACAGGCCCCACCCCTCGTGGAAGCCCATCTTCTCGTGCGCTTCCCGGTCGGCTGCAGTCCAGTGGCGCACACGCGCGGTGTAACGTGTTTTGCCGCCCTCGTCCTCGAAGGTGAGGATCAAGGTCATGAACGGCTTCTCCGATGGCTCCCAGGCCGTCACGTAGGCGTCGGTCGAGACCAGTTTTTCGTTGGGCACGACCTCGAGATAGACGCCGCGATTGGGTAGGTCCTTGCCGTCGGGCCCGCGCATGACGAAGTAGGCGGAGCCGCCCGGCCGCACGTCCATCTCGACGACGGGCGTGGTATAAGGTTGCGGCGCGAACCACTGCTTCAGCAGCTTCGGGTCGGTCCAGGCGCGATAGACCTTCTCGCGCGGGGCGTTGATCAGGCGGGTGAGCACAAGCTCGCGATCGGCGGACATCTGATCTCTCGTTCGGGGGCAATCACGTTGCTAACCCAAGGACGAAGGGGCTATCCACCTCCCGACATCGAGCGTCGAGTTATTTCGAGGAACACATGGCGGTCACGATCTATGGCATCAAGAATTGTGACACGATGAAGAAGGCGCGCACCTGGCTGGACGGGAGGGGCGTCGCCTACGACTTCCACGACTACAAGGCCGCCGGCATCGAACGTGGTCGTCTCGAAGGTTGGGCCGGCAAGGTTGGCTGGGAGACGCTGCTCAACCGCGCCGGCACGACCTTTCGCAAGCTGCCCGACAAGGACAAGGAAGGCCTGACCGAAAAGAAGGCGATCGAGCTGATGCTCGACCAGCCATCTATGATCAAGCGACCGGTGCTCGAAACCGGCGGCAAGTTGCTCGTCGGCTTCAAGCCGGAGCAGTACGAGGATCTCATCGGACCTCGGGCCTTCAAGCCCGCGGTCCCTTGAAATCAAGCCGCCCGCTTCACCACGCGGCACGCGAGCGCGAAGCATTCGATGTGGCGGTGGTCGGTGCCGCAACAACCGCCCAGCACGTTGAGCTGGGGATGGCGTCGCATCAGGTCGCGGTACTCGCTGCCCAGTTCGACCGGGCTTCCGGAATCGAGTTCGGCTGACTCGTTCAGCTCCTGGTGGCTGCGTTTGGAGGCCTTGGCGCGCAGTCCACCCAGTCGCCGTGTCCAGGGCTCACTCGGCAGCACGTCCTGGAAGTGTGTGGGATGAGCACAATTGATCATGTAGTAGGCGGGGCCTTTGCTGGTCACGACGTCGACCTCGCATATCGCATCGACCAGGCTCTGTCCGGTCGGCAGCCGACCGTCGGTCTCGACGGTGAAGGAGATGACCACGGGCATGCCGGGCTTGGCTGCAGCCCGCGTGATGCCGATCGCCTCGTCGACGTTGGTCATGGATCACCTGGCCGGGATCGTAGCCATCGCCGCGCGGACCGAGACAGCCGCTCACTACCCATGGGCGACGCGGCCGTCTCGTGGTGGGCGCGCAGATGGTGCATGAGCTGCAGCGAGTCCCGGTTCACCGCCGAGATATCGGCCGTGGAGTAGCCGAGCCTGTCGCCCCAGTCGGCGCTGGCCCGCCAGGTCGGGCTCTCGAGCACGAAACCCTCCGCTCGGCCTTGGCGACGGCGATGTAGCGCTCATGGTAGCGGGTCAACGCGTCGCGGCCCCTGGCATCGCGCAGCAGGTGGAAGGCCGCGAAATGGGGCAGGTCGAAGCCGTTCTGGAAGATCGGCGTGGTCTCGACGCCGCCATCGGTCAGGAAGGGGGTGCCGCTGAGCTGGGGCAGGCAATCACGGTACTTGGCCCTGTCGAGCATCTCTCACTCCATCTGATGCGCCAGCACGAGAGAGAATTCAGAAATTCTGAACATGATTGCCTTGCCGGATTTGTTGATCATGTGTCCGGAAGGACAAAATGGTCACGATTTCAACACAGTGCCGTGTCTTGTTAAGCCAATAGATTAGCATTTATAGGGCCGGCGGCAGATCGGCCATTACCCTCTTGAGGTCGTGTCATGAAATCCAAGGCTGTTCCCTTGCTCGCCCTGCCGCTGCTCCTCACGCTTTCGGCCTGCGGCGATACCTGGGGAGAACGGGCCGTCACTGGCGGCGCCATGGGGGCTGGCACGGGCTTGGCGATCGGGGCAGTGGCCGGTTGGCCGTTGCTGGCACCGGTGCTCGTCGGCACGGCGGTGGGCGCGGGTATCGGCGCCGTGACGACGCCGAAGCAATAGGCTCGCCCGCCGGCTCAGCCGGTCAGCAGCCTGATCTTGCGCTCGAAGATAGTGAGCACGTCCTCCAACGAATCGCCGTGCGCCAGCTTGCGGGGACCGTTGTAGACCATGTATCCGCCCTGGCTGGTGCCCGGCACTTTGGCAATGGCGAACAAGGGCTGTTCGGCGGTGTGGCGGAAGATCGAGAAAATCGCCATTCCCGGCCGGAAATCGATGGCGTAGTCGCGCCACTCACCCGAAGCCACGCGCATGCTGTAGAGATTCAGAAGCCGGGACAGTTCTCGCCGGTCGAATGAGACAATGCGGCGCCGGGCCTTCTGGTCGGCCAAACGGTACAGGTTGGTCATGCAGCCGGGACTTGAACCATGACGTCTGCGTGAATTCTTGCAGAAGCGCCGTGAACGGTAAAGCACTCCCGGAAAGCCTCGAGAGTGTGGTTTGCCAAAGCGCGGTTGCGGGTCTATGAACCGGCCCTGAAGCCGTTGATATTCCGCGATAATCCGGGAGCCATCGTGTCCGATTCCGCCGCCTTTCATGAAGTAGACGATGCGGTCCGCAAGGACGAGCTCAAGGATTGGTGGAACCGCTGGGGTACCTGGGTCGTGGCCGGGGCCGTTATCGTCGTCGTCGGCGTGACCGCCTTGGTCGGGTGGCGCCAGTACGATGCGTCGCGCCGGGCCGAGGCGAGTGCGGCCTACTCGACGGCGCTGGCACAGATCGGCCAGGACCAGGCGGCCGCACTGAAGGCCTTCGAGGACCAGGCCAAGAGCGCACCCGAGCCTTACCGCTCGTTGGCGGCGTTGGTCGCCGCGCAATTGCGCGAGCCGCTCGATGCTCAGGTGACGGCCCTGCTGGCGGTGGCCCCGACACTGCCGTCGGCCGAGCTCGCCGACCTCGCCAACGTGATCGCGGCATACAAGAGCATCGACTCACCCAGGGCCGAAGAGATGGTCGCCAGGCTCGAGCCGCTCGCCGGTCCCGACCGGCCGTTTCGGCTGAGCGTCCGCGAATTGCAGGCCATGCTGGCGGTGCGCAAGGGCGACCTCAAGCGCGCCCGCGAACTGTGGAACGAGATCGCCAAGGATCCGCAAGCGCCGCAGGCCGCCGCACAGCGCGCCTCGGCGATGCTGAATTTCTACGGTCCGGCAGAGGCGAAGTAACGGCGATGCAGAACGTGTTGCGTGTCGCGGCCTCGTCCCGCATCGGTCTCGTCGGTCTTCTGCTCGCCGTGTCGCTGTCCGGCTGCGACATGGTCGGCGACTGGTTTGGCTCCAGCAAGACGCCGCTGTCCGGCGATCGCGTCCCGGTATTCACCGAGCGCACCGAACTCGAGCCCGACAAGGATCTGGCCAGCGTCCCGGTCGTGCTGCCGGCACCGGCCGTCAACGACTCCTGGCCGCAGTCCGGCGGCTTCGCCAGTTACGCCATGCACAACCTGGCGGTCAGCGATTCGCCGCAGATCATCTGGACGGCCGATGTCGGCTCCGGCTCGACCTCCTCTCGCGTCCTGACCGCACCGCCGATCGTCGCCGAAGGCAAAGTGTTCGCCAAGGACTCGCAGGGCACTGTCTCGGCCTTCAACGCCGATACCGGCCAGCTCGTCTGGCGAGTGACGCTGAAGCCCGAGAAGGCGCGCGATGGCGACGAGTTCGGCGGCGGCCTGGCCTATTATGGCGGCAAGCTGTTCGTGACCACGGGCTTTGCCGCCGTGTATTCGCTCGACCCCAACGACGGCAAGGAAGTCTGGATGTCGATGGTGAGCGCCCCGGTGCGCGGCGCGCCGCTGGTCTATTCCGATCGTGTGTTCGCCATCAGCATCGACAACAAGCTGCAGGCGCTGGCAGCGGTCGACGGGTCGGAGCTGTGGCAATTCACCGGCCTGCAGGAGAGCGCGGGCTTTGTCGGCGGCAACAGCCCGGCGGGCTCGGGCGACTACATCGTGGCGCCCTTCAGTTCGGGCGAGCTGGTCGGGCTGCGCGTCGACAACGGCCGGCCGGTGTGGAACGAGACCATGATCGGCGGGCGCGGCGAGGTGCGTGCCTTCGGCAACATGACCGACATCCGCGGCCGCCCGGTGATCGATCGTGGCCTGGTGCTGGCGATGGGCTCGGCGGGCCAGCTCGCTGCCGTCGAATTGCGCTCGGGCCAGCGCGTGTGGGAACGCGGCATCGGCGGCAACCAGACGCCATGGGCGGCCGGCCGCTTCGTGTTCGTGACCACCAGCGCTGCGGAGATCGCCGCACTGACGCGCGACACCGGCAAGGTCAAGTGGGTGACCCCGCTCACCCAGTACCACGACGAAGCCCGCAAGCGGCCGGTCCTGTGGTCGGGCCCGGTGCTGGCAGGCGACCGGCTGTTGGTCGGCGGTACGCTCGGCGAGCTGCTGTCGGTCTCACCCTACACCGGCGAAGTCTTGGGCAAGATGGATCTGCGCGACCCGATCCGGCTCGGGCCGGTGATCGCCAACCGCACGATCTACGTCTTGACCGACTCAGGGCGGCTCATTGCCCTCCGCTGAAGACAAGCCATCCCCTCAGCGGGTCGCCGCAAGGGTGGCGATCGTCGGCCGGCCCAATGTCGGCAAGTCGACCTTGTTCAACCGCCTGGTCGGCAGGCGCCGCGCCATCGTCGACGACACGCCGGGTGTGACCCGCGACGTGCGCGAGGCGCCGGCCCAGCTCGGCGATCTCGCCTTCACGCTGCTCGACACGGCAGGCTGGGAGACGGCGGGCGGCGAGGCGCTGGAAGCGCGCATGCGGCGCTTCACCGAGCGGGCGATCGACAGCGCCGATGCCGTGCTGTTCCTGATCGACGCGCGGGCGGGCATCGTGCCCCTCGACGAGAGCTTCGCCGGCTGGCTGCGCAAGCGCGCCGCCAAGGTAATCGTGGTCGCCAACAAGTGCGAAGGTCGCGCCGGCCAGCAGGGCCTCGCCGAGGCGCATGGGCTGGGGCTGGGCGACCCCATCCCGGTGTCGGCCGAGCATGGCGAGGGACTGAGCGACCTGCACGATGCGCTGGCCAGGCACATCGAGCCGATGCCGGAGGAAGAGGCCGAAGACGACGACGTGGAAGGCGACGACGAGGAGGAGGCGGTCGATCCCAAGCGGCCGCTGCTGCTCGCGATCGTCGGCCGCCCTAACGTCGGCAAGTCGACGCTGCTCAACCGGCTGGTCGGCGAGGAGCGGGTGCTGACCGGGCCCGAGGCCGGCATCACGCGCGACGCCATCCGCGTCGAATGGCAGTGGAAGGGCCGCCCGGTGCGCCTCGTCGATACCGCGGGCATGCGCAGGCGGAGCCGGATCGAGGCCAAGCTCGAGGCGGCGTCCGTTGCCGACACGCTCGACACCATCCGGCTCGCCGACGTCGCCGTCGTCGTGCTCGACGCCACCAACATGGCCGAGAAGCAGGACCTCGCGGTGGCGGGCTGGGTGATCGAGGAGGGTCGCGCCCTGGTGATCGCGGTCAACAAGACCGACCTTCTGGCCGACGACCGCTCCACCGCCACCAAGGCCTGGCGCAGGCTCACCGACCGGCTGGAGGCCTCGTTCGCCCAGGTCAAGGACCTGCCGATCGTCGGCCTGTCGGCGCTGAACGGCCGCGGCATCGACAAGCTGATGCCGGCGGTGTTCGCGACCTACGATGTCTGGAACAAGCGCGTGCCGACGCCCAAGCTCAACCGCTGGCTGCGCGAGATGGAAACGCTGCATCCGCCGCCGTTGGCCAAGGGCCGGCGCATCCGGTTGCGCTTCATGACCCAGATCAAGCGGCGGCCGCCGACCTTCGTGCTGCAGGTCAGCCAGCCCGAGGCACTGGGCGACGACTACCTGCGCTTCCTGATGAACCGCCTGCGCGACGATTTCGGCCTGCCGGGCGTGCCGATACGGCTGACCATGCGCAAGCCCAGGAACCCTTTCGAGAGCCGGGCGAAGAAGCGGTAGGCCTCGCTCCTTGGTCGTGCGTGCGCTTTCCCACAGACAATCCATGGGAAGTGTAAAGAATTCGCTGTAGCCGCACTCAAAGGGGGCTCCAATGGCCGAAGGTCGATTGGGCAGAGTAGCGCAGCGGGTCGAGACGATCTTGGGGATCGCCTCGAAGAACTGTCTCATGGTCATGGTGGCTGCGGCCCTGGTCGTGGGCGTAGCTGAAATCGTCCGGGCCTGTCACTCGGACGCCGTGGTGCTGGAGCCAGTGATCGTCAAAGGCGGGAGCGGCGATGGCAGTCCGACAGTCGAGATGGCGACACAGCAAATCGCGACCTACCTCGATAGGATCCAACTCACGCGTGCTCGCGAATGGCGCCCGCATCTCTTCGTCGACCCCGATCAGATGTTCAACATCCAGATCCCAGGCTCGCCTCTTTCCGTGGAAAGCGTCGTGCGCGAAATCGTCGAGCTGCTGCCGAATCGGCGTCGCATCGTCAAAGTCTCGATCACCGCGAATCCGAGCGGCAAGGGCCACGTTGCGGCTGTCTCGATCTCGGGTGGCCGCTCGCCCAAGCACAAGACTTGCAATGAGGAGCCCGAAGGACTGGACAAGATGTTCGAGTGCGTTGCCGTCGAAATGATGAGCGCCATCGACCTTCTGTTCGTCGCGTCGTATTACCTGTCCCTCGAAGAGGAGCAGTGCCGCAACTTCAAGGTTCCGGCCGCATCGACGAATCCTGTTGACGAGGTGAAGCAGCGCCTGGTGGAGCTTCGCGAGCACTGCAGCTTCGTGAAAACGAGGCGGGCGGTAGGAGGATCATCCATCGCGAGGCGCACGGACGACCTAGCATGGGTGTCCTATATTTACGGCAAACTCCATTTGGCACGCGCCGAAGCATTGGCGAAGGTCGATCAGGAAGCGCAGTGGTATGAATTCGAGCGCGCGATCAAGCGCTTTCGGGAGTTCCCGCATAATCAGCCGCCGAGCGTGAAGGCCATCCTGATGGAGGTCTACATGAAGAACGGCGTCGCGATCGAGGACAGCATCAAGGCGCTCAGCTGGCGGAGCCACAGCGTCACCATGAAGCATCGCCTCGCGCTTGCCGCCGACATTCTCGAGGAAGCGGCGGAAGAGCTGCGCGAACGACCAAAGCGGTCGCAGACGCTTGCCGAGGCAGTGACAGCGGGCGTGGAGCCGTCATGGCCTGAGAAGCCTGTGCAGCGGGATCGGACGGCTGCGCTGTCTTCGCACATGCGCGGACTGATCCTTTATCGGCAATGGATGGTCGATACGCGCTCGCGATACGAGGGCGAAGAGTTCGGCTTCGCCGAGAACGAAGCCGAGAAGGAGATGCTGCGAAGCGCAAGCAGGCATTTCGAAAGGGCGAGCCGCCTGTCACGGCAACGCTTCGAATTCTTCGTCGAATGGGGGACGCGGAGCGAGCGCTGCGGGAGTACGGCGCCGCCGTCGATCGCTACCGGTACGCCGGTGACATCGCACAAAGCGACAGGATACCGTCGGAGAGCATCGTCGCCACGTTGCTGGAGAAGGCCAGGCAGCGGCCCAAGCCATCCAATCAATTCGAGGCGCTCAGGCACACGTCGAACTACCTGACTTGGGTGAGCCAAGGCGATCCCAACGCGACGCTGCTCTATCGTATCACCGGCGCGCTGTTCGCCTTGAGCGAGGACTTCGCAAGAGACTTCACCCTTTGTCGATGGGAAGTAAGCGTGCACGAAGCCGACCCGAAGGTGACGGATCTGTCGCATGCCGCGGCGCTCAAATACTGCGTCGACCGGGCGAGGGACAGCCTGGCCCCTCAGATCATCGAGGAAGCCGTCCAGGAGAGACTCGTCAATCAGAAGAACGCGCTGGTTCCGCGTATCGCGCCGACCGGCGAGCGAGCGCTCGGCGGCATAATTCAAGTCGGCGGGCGCCCGGTTGCCGGACTGAGAAGAGGGACGCTCGAGGCGGCCTCCGGGCAGTAGGTTCAGACGATGCCTGTCGACTCGTCGCCCGCCACCCACTGGCCGTTCAGCGTGCACGACGGCAGCGCCAATCGGATCAGTCCCTCGACACGCGCCTCGGGCGGCACCTGCTGCTCGGGCGGCTCTCCCGGGAAAGCCTGGGCGCGCATCGTCGTGCGCATCGGCCCGGGATTGTAGAGGTTGACGCGAACCGCGGTGTGGGCGACCTCGGCGGCATAGGTCGCGGCCAGAACGTCGAGGGCGGCCTTGCTGGCGGCATAGGCGCTCCAGTAGGGCACGGCCTTGTGGGCGATGCCCGAGGTGACGAAGATCGCGCGGCCGGCGTCGGAGCGGCGCAGCAGCGGATCGAGCGAGCGGATCAGCCGCCAGTTGGCCGTCACGTTCACCGCCATCACCTGCTCGAACACGGCGGGGTCGATGTGGCCGATCGGCGACAGCACGCCCAGAATGCCGGCATTGCCCAGAAGCACGTCGAGGCGGCCGAAGCGCTCGTAGAGGGCCGCACCCAGGCGGTCGATGCCCGGCCCGTCGGTGACGTCGAGCGGCACCAGCGTCGCCGAGCCGCCCACCGCCTCGATCCTGTCGTCGAGTTCTTCCAGGCCGCCCACGGTGCGCGCCACCAGCACGCAGTGCGCGCCCTCCCGCGCAAAGGCCAGCGCCGCGGCGGCGCCGAGGCCGCGCGAGGCGCCGGTGACCAGCGCCAGGCGGCCGGCCAGTCGACCGGGGGAAGCGGTAGTCACGGCAGACGCCTCAGGCCGATTCGACGAGCAGCGAAAGCTGGCGGTCTTCCACGCCCATGACGTCGTCGAGCGCGATCGGGTAGTCGCCGGTGAAGCAGGCGTCGCAGAAGGTCGGATTGTCCGGATCGCGGCCGGGCAGGCCCATCGCCCGGTAGAGCCCGTCGATCGACAGGAAGGCGAGCGAATCGACGCCGATGAACTTCGCCATGCCGGCGACGTCGTAGCGCGAGGCCAGGAGCTTCTCGCGCTCGGGCGTGTCGATGCCGTAGAAGCAGGGATCGGTGGTCGGCGGGGCGGCGATGCGCATATGCACCTCGCGGGCGCCGGCATTGCGCACCATCTCGACGATCTTCATCGAGGGCGTGCCGCGCACGATCGAATCGTCGACCAGGATGACGCGCTTGCCCTCGATCATGGCGCGGTTGGCATTGTGCTTCAGGCGCACGCCGAGATGGCGGATGTGGTCGGCCGGCTCGATGAAGGTGCGGCCGACATAATGGTTGCGGATGATGCCGAGCTCGAACGGCAGGCCCGACTGCGCGGCGTAGCCGATCGCCGCCGGCACGCCCGAATCGGGCACCGGCACGACCACGTCGGCGGGCACCGGGCTTTCCGTGGCGAGCTGGATGCCGATGCGCTTGCGGGCATCGTAGACGCCGAAACCTTCGACCCTCGAATCGGGTCGGGCAAAGTAGATGTGCTCGAAGACGCAGAAGCGGCGCTTCTCCCTGGTGAACGGCTTGATCGAACGCAGGCCGTTGCCGTCGACGATGACGATCTCGCCCGGTTCGACGTCGCGCACGAAGCGCGCGCCGATGATGTCGAGCGCGCAGCTCTCGGACGTCAGGATCCAGGAATCCTCCAGCCGGCCGACGACCAGCGGCCGCACGCCCATCGGATCGCGCACGCCCATCAGCGCTTCGTTGGTCAGCAGCAGCAGGGAGTAGGCGCCCTTGACCCGGCCGAGCGCGTCGATCACGCGGTCGACGACGGTCGAGAAGTTGGAGCGGGCGATCAGGTGGTTGATGACCTCGGTGTCGGTGGTCGACTGGAACAGGCAGCCGATCCGCACCAGCTCCTTGCGCAGCAGATAGGCGTTGGTCAGGTTGCCGTTGTGGGCCAGCGCCAGGCCGCCGAAGTCGAAATCGGCGAAGATCGGCTGGATGTTGCGATCGGAGGAGCCGCCGGTCGTGGCGTAGCGGTTATGGCCGATCGCCGCATAGCCCTTCAGCTTGGCGATGACCGACTGCTCACCGAAAATGTCGCCGACCAGGCCGGCCGCGCGGTGATTGTGGAAATGTCGGCCATCGAAAGTGACGATGCCGGAGGCTTCCTGGCCGCGATGCTGGAGGGCATGCAGGCCCAGCGCGGTGTGGGCAGCGGCATCCGAAGTGCCGTAGATGCCGAACAACGCACACTCCTCGTGAAACTTATCGAGGTCATGGTCGAGGCGTTTGGGGGCACTGGACACGGTGGGGTTATAATTGGGGATCGCCTGCCGCGCCATCAAGGATAACTCACTGCGGCGGTTTGTTCTCAGGCTTGGGCTCCTCGGTGGCCGGGGCCGCCGGCTCAGCGGGTGCAGCGGGTGCCGCCGGCGAGGGGACGGAAAGCGACCCGGGATCGCCGCCGCGGCCCTGCAGGCGGGTACGGAAGCCCGGCGGCAGGTACGGCTCGACGAAATTGGCCATTTCCTTGATCATCGGGAAGGTCGCCCCGCCCTCGACCGCGGGCGGCAGGGCACGCGGGCCGAGATAGTTGTAGAACAGGAAGGCGGTGCCGACCGCCACCCAGGCGCACACGACGCCGAAACCCGCGCCCAGGATGCGGTCGGGCTTGGCGAGCGGGCTCGACCGCACCGAGCGCGACAGCGCATTGGTCAGCATCACCAGCACGATCAGGGCGGCAATGAACAGCGCCAGCATGGCCAGGAAGTAGGCAAGCTCGGTGCTGCCGACGAGCTGCTCGACCTCGGGCTGGATCAGCTTGGCGTATTTCCACGCCACCCAGCCGGCGGCGATCCACGAGCCGATGAACAACACGGCATGCGCGAAGCCGGCCGAGGCGCCGAGCAGCGCGCCGAAGCAGGCGACGGCGATGATGGCGACGTCGAAAACAGTGATTCCCAGCTTTTCCATCGCCCCTTCAAACACTCCGTTGCCTAGTCTCGCCCACGATCAGAGGGGCTGTCGCGGCGCGACCGCTTCATCGGTCGATCAGCCGGCTGAAAACGCGCCACAAGGTCCGATAGATGCTCGATTTCGTCAATGGCGATGCCCTCCGTGGTGCGCGGAGCGGGCCCCCCACCGGTGCTCCGTGGCACCAGCGCGGTACGAAAGCCGAGCTTGGCCGCCTCGCGCAGGCGCGCCTCGCGTTGGCTCACCGGACGCACCTCGCCGCCCAACCCGATCTCGCCGAACACCACCATGTCGGTCGGCACGGCTTCGTCGGCGAGCGATGACACCAAGGCTGCAGCGACGGCGAGGTCGGCCGCCGGCTCGCCGATGCGCAGGCCGCCCGCGACGTTGAGATAGACGTCGTTGGCGCCGACGGCGACGCCGCAGCGCGCCTCGAGCACGGCCAGGACCATGGCGAGCCGGTTGGAATCCCAGCCGACCACGGCATGGCGCGGCGTGGCGAAGGAAGAGGGCGCGACCAGCGCCTGGATCTCGGTCAGCAGCGGCCGGGTGCCCTCGATGCCGGCAAACACGCAGGTGCCCGAGACGTGGCCGCGGCGCTCGCCCAGGAACAGCGCCGACGGGTTGGCGACGTCCGACAGGCCGCGGTCGGACATCTCGAACACGCCGATCTCGTCGGTCGGCCCGAAGCGGTTCTTCACGGTGCGCAGGATGCGGAAGTGATGGCCGCGCTCGCCCTCGAAGTAGAGCACCGTGTCGACCATGTGCTCGAGCACGCGGGGGCCGGCGATGGCTCCGTCCTTGGTGACGTGGCCGACCAGCAGGACGGCGATGCCGCGCCGCTTGGCGAGCTCGACCAGCGCCTGCGCCGAGGCGCGTACCTGGCTCACCGTGCCCGGGGTGCTGTCGATCGTGTCGAGCCACATGGTCTGGATGGAATCGATCACCGCGACGCGGGGCGCGTCGGACCGCTCCAAGGTCGCCACGATGTCGCGCACCGAGGTCGCGGCGGTGAGCTGCACCGGCGCATCGCCCAGCCCCAGCCGCTCGCCGCGCAGGCGCACCTGGTCGAGCGCTTCCTCGCCCGAGATGTAGGCACAGGCCGTGTGCTGGCGGGCGAGCGCCGCCGCCACCTGCAGCAGCAGCGTCGACTTGCCGATGCCGGGATCGCCGCCGATCAGCAGCGCCGAGCCTACCACCAGCCCGCCGCCGCAGACGCGGTCGAACTCGGCGATGCCGCTGCGATAGCGCTCGGGCTGCGGCGTCGACCCGCGCAGGCCGGCGAACTCGAGCATGCGTCCCCTGCCGGCACGCGCCAGGCCACCGCCGGCCGGGCCGGGGGCGGGGGCCGCTTCCTCGACGATGGTGTTCCACTCGCCGCAGCTCTCGCAGCGGCCGCTCCACTTGCTCGTGACCGCGCCGCACGACTGGCAGACGAAGCGCTTCAGCGGGCGCGCCATGTCAGTGAAGCGTGCGCTTGGACAGGCACCAGCCGCCGCCATGCAGCCAGCACGAGTCGTCCTTGCGGTGCGGATCGCGGCGCAGGCAGCGTAGCGCCTGCTGACCTGCCGTATCGCCGAGCGCCTGGCGAAGATTGGCTTCGCCCTCGGGCGTGCGCGCGCCGATGCAGGGATAGAACGCGACGCGGCCGACGGAACGCGCCGCCAGTTCGTCGCCATGGCGGTCGAGTCGCAGCATGAAGCCAGTGATCGCAAAGTCGGCCGCGGTCATCGGCAGCACCAGGCGACCGCCATCGGCCAGGGCGTCGAGCCACCAGGCCTGTGGCGCCGTGGCGCCGGCAAACGCCACGATCACGTCCCACTCGCCCTCGATGGGCACCGCGGCATCGCCCTGGCGCACGGCCGCCGCCGGCCACGCTTCGAGATTATGCGTCGCCCTGGCCGCCAGAGTCTCGTCGATCTCGATGGCATCGACGCGGCCCCCGGGGCCGACCGTTTCGGCCAGGATCGCCGTGAAGTAGCCCGAGCCGGCGCCGATCTGCAGCACGCGTTCGCCTTCCCTGACCGCGATCCGGTCGAGATGGTAGGCCCACAGGTTGGGTTCGCCGATGTTGAGGCGACGCGTCTCGTCGAGCGCCACCAGGACGTTGTGATAGAGCCAGCGCGGGTCGTCGTCGGGTGTCGTCCAATAGCCGTCCCACCAGTTCAGGATGCGCCACGGGCCCGGCCCGGCAAATCGCTCGCGCGGCACGGTGGCGAAGGCGTCGACGAGACGCTCGTTGCCCATGTGCGCGGTGACGCGCAATCCGTCGGCAAAGTGGCGGCGGGCTCGCTCGATGCTCGACGTCATGGTCAGAGCCTCCTGACCTGCATGCGGATCGGCCCCTCGGCGCGGCCGTTGATGAACTGGTCGACATGGGCGTTGCCGGAATGGTCGATGTCGGCGGTGCGTCCCTGCCAGATCAGCTTGCCTTCGTAGAGCATGCCGATGCGATGGCCGATCTTGCGCGCCGAGGCCATGTCGTGAGTGATCGAGATCGCCGTGGCGCCGAGATCGCTGACGCATTTCACGATCAGGTCGTTGATGACGTCGGCCATGATCGGGTCGAGGCCGGTCGTCGGCTCGTCGAAGAAGATGATCTCGGGCTCGCGGGCGATGGCGCGGGCGAGCGCCACGCGCTTCTGCATGCCGCCGCTCAGCTCCGCGGGATAGAGCTCGCCGATCTCGGGGCTGAGGCCGACGGCGCCGAGCTTGGCGATCGCCACCTCGCGCGCTTCGGCAGGCTTCATGCCGTCGCTCTGGATCGGGCCGAAGGCCACGTTCTCCCAGACGCGCAGCGAATCGAACAGCGCACCGCTCTGGAACAGCATGCCGAACTTGCGCATGACGTCGGCACGGCCGCCGTCGGCCAGCGTCACCGTCTCCTCGCCGTCGACCTTGATCGAGCCGGACTCGGGACGCATCAGGCCCAGGATGCACTTCAGCAGCACCGACTTGCCGGAGCCCGAGCCGCCGATCACCACCATCGATTCGCTCTTGGCGACGTCGAGGTCGATGCCTTGCAGGACCTTCTTGGGCCCGAACGATTTCGTGACGCCGCGGAGGGAGATCTTGCAGTTCATGCTCCGCCATCCTGAGCGGACTCGGCCGGCGGGCCGGGCGATCGAAGGCCCTCGTCTTTTCGACGCAGCAGCTGAACAGGACCCGCCACTGCGCCTCGCTGCGCTTGGCTCCGGTCGGGATGACGGATGGTCATGTGGCTAGCGCGCGAAGAAGGCTTCGGTGATGAAGTAGTTGAAGGTCAGGATCAGGGCCGAGGCCGAGACCACCGCGTTGGTCGTCGCCGTGCCGACCCCCTGGGCGCCGCCCTTGGACGTGTAGCCGTGGTAGCAACCCATCAGGCTGATCAGGAAGCCGAACACCGCGGCCTTCACCAGGCCGGAGAAGACGTCCTGGAACTGCAGGAAGTCCAGCGTGTTCCGGAGATAGGCGACGTCGTTGAAATCCAGCTTGTAGACGCCGACCAGAAAGCCGCCCAGCACGCCGATGATGTCGGCGACCAGCACCAGGATCGGCATGGTCACGACACCGGCGATCAGTCGCGGCACCACCAGATACTTGAAGGGGTTGGTCGAGAGCGTGGTGAGGGCGTCGATCTGCTCGGTGACGCGCATGGTGCCGATCTCGGCGGCCATCGCCGCGCCGACGCGCCCCGCCACCATCAGCGCCGCCAGCACGGGGCCGAGCTCGCGCGTCAGCGACACCACGACGACGTTGGGGATGGCCGATTCCGCCGAGAAGCGGGCGAAGCCGGTGTAGCTCTGCAGCGCCAGCACCATGCCGGTGAAGATGGCGGTGAGGCCGACGATCGGCAGGGAGTAGTATCCGATCTCCAGCACCTGGCGGAGGATCTGCTGGCGATACCAGGGCGGCTGGAGCGCGTAGCGGACTGCCTGCAGGGCAAACGAGGTGACCGAGCCGATCGCCTCGAGGAAGGCGAGCGTCATGCGGCCGAGCAGGGTGACCAGCGGAATGCTCACGCAGCGGTCTCCGGCTCCGGCTCGCTCTCGTCCTCGCCCTCCGGCGGCGTGTCGACAAAGACGCGGGCGTAGCGCCGGCCGAGCGCGGTCATGACTTCGTAGGCGTTGGTGCGGGCATGGTCGGCGAGGTCGTCGGCCGTCATGTGGCGCCCAAGCACCTCGACCATCGCGCCGGTTTCGGACAGGGCTTCGGGAACTTCGGTCACGTCGATCGTCACGAGATCCATGGAGATGCGGCCGATCACGGGCACGCGGTGTCCGGCGATATGGACGTGGGTGCGGTTGATGAGGATGCGGAAGTAGCCGTCGGCATAGCCCAGCGCGATCGTGGCAACGCGGGAGGGTCGTGCCGACCGCCAGCCGCCACCGTATCCAACGGTCTGAAAAGCGTCAATTCGGCGGGTCTGCAGGATGCGGGCTTCGAGCGTCACCACCGGCAGCATCGGATTGTCGCGGCCGGGCAGCGGGTTGATGCCGTAGAGCGCCGCGCCCGGCCTCAGCAGGTCGAAATGGTAGTCGGGTCCGAGGAAGATGCCCGAGGAGTTGGCGAGCGAGGTGGGGGCGCCCGGCATCGCGCGCACGAAATTGCGGAAACGCGAGAGCTGCTCGACGTTGACGGCGTTGTTGGGCTCCTCGGACGCCACGAGATGGCTCATCAGCAGGGCGAGACGCAAGCCGCGCAAGCGGCCGCGCTCGTTGATCAGCACCTGCGCTTCCTCGGGGCCGAAGCCCAGGCGGTGCATGCCGGTGTCGATGTGGATGATCGCATCGAGCGGCCGGTTGAAGCGCTGGGCCGCAGCGCGCCAGGCGTTGAGCTGCCCGAGGTGGTTCAGCACCGGCGTGAGCTCGTGCTCGACGAAGTCGGCTTCGGTGTTGGGGAGCAAGCCATTGAGCACATAGATCGCGTGTTCGGGCATCGCCTTGCGCAGCGCAATGCCCTCGTCGAGGTGGGCGACGAAGAACTGGCGGCAGCCCTCGGCCGCGAGCCGCGGCCCGACGCTGGTCGCGCCGCAGCCGTAGGC
>JAEZIF010000381.1 GCA_023416135.1 Pseudomonadota bacterium
TGTTCTGCATCGCCAGCCTCATCGTCACGAACCCGTTCGTCTACGAGAACCAGCTCTATGACGTCGATCGCGACTTCGATCCGGTCGCCATGCTGGCCAAGGCGCCGTTCGCCATCCTGGTGCGCGAAAGCCTGGCGGTGCGCTCCATGGCCGAGCTCGCTGCCCATATTCGCGCGCGGCCCGGCAAGGTCACCTTCGCCAACGTCTCGCCGGGCAGCCTCGCCCATCTGGTGGGCGAGCTCTACCTGCAGCGCATCGAGGGCAGGGCCGAGATGATCCCCTACCGCAGCGTGCCGCAGACCATCCTGGCGCTGTCGAGCGGCGAGATGGACGTGTTCGTGTCGCCGATCGGCGAGGCAAAGGCGGGCATCGCCGGCGGCAAGATCCGCGGCCTGGCGGTGACGACGCCGGCGCGTCTTGCGACCCTGTCCGACGTGCCGACCATGGCCGAGCAGGGCTTCGACGGCTTCGACATCGCCGGCTGGTACGGCGTGCTGGCGCCGAAGGGCACGCCGCGTGCGATCGTCGACAAGGCAAATCGAGAACTCAATGCCCTAACTCAGAGCGAGGCCTATCGCGCGCGCATTGCCGACCTCGGCGCCTATATGGGGCCACCGCTCAGCCCCGAGGCCTTCCGCGACGAGTGGCGGGCCGAGGCCGCGCAATGGGGCGCCCTGATCCGCAAGATCGGGTTGAAGCTCGACTAGAGCCGCCCGACCTTCAACGCTCGGCGTCCACGGCTCGCCATTCGGCCGTGATCTCGTCGAGCCTGGCCTTCAGATCCTTCGGCAACGGTCCCTGCTCGGCCGCCGCCAGGCTGTCGGCCAGCTGCTCGGGCCGGCTGGCGCCGATGATGGGTGCGGTGATGGCCGGGTTCGACAGGACCCAGCGCATGGCAAGCGTCGCCATGCCCGTCCCGGATTCGGCCGCCACCTTGCGCAGCGCCTCGATGGTCGAAAATTCCCGCTCGTGCCAGTAGCGCTCCCGATAGCGCGGTCCGGCTGTGCCGAGCTGGAAGCGCGAGCCCTCGGGCGCCGCGGCCTTGGGATCGTGCTTGCCGGTCAGCAGGCCCCCGGCCAGCGGATTGTAGGGGATGACCGCGAGCGTCTCCTCGCTGCAGAGCGGCAGCAGATCCCGCTCGAAGCTGCGGAAGAGGAGGTTGTAGCGCGGCTGCACCGAATCGATGCGCACGAGGTTCTTGACCTCGCCGCGGCCCAGCGCCCGCGCCACCTTGTAGGCCGGCCAGTTGGAGACGCCGACATAGCGCGCCTTGCCCGAGCGCACGACCGTGTCGAGCGCCTCCAGCGCCTCGTCGATCGGCGTGTGTGGGTCGTAGCTGTGCAGCTGGTAGAGATCGATGTAGTCGGTGCCGAGCCGCTTCAACGAGCTCTCTATGGCGTCGAGGATGTGCTTGCGCGACATGCCGAGGTCCCACGGCTTGGGGCCCATCTGGCCGACGCACTTGGTGGCGAGGATGAAGTCGTGGCGCTTGCCCTTCAGCCAGTCGCCGACGATCTGCTCGGTGCGGCCCTTGGTGTTGTGCCCGCCGCCCAGCGGGTAGACGTCGGCGGTGTCGAGGAAATCGATGCCGCCCGCCGCCGCCGCATCGAGGATGGCGTTGCTCTGCGCTGCGTCACACTGCAGGCCGAAGGTCATGGTGCCGAGGCACAGTCGGGAGACGCGCAGGCCGGTGCGGCCGAGTTTCACGTGCTGCATGCCCTATTCTTCCTCCTTGGCCGATCCTGGAAAAGCGACTTCGCCCTGGGCTGCGCCCGAACTGCTCCAGCCGCGAGAATTGACACCGCCATGAGAAGGCTCCCGAATATGATGATCTGCAAGAAGAGGAGATCGTCAATGGGGGTTCGGCTCGTCGGTATCGCGGCCGTCTTGGCCGCAAGCGTCGCCGCGAGTGGTGCCTCCGCGCAAACGGCTGAATTCAAATGCCCGACCCGCGGCGCCCAGTTCACGTACAAGTCCGGCTCCCTCGACAAGGTCAACACCGCGACCGGCAAGGTCGGCAACGTGTGCCTGTTCAACACCACTTCGGACGGCAAGGCGGAGATCCTGCGCGTTCATTGGGGCTTGGTGGGATCGGTCGACGCTCAAGGCGAGTCCTTCGCCGGTGGCCTCGACCTGAAATCGCTGTGGCCGCTCAAGGTCGGCAACACCATCACGAACACCGTCACCGTCATCGGCCGCGACGGCAAGCCGTATACGTCGGCCGTCACCATGGCCGTTACGGCTTACGAGAAGGTCACGGTCCCGGCGGGGACGTTCGACGCCTTCCGCGTCGAGGAGAGCAAGGCGAACGAGAGCGGCCGGAACATCCATTGGTGGGCGCCTGCGGTAGCCGTTTCGGTCAAGGAGAGCTTTCCCGACTGGCGCAATCCCGGCAAGGTCATCGTCCTGGAGCTCGTATCGGTGAAACCCGCCGCCAACTAGGGCCGTCCTCGCCGCAGTTGGGGCATGGACGAAAGGGAACCGGATGTTCGAGACGCGCACCATCGCCGTCGCCGCCAAGCCGGAATTCTACCAGGAGCTCTACCGCCAACTCGCCGCGTTGCTGGAAGGAGAGCGTGACCCGATCGCCAAGAGCGGGATCGAACGCGTCGCTGCGCTCTATGGGGCTGTCGAGGTCGATCACGCCGCCGACGGCATTGTCACGCATCAGCGGAACGAGGAGCTCGGAGCGGTGGATCACAGCGATTGCTCTTGAGACGGCGGACCATCCGACGCTCCGGCGAGTGGAACCCACGCGCCATTCGCCTTACACTGCGGCAACTGCCTGCCGGGTGATCGCATGAAGACCATCGCCGTCATACAGGGCGCGCCGAGCGCCGAGGTGCAGCAACTGTTCCGGACGTTGATCGATCATTGGCGGCCGTCGGCGCACATCGCCGGCGTGACCGCCGAGGATCATGGGTTGCCCGACCGGGCCTGCACGGCCGGCTATCTCGCCAGTGTGACGAGCGGCGAAAGGTTCCAGATCTTCCAGGACCTCGGTGCCGGCTCGAAGGGCTGTCATCTCGCCGGCGACGGCGCGGTGTCGGCAGCCCAGGCCGTGTGCCGGGACATTGCCGCCGGCTGCGACCTCGTCGTGCTGAGCAAGTTCGGCAATCTCGAGAAGAAGGGCAGCGGCCTGCGCGATGCCTTCAACGCCGCCATCGAAGCGGGCATTCCCGTGCTCACCTCGGTATCACCGGCGTACATGGCGGCCTGGGAGGCCTATGCCGCGCCGCTCTCGGTGGTCCTGCCGCCGGATGCAGAGCGGATCGACGCGTGGTGGCAGTCCGTGCGGCCACGCGCCGATCGGGCCAGCGCCGCCATGAAAGAACCCGTGCCACTGCTGCGGAGCGGCAGGTAGCGCTTCCCGGTCTGGCGGCACAGGCGTTTGACGATCGCCACGGCCTCGTGGCTGACGCAGTCGACGGGAAAGAGCACGATATCGGCGCGACTGACGAGGCCGGCCAGCAGGCCGCTGCGATCGTCGACGCCGCCATCGTGGTGCAGGAACCTGGCGCCGCGCTGCTCGCTCAGCGTCCGCAGGCTACTCAGCCGGTCGGTTCGGCCACCGACATACAGCAGTGACAGGCCAGCCATCGAGGACGGCGGCGGCTCGGCTTCGGTCGGAGCAGCGAGGTCCGCCTCGATGGCCGCCAGCTCGTGGCGCAAGGCGGCATCCTGCCGGCGCAGCGCGGCGTGCTGCTCGCGCTCGCAGGCCAGTTCGTCGATGCTGCGCTCCAGCCGTTCCTCGATGGCGGCGCGGCGATTGCCCTCCGACCGCAGGCGCCGCTCGAGGCTCGCGACCAGCCCCTCGAGGGCGGCCCGTTGCGAGACGTCGCCGGATTGCCCGGCCTCGGCCTCCTCGCCGATGCGTCGCGCCAGCAAGTCGTTCAATTCCCGGATCCTCGCGTCGCGCCGCGTGAGGCCGTCGCGCAGCTGGTCCTGCTGGCGGCCGAGCTTGGCGCGCAGGCGGCCGTTCTCCGCCTCGAGCTCGGCGAGCTTGCGGATGTCGGCGCAGTTGGCCGCTCCCATCAGGTGGGAGAGCATGTGGACCTCGCCGAAAATCTCGCGGACCAGCGCATCGCCGGCCACCGGATGTGTCATTGCCGCCCAGTAGCCGCCGGGAACGTCCCCGCGCTTGACGGACTCGCGCCACCCGGCGCGGACCTCGTCGACCGAGCCCGCCTTGTCGAAGCGCGCGACGGCGACGCGATGCTTGCGATCCAGCGCCTTGTGCAGGACCTTGGCCGCCCCGTCACGCTGGCCGGCGAGTGTCACGCCGCGGCCGTGCAGATCATGCTCGGAGCAATCGTCGGCCACCGGCCCCAGCTTGGCCAGGATCTGGCGCAGCTCGCCGGTCGACAGGCAGGTGCCGACGATCGAGCAATGGAGATGGTGCGACAGCTCCCAGATCTTGGTACGACGCGACCGGCCATCGCGCAGTTCTTCCGGCCCGGGAACGATCATGCGCGGCGGCAGCGGCGACAGGCGCATGCCACGCAGGCCAGCGCCGGCGCCATTGTCGGCGCGCACGGCCAGCGGGTCGAAGCGGGGAATGGCTGTCATGAACGAGAACCCAAGCGATATATCTGTATGGATATAGCGATGGTGTCAGAAGCGGCGATTGGCGGCAAGCCCAACCCCTCAGGCCGGGGGTGCGGCCACCGCGGCCGGGCGAGCGCAAACGGGGCCGCCATCGGCTACCAGGCAGCCTGACGCAACATCTGGCGTCGCCGCGCCTGCCAACGCATAATCCCGACAAGACAATTGCCGGGATGGGGTGGTGGGAAAGATCACCGTCAAAAAGACACCTAAGGCCGCCGAAAAGACGTCGTTGCATCTACGCATCGACTTCGGCGGCGAACGCTCGATCGGGCCGGGCAAGATCCGGCTGCTCGAGCTGATCAATGAAACCGGATCGATCTCGGCGGCCGGCCGGGCGCTCGCCATGTCCTATCGTCAGGCCTGGCTCCTGATCGACGAGCTGAACCACATGTTCCGGGAGCCGGTGGTCACCGCCCAGACCGGCGGCGGCGGTGGCGGCGGCGCGGTCGTCACCGAGACCGGCAACGACATCGTGCGCCTGTACCGCGAGATGGAACGCCGTGCCTACGGCGCCTCGACCCCGGAAATGCGCACGCTGTCGCGGCTCCTGTCGGCGCCGGCCGGCCAAAAGTTGCACTGACTGGCGGTCCGCCCGGCGCCGTTGTATCTTTTCGGATACAGCGATGACGCCCTTGGACGACGACCCCGAAAGCCCGATCGACCTGGCCCAGGCCAGCGAGGTCACCGGCGAATCCGACCCCGACCTGAACAGGGTTTCCCTCACCGTGCTGCGTCGCAACGGCCGGCGCGCGACTCTCAGCATTCCCGGCACCGACCTGCAGCAGCTGGTGCCGCTGTCGCTGATGCCGACCGATTGGCTGCATGTTGGTCCCCTGCCTCCGGCGAGACGCTGCTCGCGGTCGGTATCGGGCCGGCGACGGTCGGCCTGTCGCTACCGGCGAACGCGGTCGAAAAACTCGCCCATTCCCTGCTCGCAGCCGCGGCGAAGTCCTAGTCGGGACAACTTCAATAACGCGGCGCCACGATGTGGCGGCCGCTTTCGGTGCGCTCGACCACGACATCCACTCCATAGACCGCCGACAGGATCGGCCCGGTGACCGTGTCCTGGGGCGGCCCGTAGGCCGCGAGCCTGCCGCCGGCGATGACCGCCACCGTGGTCGCAAGCTCGCGCGCCTGGTCGGGATCGTGGGTCGAGAAGACGACGCCGTAGTTCTGCGCCTTGAGCGCACGCGCTCCAGCACCAGCAGGCGGTTGCCGAGATCGAGGCTGGCCGTCGGCTCGTCCATCACCAGCAGGGGCGCATCCTGGGCGAGCGCGCGCGCCACCAGGCAGAGTTGGCGCTGGCCTCCCGAGATGCGGTTGGCCTCGGCGTCGGCGAGATCGGCGATGCCGAGATCGGCGAGGGCGGCGTGCGCACGCTCATGATCGCGGCGGCCCGGCGCCGAGAACGGCCCGAGATGCGCCGTACGACCCATCAGCACCAGGTCGAGGACGGTGTAGGCGAACTCCATGACCTGGGCCTGCGGAACATAGGCCATCGACTTCGCGAGTTCGGCGCGCGTGAGGGAGCCGAGAGGCCGCTCGCCCACCCTGACGTCACCCGCGATCGGCGGAATCAGGCCGAGCAGCGTCTTGAACAGCGTGGTCTTGCCCGCGCCGTTGGGACCGAGCAGGCAAAGTACCTCGCCGCGCGCCACCCTGAGGTCGATGCCGCTCGCGACGGTGCGACCGTCGTAGCCGATCGAGAGGCCGCTGGCGCCGAGCATGCTCAGCTCCACATGCGCCGGCCGCGCGCCAGCAGCCAGACGAAGACCGGCGCACCGAACAGCGCCGTCAGCAGGCCGAGCGGGATCTCTATGCGCGCCGCCGTGCGCGCCACGGTATCGATCAGCACCAGGAAGGCCGCCCCCATCAGCGCGGCCGCCGGCAGGACGCGGTCGTAGCGCGGGCCGACCAGCAGGCGGGCCATGTGCGGGATCACCAGTCCGATCCAGCCGATGACACCCGACACGGAAACGGCGGTGGCCGTGACCAGCGTCGCCGCCGCGATCACCACGCCGCGCACGAAGCGCACGTTGACGCCCAGCGCCTTGGCCTCGTCGTCGCCCAGCGACAGCACGCCGATGCGCCAGCGCAGCAGGACCAGGGGCACCAGCCCGAGGGTCACCAATGGCGCCACGGTCTGCATATCGACGACCTTGATGCCGGACAGGCTGCCCAGCAGCCAGAAGGTGATGGCGGGTAGCTGGTTGTAGGGATCGGCCAGGATCTTCACCAGGGAGATGCCGGCACCGGCCAGGGCGCCGACCACGATGCCGGCCAGCACCAGCACGAGGATCTCGTTCTGGCTGCGCAGCGCGCGAGCGAGCGTGTAGACGACGCCGACGGTGATCAGGCCGGTGACGAAGCCCAGCCCCTGGATGGCGAAGACCGGCAGCGACAGCAGGATTCCCAGTACCGCGCCGAAGCCTGCGCCGGCGGAAACGCCGAGGATGTCGGGCGAGACCAGGGGATTGCGAAACAGCGTCTGATAGCTGGCGCCTGCGGCGGCCAATGCCGCGCCGACAAGCAGGGCCGTCGCCACACGCGGCAGTCGGATCTGGAACAGCACGGTGTCGACCGGGCCCGGCTCGGCGTCGCCGATCATGCGTCGCGCGATCGCGACGATGACCTCGCCGGGCGCCAGCGGATAGGGCCCGACCATGGCCGCCAGCAGCGCGGCCAAGACCAGGATGATCAGAAGGCCGCCGATGACGACGGCGCTGCGGCGCGCGTCAGCGCGCGACCGCACCACCGAGGAGCCGATCGAGCTGGGCATCGTCGAGCTTAACGCCGTAGAACAGGGCATAGAAGGCGCGGGTGTCGGCCTTGAGGTCGATGCCGGCCTCGGCGGGATAGAAAGTGGTGAGCAGCCAGCGCAAGCCCACCAGCCGGTTGAGCGACGGTGGCGCGTCGATCCAGCCCCACGGCAGGCTGGGGGCCAGGAAGACCTTGTTCCCGGCGACGGCGCGCACCTGGTCCCAGCCGGGCTTGTTCTTCACGCCCTGGACGAAGGCGCGATCGAGCGTGACGATGACGTCGGGCTGCCAGGCGATGACCTGCTCGAGCGAGGCGTTGGTGGTGTTGCCGCGTCCGCCCAGGCCCTCGGCAACATTGATGCCACCGGCACGTTCGATGATCTCGGTGTTGATGGAGCCGCGCCCGCCCGTCTCCAGGCCTTCGGGACCGCGCGCCAGGTAGACACGTGGCCGCTTGCTCGCCGGCACGCGCGCCAGCACGTCATCGACAAGGGCGAAGGTCTTGTCGGCATGGCCCGCGAGCTCGGCACCGCGCGCCGGCCGGCCGAGGACGTCGCCGGCAAGACGCAGCGATGCCGGCGTCGCGGCGAAGGCGCCGTCGATCAGCACATAAGGAATGCCCGTCTGCTCCTGTACGCGATTGGCCAGCGACACGAAGGTGTCCGTCAGCGAGCCGAAATCGACCACGAGGTCGGGCTTGGCCGCGACCAGGCCTCCAGGCTCACGGTATCGCCGCGACCGGTGAGCCGGCCGGTCTCGGGCAGATCGCGCGCCCGCGCGGTCAGGAACTCCTTCTCGGCCGGCGTCGGCTGACGGATCCAGCCGACCATCGCATCGGGCGCCAACGTGTAGACCAGCACCGATGCCGGCGGCCCGGCGACGAACACACGGTCGATGCGTTCGGGCAGGACGACCTTGCGTCCGGCCGAATCGGTGATCGTGCGCCCTTGCGCCCGCGCCGGCTCTGCCAACAGGCCGGCACTCAGCAGCGCCAATACCGTGCGGCGGTCGGTCTTCACGGATCGCCCACCTGGAAATCGCCGGCCTGCGCCGGAGCCAGTGGCGCGAACAGGCTGCGGTCGGGCTTGAGGTCGATCAGCGGCGTGCCGTCCAGGCAATCGAGGCCGCGCACGAACAGTGCCTGACCCTCGACCTTGATGAGCTGCACGATCGACGTGCCGATGGGATTGGGCCTGACGGGCGTGCGCAGCGAGAACACGCCGCGCGCCTGGCCGTCGCTCCTGGGACTTTGCAGGGCGAGGTCACGCCGCGATTCATGCAGCCAATAGAGCACCTCCAGCCGCTCGAACTCGGCGACGCTGTCGAGCCCCTTGTCCCACGGCGCGAACACGTCGATGCGGCAGGTCGGTCCGTCGGCGCGGCCCTGGCGCGGGCAGGTCGGCCGGTCGGTCCACGGCGTGTGAATGCGGCCGATGAAATAGAGCTCGGCGTCGGTGCGCTCCGGCAGGTCGATCGCGACCTCGCCCGAACGGACCTCGTTCAGCCGAACCATCAGCCGTCGAGGCCGATCATGACATCGGAGGCTTTTACGATGGCGTAGGCCTCCTGGCCGACCTCGAGGCCGAGTTCGTCGACGGCCTCGTTGGTGATCGAGGCCGTAACGGTGGTGCCGCTGACGTCCAGCCGCACATGAGCGGTGGTGGCGCCCTTCCTGACCTCGACGATGCGGCCTTTCAGGCGGTTTCTGGCGCTGATCTTCACGGCAGCCTCCTCTGGCGGCACAGGCGTTATATCCGACTGCCTATATCGCCGCGGAGGCCCGGAGGCAAATCACGGCCTAGATGTCATCGTCGTTCCACAATCGCATCGGCGTCCGTCCCTGTGCGATCTCCTGGAGGTCGGAGATGGCCGACATATAGAGATCCCAGTTGAGCACGAGTCCCGGGCAGCTCGAGTGGCTCGTGCCGGGATCGACTTCCGAATGCCCGGATATGTGATGCCGGTCGGCAGCAATGCCGAGCATCTTGCACAACCACAGGACCAGCTCCGCCGACTTCAGATACTGCGCAGCCGTCAGCTTCGTGTCCTTGATGTGCTTGCCGATGCGCGTATTGTGCTAGATGCTGATCGTCCACGCGTTCGCGGCTCCGGCGTGATAGGCAACGTCCTTGTGGCGCACGCATTGGACGACGGTCCCATCCCGGCCGACGATGTAGTGGGAGGCCTGCTGCATCCACTTGCCGCCCTGCAGGTACCTCGGGATGCCGAATGCATTGTGGGCGACTATCTCGGCCTTATCGGTTCCGCCTTCGGTGATGTGAAGAACGATCTCGTCGATGACCCGGGAGTCTCTGCGGGTGAAACGATCCTTGTGTGCGGGATCCAGATCGCTCCGGGAAAACCGTCGCTGCTCATGGCTCGACCTCATGTTGCGAGAGAAGTGCCCCAAGCCATTTGGCAGCGCTGGCGCTGGCAAGACTGTGGCGTTTCCCACGCAGACAGAGATGTCTAACCCCCGGCATCGAGCCCGGCAGGACGGCATCAAGCGGCCGCCGAATTCCGGCCCTGTGGAGACCACAGGGCGGCTGTCAGCTTCCGCTCACGAGGATCGGAGCTTGTGTCTTTATCGCCCGGCCGGTTAGCCGCGGACGCGTGGGGGCGGAGGCGGTGGCGGCGGCGGCGGGGCGGCAGCCGTCGGT
>JAEZIF010000458.1 GCA_023416135.1 Pseudomonadota bacterium
CCACTGGAGTGGCGCGCCCCCAGCGATGAACGGTCCTGAAATCGAGCGGCTGATCCAGCTGCTCGGCCGGCTGCCCGGGCTCGGCCCACGCTCGGCGCGGCGGGTGGCGCTGCATCTCCTGAAGAAGCGCGAGACGCTGATGCAGCCGCTCGGCACGGCGCTCGCCGACGCGGCGCGGTCGATCCGTGCCTGTTCGACCTGCGGCAACCTCGACACGATCGATCCCTGCTCGATCTGCGCCGATCCCAATCGCGACCAGGGCCTGATCTGCGTCGTCGAAGATGTCGGCGATCTGTGGGCCATGGAGCGCGGCAAGATCTTCCGCGGGCTCTATCACGTGCTGGGCGGCTCGCTGTCGGCGCTCGACGGCATCGGCCCGGACGAGCTCAACATCGCGGGCCTGGTCAAGCGGGTGGCTGCGGGCGACATACGCGAGGTGATCGTCGCCACCAACGCCACGGTCGATGGCCAGACCACCGCCCACTATCTGGCCGAGCGCCTCGGCGAGCTCGACGTGCCCCTCACCCGCCTGGCCCATGGCGTGCCGGTGGGCGGCGAGCTCGACTGGCTGGACGACGGCACGCTCGCCACCGCGCTCAAGGCGCGACGCGCGCTGTGACGCGTCCGTGAGCACCGACGTCATTGCCGCAATCGCCGTCGCCCTGGGCGCGGGCTGGGCGAGCGGGCTCAACGCCTATGCCGCCGTTCTGGTGCTGGGGGCCGCCCAGCGGTTCGGCCTGGTCGGCCTCCCGCATGATCTGCAGGTGCTGGCCTCGCCGGGGGTGATGGGCGTTGCGGCGATCCTGTTCGTGCTCAATTTCTTGGCCGACAAGATCCCCTATGTCGACAGCATCAACGACATGCTGCAGACCTTCGTGCGGGTACCGGCCGGTGCGCTGCTGGCCTTCGGCGCGGCCGGCGGCCTCAGCCCCGAGGTCGCGGTCATCGCCGGCCTGCTGGGCGGCACCCTGGCCGCCGGCACCCATGTCGCCAAGACCGGCACGCGGGCGCTGATCAACACCTCTCCCGAGCCCTTCAGCAACATCGCCGCCTCTTTCACCGAGGACATCGGGGTGATCGGCGGGTTGGCGCTGGCCATCGCCCATCCGATCACTTTCCTGTGCTTGCTCGTTTTGTTCGTGGCCCTGCTGATCTGGCTCCTGCCCAAGCTGGTGCGGCTGGCACTGGTGCCGTTTCGCCGGCTGGCTGGACACCGACAAAGACCTTGACTCCGCCGCCCTCTGTCGACCTTGGTCGAACCGACTAGTGCTTTCCTTCGCAGGTGACCGCGGTACACTGTCCCGAAGCAATGTTCATCCGTCAGAACATCCAGACCCTGCGGTTCTTCCGCACCACACCGGCGATGCGCTGCCCGTATCTGCCGCACCGGCTGGAGACGAAGCTCGTCACCGAGCTCAGCGGGCCTGACGCCATCTCACAGCACGACACGCTGACCGATGCGGGCTTCAGGCGCTCGCACCACTTCGTCTACAAACCCCTGTGCGAAGGCTGCCGGGCCTGCGTGCCCGTCCGCATCCGCGTACGCGACTTCGAGCCCAGCCGGGCCCAGAAGCGCATTCTGCGGCGCAACGAGCATGTCCACGCCATGGAGACCCAGGCGCTGGCGACCGGCGAGCAGTATTCGCTATTTTCACGCTATGTTATGGCACGCCACCGCGACGGCGACATGGCCGACATGGATTTCGACGACTACCGCGCCATGGTCGAGGAAAGTCCGGTCGAGACCGCGATCATCGAGTTCCGGGACGATTCGGCCGAAGGCCGCCTGGTGGGCGCCTGCCTGGTCGACTGGCTGTCGAGCGGCGTATCGGCGGTATACAGCTTCTTCGATCCGCAGGATCCGCGGCGAGGCCTGGGAACGAACATGATCCTGTGGCTGGCCGACGCTGCCGCCAGGCGCGGCCTGCCTTACGTCTACCTGGGATACTGGATCGCCGACTCCAGCAAGATGGCCTACAAGCGCGCCTTCCGGCCACTCGAATTCTTCGGACCCGAGGGGTGGACGGAGCTGCCTACGGCCTAGGCAGAATTTGGGTCGCTGGCTGGTGAAGCAACTTGACGCAGCCTCGTCTCTCGCCAAAGAGTCTCGAATGCTAGCGTGGTCGTTCGCGCCACGTTATTGAAAAGGTCCCCCCGCAAGCGAGAACGGGGTTAAAAAAACAAGAACTCGCGCAGGGGAGGTGGGATGCGTGCATTGCTGGGTCTCAGCACCATCATTGACGTGATCAACGAGAAGATCGGTGTTGTCTGTAATTGGCTGGTGCTGCTGGCCTGTATCGTGAGCGGCGGCAACGCGATGATCCGTTACGCCTACGACATGAGCTCGAATGCCTGGCTCGAAGTGCAGTGGTACATGTTCGCCGTCATCGTGATGTTCGGCGCCTCATACACACTGAAGCGCAACGAGCACGTCCGGGTCGACCTCCTCTACATGACCATGGGCCGCCGCGGGCAGCTCTGGATCGACATCCTCGGTACCCTGTTCTTCCTGTTGCCGACCTGCATCATCCTGGCCTGGCTGAGCTGGCCGTTCTTCATGCAGTCCTTCGCCGTCAGCGAGCACTCCTCCAATGCCGGCGGCCTGTTGCGCTGGCCGATCAAGCTCGTCCTGCCGGTCGGCTTCCTGCTGGTTGCCCTTCAGGGCATCTCCGAGCTCATCAAGCGTGTGGCCTTCCTCAACGGAGTACCCGTCGAAAGCCTCGAGGCGCACTACGAGAGGCCGACGCAATGATCCCCTTGGAATGGATGCCGCCGCTGATGTTCGCGGGGCTGGTGGTCTTCATGATCATCGGCTACCCCGTGGCCTTCTCGCTGGCGGCGGTCGGCTTCTTCTTCGGCTTCCTGTCGATCGAGATGGGCTACTTCACGATGGCCTTCATGCAGGCCATCCCGGGCCGCGTGTTCGGCAGCATCCTGTCGAACGAGCTGCTGCTCGCCA
>JAEZIF010000501.1 GCA_023416135.1 Pseudomonadota bacterium
TGTCGCCGGGGCCGAGGCCTTCCAGCGACGCCGGATCGCCGACATGGAAGATGCGCGTGCCGCCGTCGAGAAAGAGCTGCGGGATCGGGCGATACTCCAGCGTGATGTGACTGCCCGCACGATCGACGGCGACGACGCGGCCGCTCGCCAGCGGCTCGTCCGCCGGCGCGATCCTCTCGTGAGCTACCTGATGCTTTTCTTCGACCGGCGGCTCGCCGGGCAGCGTTTCGAGTGCGGATGCATATGCGGCGACGAAGATAGTCGCAGCAAGCGTGAGCCATACAGGGGTACTGATGCGGGACATAATGTACTCTTCTTCCGCACGCCCATTTGGTGACAGCGAAACGAATTTCCAGTGGCGGCCGCTGTGACTAACGCCATCGTGTTCACGATCGCGTGCAGCGGGCGCGCCGAGGTGACCGAGTCACCGACGCATTGTGTTGCGAACGCGCGACACTCATTGGGAGCGCGTCATGGAATGGCGCGCTCCCAGCATAGGTTACGCTGCGCGCGATTCGAGTCCGTTCGGTGTCGCGCGATAGCCGGTCAGCGTGCGGTCGGCGAAACCGAGACGCCAGTCGAGCATCTTGGACGAATACTCGGCGAGCTTCGCCGCATAAGACGGATCGGTCGCGCGGTTGACGAACTGGCCGGGATCCTTCTTCAGGTCGAAGAACAGCGGCGGCAGCGCGGCGAAGTGGACGTACTTGAAGTTTTCGTCCTGCACGACGGCCAGCGAGCACTTGTCCATGGGCACGCCGAGCGCCGATTCGGGCTTGCTGTAGTAGAGGTCACGGAAGTCGAACTCGTAGTGCACCTCGGTGCGCCAATCGCGGGGCGCCTGGCCCTCGCAGAAGCCGAGCAGCGAGCGGCCGTCGCACTGGCGCGGGATGGGCAGACCGAGCCATTCGAGGATGGTCGGCATGGTATCGATCGTCTCGGTGAAGCGCTCGACGATCGAATCGCGCGTCCCGTTGGCCTCGGGCCGCGGGTCGCGGATGATCATCGGGATGCGATAGGATTCGTCGTTGTAACCGATCTTGCCCAAGAGGTGATGGTCGCCGAGCTGCTCGGCGTGGTCGCTGGTGAAGACGATCAGCGTGTCGTCCCACTGCCCGGTCTGCTTCAGGTAGTCGAAGACGCGGCCGAGTTGATCGTCGACCTCGCTCATCAGGCCGCAATAGGTCGCGCGCATCTGCGCCACCTCGGCCTCGCTCATCGCCGAGCCCAGGCCCTTGCCGTCCTGGAAGAAGCTCGATTGCTTGATGTTGTTGACGTAGTAGCCGAGCAGCGGATGCTGGCTCGCCTCCTCCGCCGCCGAGGCCGCGCGCACGACCTTGGGCATGTCCTGCGGCCGGTACATGTCGTGATAGGGCGCGGGCGCGATGAACGGCGGATGCGGACGGTAGTAGCCGAGATGCAGGAACCATGGCTTGCCGGCGCGGCCGCGCAGATAGGACAGGCCGCGCTCGGTGAACCAGGCGGTGTCCGACAGCTCCTTGGGGATCACCGCCGGCCGCGAGGTCGCGCCCGCTCCTGCTCCGCCTTGCGGCAGCCAGATGTCCTCGCGGTTCTCGGGCAGCTTGAACCCCTGGCCGGCGACCCAGCCGAAATAGGCGTCCTTGTAGGGCTCGAAGGTGCCGACGGAGCGGAAGCCGTCCATGATGTCGCCCAGCACCAGAAAGCGCGGATCGTGAGCGTCGGTCGTACGCGGATCAGGCGTCGTCGTCGTGTAGCCGACCAGGGCCGCGTCATAGCCGCCGCGACGCAGCTCGTGGCCGAGATTGGTGAAGCGGGCATCGAGCGGAATGGTGTTCTGCACCGCCCGATGATTCATCAGGTACAGGCTGGTCAGCAGGCTGGCCCGCGCCGGTCCGCAGGGCGCACATTGGGTGAAGTGATTGCGGAAGGTCACGCCCTCCTCGGAGAGCCTGTGGATGTTCGGCAGTTTCAGGTAGTCCGCCCCGAGCTTGGGCAACATCAGGCCGCGCCATTGGTCGACGACGATCAACAGGACATTCTTGGCCGCAGGCATGCCGATTCACCTCACTTGAAAGATTGCGCTATGGTGCCGCAAAACCCGCGGAGGAGACAACACGTGACGCGTTTCAAGATCGTGACGACCGGTCCGGGCAATACCGACCATTCCCTGGAAATGGAGACCCTGGGCCCGCTCGGCGCCGAAATCGTCGAAGTGACGGGCGGCGACGACGAGCTGGTGAAGGCCGTGGCCGATGCCGACGCGATCTACGCCAAGGGCCGGCCGCGCATCACCGCCAAGGTGATCGAGGCGTGCAAGAAGCTGAAGGTCGTGTCGCTGGGTTCGGTCGGCGTCGATTCGGTCGATGTCGACGCCGCGACCGCGCTCGGGATCCCGGTGACCAACTGCCCCGACACCTTCATCGAGGAGGTGGCTGATCACGCCATGACCCTGATCCTGGCGAGCTGGCGGCGGCTGGTCGTGCAGGACCAGATGGTGCGCAAGGGCGAGTGGACCAAGGCGCGTCCCATGCTCTACCAGTTCCCACGCCTGATGGGCATGACGCTGGGCTTCATCTCGTTCGGCCATGTCGCGCGCGCGGTGTCCAAGCGGGCGGCGCCGTTCGGCTTCCAGATGCTGGCCTACGATCCCTACATCGAGGAACTCGTGATGTCCGAGCACGGCGTGCAGCCGGTCAGCTACGACGAGCTGCTGCAGCGCTCCGACATCGTCTCCATGCATGCGCCGGGCACCAAGGACGCCCATCACCTGATGAAGGAGCAGCACTTCCGCAAGATGAAGAAGACGTCGCTGTTCGTGA
>JAEZIF010000525.1 GCA_023416135.1 Pseudomonadota bacterium
ACCTTCAGCGGATCGATGCGCCTCCTGGTTTCAGCTGGCAGGTCCTCGTAGGCGGCGTACATGTTGGTGAACTGGGTGCCGCCGCCGCGCGACGGCACGATCACGCCGTAGAGCATGGTGAGCGAGCAGGGCGCGCGCATGAAGCTGTCGTCAGTGTGCCAGTTGGCGCCGTTCACGATCTTGCGCCCATCGCCCAGCGTGTCGCGGTCCTCGCTCGAGATGATGTTGACCTCGGCGCATTCCGGCGTCCGCTCCAATTGCTTGCGCAGCATCGGCACGCCGAACTGGGCCATCGCGTCGCGAAATGCCGGCGGCGCGAGTTCCTGGCCACGGATGCAGAGCACCAAGTTGTCGTGCAGCACATCCACCAGGGCAGCCTGGGTCATCGCATCCGGCAGCTGGTTCAGGTCGAGACCGCTCACCGCCGCGGCCATGTGATCGCCGAGCTTCTCGGTCTGAAAATTCATGGCGCTGCTCCCTGCATGCGCGATAACGTGCGCGCCCGTTCGATGAATCTCAAGAGGGGACCCCGATGAAGCTCGCCTATTCACCAGCCAGCCCGTACGTCCGCAAGGTCACCGCCTGCGCCATCGCCCGCGGCATCAGCGACAAGGTCGAGCGCTGGAAGGTCGGCACGCCCGACCCCGCGCTGCTCGAGTTCAATCCGCTCGCCAAGGTGCCGACACTGATCCTCGACGACGGCACGCGGCTCTACGACAGCCCGGTGATCTGCGAGTATCTCGACAGCGTCGGCAGCGCGCCAAAGCTCTTTCCCGCCGCCGGTCCGGCGCGCTGGAAGGCGATCACCCAGCAGGCGCTGGGCGACGGCATCCTCGACGCCACCCAGCCGCGGCGCCGTGAGATCGCGCTGCCGCAGGACGACGGCCGCAAGGCCTACATCGAGCTGCAGCAGGGCAAGGTGAAGCAGGCGCTCGGCGAACTCGAGAAGGAGGCGGGCAGCCTCGGCGATCTCAAGACCATCGGCGAGATCACCATCGGCTGCGCACTGGGCTATCTCGACTTCCGCTACGCCAACGAGCCGTGGCGTCCCGGCCATCCCAAGCTCGAAGCCTGGTACGCCAAGGTCGTGAAGCTGCCGCCGCTTGCCGAGACCATGCCGGTGGGGTGACAGTCTGCCCTGACAGGGGGTAGACGATGCCGGCACGGACGGGCGAGCAATTCCTGAAGGGCCTGCGAGGCCCCCGCGAAGTCTGGGTCGACGGCGAACGCATATCGGACGTCGTCGACCATCCCAAGCTACGCGGCGCCGCCCATGCGCTGGCCGAGGTGTTCGATCTCCATCACCGGCATCCCGACATCCTGCTGATGCCGGACGAGGAGACGGGCGAGCCGATCCCCGTCAGCCACATGATCCCGCGCTCGCGCGATGACCTTTTGCGCCGCGGCAAGGCGTTGCGCCGCGTCGCGGAGTACTCGGTCGGCCTGATGGGGCGCACGCCCGACTACATGAACGTCACCTATGCGGGTTTCGCCGGCAATCGCGGCGAGTGGGCCAACCATGGCAACGAGGCCGGCGCCGAGCGCCTGGTCGCCTACCAGAAGTTCTTGCGCCGCGGCGACGTCTCGCTCACCCACACCATCGTGCAGCCGACCGTCGACAAGGCGATGGGTGATGCCCCGCAGGCGGGCAACCCCTACGCCCTGCGCAAAGTCGGCGACACCGAGCACGGCATCGTCGTGCGCGGCGCGCGCATCCTGGCGACCCTGGCGCCGTTCGCCGACGAGATCGCGGTCTATCCGGCGCTGCCGTTACCTGCCGGCGCCGACGATTATGCGCTGTCGTTCTGCATCCCGATGAGTGCGCCCGGCCTCAAATTCCTGTGCCGCGACAGCGCCTCGGCCTCGTCCAACCGCTTCGACCACCCGCTGTCGAGCCGCTTCGACGAGCAGGACGCCTTCGTGATCTTCGACGACGTCGAGATCCCGCGCGACCGGCTGTTCATCGACGGCAGCCTTGCCGCCTACAACTCGGTGATGACGACGAGTTGGCCGTCCAACATCCAGCAGCAAACCATGATTCGCGCCTCCGTGAAGCTCGACTTCGCGTGGGGCCTGGCGTTGCGCGTGGCGGCCGCCATCAACGCCGCCGATCCCGAGACCATGCGCATGATCGGCGAGATCTGGAGCTACTCGGAGTTCGCACGCTCGGCCGTCGTCGCCGCCGAGACCGAGGCGCGCGAATGGCCGGGTGGCCTGTGGACGCCCGCCACCGCGCCGCTGCATGCCCTGCGCGCGACGCTGCCGCTCTGGTTCCCGCGGGTGAACGAGATCCTGCGCCTGATCGGCTCGCACAATGTCTTCGCCACGCCGAGCGCCGCGCAGATGGCCGACAAGGATCTGCGGCCGCTGATCGACAAGTACCTGCCCGGCGCCAAGGGCATGCCGGCCGAGGAGCGAATCCGCATCTTCCGCCTGGCCTGGGACTTCGCCGGCAGCGCGCTCGCCAGCCGCAACGAACAGTACGAACGCTTCTATCTGGCGTCCTCGCCGCGCAACCTGGCGCGCCATCTCACCTTCACCGACCGCAGCCGGGCCGACCGGCTGGTCGACCGCTTCCTCAAGGAACCGCTGTAGCGAGCTGCACGTTCGCTGGGCATGCGCTCAGGCGAAGTCCGCGTCGGCCTTTCGGGATGGACGTACAAATCATGGCGTGGCCGGTTCTATCCCGAAGGCCTGCCGCACAAGCGCGAGCTCGCGCACATCGGCTCGATCTTCCCGACGGTCGAGATCAACGGCACCTTCTACAGCATGCAGCAACCCGACTCGTTCGCGCGCTGGGCCGAGCTGACACCCGACGACTTCGTCTTCTCCGTCAAGGGGCCGCGCTTCCTGACGCACATGAAGCGCCTCAATGATCCGGTCGCGCCACTGGGCAACTTCATCGCCTCCGGCATCCTGCGCCTGGGGCGCAAGCTCGGGCCGATCCTGTGGCAGCTGCCGCCGAACTTCCAATTCAACGCCGACAAGCTCGACGCCTTTTTGCGCCTGCTGCCGCGCGACACCCATGCCGCCGCCGCCTGCGGCCGCCGCCACGACCAGCGGCTCAAGGCGCGCGCGTGGCTGCGCACGGAGCCGCGTCGGCGGAGGCTGCGGCATGCGCTGGAAGTCCGGCACCGGAGCTTCTGCGTTCCGGACTTCATCGAGCTGCTGCGCCGGCACGATATCGCCCTGGTCTGTGCCGACACGGTCGACTGGCCGCTGCTGATGGATCTCACGTCCGACTTCGTCTACTGCCGCCTGCACGGCTCGCGCGAGCTCTATCGCAGCGGTTACAGCGCGGCCGAGCTCGGCCGATGGGCAAAGCGCATCCGCGCCTGGCGCGCCGGCAAGCCGATGCGCGACGGCACCTTCGTCGGGGCGCCAGCCAAAGTCACGCCGCGCGACGTCTACGTCTACTTCGACAATACCGACAAGCTCATGGCGCCGCGCGATGCCCGGGCGCTGATGCGCCGGCTGGAGGAGGCCTGACATGCCCGCGGCCGCCCCGTCGCTCAAGGCCGTCGCCAGGGAGGCGGCGTCGTGTACGCTCTGCCCGCTCTACCGCAATGCCACCCAGACCGTGTTCGGCGAGGGACCGGCGCGCGCCACCCTCATGCTGGTGGGCGAGCAGCCGGGCGACCAGGAGGACCTCGCCGGCCACCCCTTCGTCGGGCCGGCCGGCAAGCTGCTCGACCGCGCCATGGCCGAGGCGGGACTTGATCGCAAGAAGGTCTGGCTCACCAACGCCGTGAAGCACTTCAAGAACGAGCCGCGCGGCAAGAAGCGACTCCACAAGCGGCCCAATCGCTACGAGGTCGAGGTCTGCCGGGTGTGGCTACGCCAGGAGATCTCCCTGGTCAAACCGCAGCTCATCCTGGCGCTGGGCGTCACGGCGGCGGTGGCGCTCGCCGGCCGGGCGGTCGTGCTGTCGCGCGAGCGCGGCAAGGTCATCGAACTGGCCGACGGCCAGCGCGGCATGGTGACCGCCCATCCGTCGTCGATCCTGCGCATGCCAGACCAGGAGGCCCGCCATGCCGCCTTTGCGGCGCTGGTGAAGGACCTGAAGGCTGCGGCTAAGCAATCAGGCTGAGGGCAGGTGTAACGCTTTCCCTGGCGAACTCGTCTGGGAGGCATGGGAGCACGCTGCATGCCGGCCGATGACGTCATCTATTCGAAATTGGAGCCGTTCAACCCTCTCGCGACGCGCAATGAATGGTTGGACTGGCAACTGCGCTTTCATCGCGAGCATACGCTGGATGCGATCCCGCCGGGGGCCATGGTCGGACATCTGGATAAGATGAATTGGGAGATGGAGGAAGCCTTCTTTGTCGGCTTGTCAGATGAGGTGCGGCCCATTCTGGAATGGTCGATCGCGTGGATAGAGGCCCAGTCGGAGGCTGCCCTCAGGGCCTTTTCTGGTCCGGCGGAGCAGTGGCCAAGCCGGTGGCGCGAAGCCCTGGGACTGTACAAGTGGCTCAGCCGGGCAGACCCGGCGAGCCGGGAGTTCGGTGCCGCCCTGGAGTCCAATTGGCTCGTTCGAGCGCGCGTCAAGTCCGGGCGAGTGTCGGATCAGGAACGTGAGGAACGAGAGGTGTATTTGAGTCATCGGCTTGCCTTGGCGCTTGCGGCAGGACAGCCATTGCTCGGGCTCCAGTTTTTCGGAGCTTCCGGTGTAGAGGCACCACCCGGCCCCAACGAGGAAGCGGTGCTTCAGTTTGGCTGGTGGGCTTGCCGGCATCTGGTCGATGGCGGCAGCCGCGACACGAACTTCGTGGCGCGAGGTGAAGAGATGCTGAGGGCGACCCTGGTGCCGAGTTATCGTGGAACGGCGAACTGGACAGGCCAGCCCTATGGCTGAAGGTGATCTACTTCGACAGCGGGGTTGTAAAGGCGCCAGAGCAGGCGATTGCCAAAGCATACGAATCAATGTCTTGGCTGAAGCGGCCTGCTTTCGTCGCTGGCTGATCGGCGGCGGCTTGTGGGCTATTGCAACGCAATACAAACGGGTCAATCTTTACGGCGGTGACAGGAGCCCAGGAGACGGCCGATGAGCGAAATCGACGTCAAGCCCGATACCATCGCCAAGCCCAAGATCGAGCAGCCGCGGCTCTACAAGGTGATCCTGATCAACGACGACTACACGCCGCGCGAGTTCGTGACCGCCGTGCTGATGATGGTGTTCC
>JAEZIF010000529.1 GCA_023416135.1 Pseudomonadota bacterium
AGCATGCACCATGTCGTCGTTGGTGAGCCCGGTGCGTTCGGGCCCGAACAGGATGCCGACCTTGTCGCCGGCCGCCATCCAGGCGCGTACCTCTTCGGCGGCGCGGCGCGGCGTCACGATACGCTGACTGAGCTCGCGGTTGCGCGCCGTCGTCGCAACCACGCGCTCAAGGTCGGCCACCGCCTCGCCGACCGATTCGAACACCTTGGCCTTTTCGAGCACGATGTCGGCGCCCGACGCCGCACGCTGCGCCTTGGGGTTCGGCCAGCCGTCGCGCGGCGCCACCAGGCGTAGGCTCGACAGGCCGCAATTCAGCATGGCGCGCGCCGCCATGCCGATATTCTCGCCAAGCTGGGGGCGCACCAGGACGATCGTCGGCGCGACGTTGGTGGTGGCGCGGCCTTTGGAGGGACGTCCCATGCGCGGCACTTCTAGCCGAGGCTAAGGCAGGTTGTCCTTCACGAAGACGTCGATGCGGATGCGCTCCTGGGCGGCGTTGATCGCCGGGTCCTCGCAGCAGGCACCCCTGCCCGGCCGTTGATCCCCGCGGCCCGGGCGACATCCTCGTGTGCGGCGCTTCATGGCGGGTTCAGACGTTGCCGGCGACGAGAGCGCCCGGCCCGGGCGCGGCGGCCGCCGGACACATGCCGAGGATGATCATGCCCAGCACCTCGTCCTTGGTCACGGCGCGCGTCGGCGCCGTGCCGACGAGCCTGCCGTTCTTCATGACGGCCACGCGATCGGCGAGGTCGAACACGTCATGGATGTCGTGGCTGATGAGGAAGATGCCGATCCCTACTTTCTTGAGCTGGACGATGAGATCGGCGACCTGCCGGGTTTCCTGCGGACCCAGCGCCGCCGTCGGTTCGTCCATGATCAGCACGCGGGCGTTGAAGTGGATCGCCCGTGCGATGGCGACGGCCTGACGCTGGCCGCCCGACAGCGCGCGTACCGGCTCCTTGAACTTGGCGAAGTGCGGATTGAGGCGCGCCATCACTCTGCGCGTCTCGACCTCCATGGCGACGTCGTCGAGCGTGCCCCAGCCGCTCCTGAGCTCGCGCCCCAGGAACAGGTTGGCGGCCGCGTCGAGATTCTCGGCCAGCGCCAGAGTCTGGTAGATCGTCTCGATGCCGTAGCGCCTGGCGTCGCGCGGGCTGTCGATCGCGGCCGGCCGGCCGTCGATCCGGATCTCGCCGGCGTCAGGCCGATAGGCTCCCGACAGCATCTTGATCAATGTCGACTTGCCGGCGCCGTTGTGGCCGAGCAGGCCCACGACCTCGCCGCCCTGCAGATCGAGCGACACGTCGTCGACCGCGCGCACGCCGCCGAAGCTGATGCTCATGCCGCGCATCTCGACCAACGGGGGCCTTGCGTCGCTCATCCCCCACTCCCCTTCGAGCTACGCGAGCGGTGGAGCCGATCGAGCCATACCGCCACGACCAGCACGAAGCCGACGACGATGTTCTGCAACGGCGTGTCGAGGCCCATCAGCACCATGCCCGACTGCAGGCTCTGCATGACCAGCGCGCCCAGCAGGGCGCCGGCGACGGTGCCGAGCCCGCCGCCCAGCGAGGTGCCGCCGATCACGGCCGCGGCAATGACATAGAGCTCGTCGAGCATGCCCTGCGCGTTGGTCGCGGCGTTCAGGCGGGCGGTCGATATCGCGGCCGCGACGGCGCACAACATGCCCATCAGCACGAAAACCAGCACGGTGACGCGCCGGGTGTCGACGCCCGAGAGTTCGGTAGCTTCCGGATTGCCGCCGAGCGCGAAGACGTAGCGGCCAAAGCGCGTACGCCGGGCGAGAAAGGTGACGACGATGCCGACGCCGACCGCGATCAGCACCGGCAGGGCAAGCCCGTGCGCGATCGAGAGGCCCTGCGGCGGCACGACCAGGCCGCGCTCGGCGCCGATCCGTTCGGCAATGCGCGGCGGCAGATCATAGCTGTTGACCACCAGCACGGCCGCCAGCACCGCCAGGCAGGCCAGGCCGGCGACCGCCACCTCCGCCCAGACCGGCCTGAGCGCGAAGCCGACCTGCCGACGCCGCCGGCGGGCGTGCCACGTACGCCAGACGATGGCGGCGAAGGCCAGCAGGGCCGCGACCCAGGTCCAGCCGGCGCCGATCGCGCCCTCGATGCCGCCGCCCATGCGCCGGAACCCGTCGTCCATCGGCGCCACGGTACGGCCCGACGTCACCCACCAGGCGCAGCCGCGCCATATCAGCAGGCCACCCAGGGTCACGATGAAGGCCGGCACGCCGAGATAGGCGACGATGACGCCGTGCAGCAGGCCGATCGCGGCACCAACGGCGAGGCCGACGGCGAGCGCGATGACCCAGATCAACGGATGATCGAAGCCCAGGTACTTGGGCAGGAACTCGGCCTGCGTCACCCCCATGATCATGCCGACGAAGCCCAGGACGGAGCCGACCGAGAGATCGATGTGGCGCGCCACGATCACCAGCACCATGCCGGACGCCATGACGGCGACCGACGCGGTCTGCACGGAGAGGTTCCACAGATTGCGCGGCGTCAGGAAGGCGCCGCCCGACAGGAGGTCGACGCCGATCCAGATCAGCGCCAGCGCGACCAGCATGCCGACCAGCCGCGCATCGATCTCGGTGGCGCGAAACAGATCGGCGAAGCCGCGGCGCTGCGGGGCGACCTCAGTCAGCTGTCTTGTTGTCTCACTCACGCGGTCCAAGTCGATTTCCGATGAATTTCGATAGTTTCCACCTGTCCGAATGCAGGCAGTCCAGGCACAGGATGTGGCGTGATCGATAGACGTCGGAATACTATGAATAGAGTGCGATTGAATTCGGACAGTTTCGCTAGTTTCGCTACCTACTTTGGTGTTGGCGTCTCGACCTCCGGGCCGGCGAGTCTTGGCAGACTGAGGTTATTGAATATTTACTTTAGTTATACATCATCAGCCACCGTCGCGCAAGCGGCGCGCGACGGCACTCCCCGCTCGAACGTCAACCGCACGCCTTGACCGTGCCCGGCTTCACGCCGCGGCAGACCACGTCTTTGGGCACCCAGCCGGCCTGGATGACGACGTCGAGGTTATCCTTGGTGATCGGCACCGGCGTCAGCAGGATCGACGTCATCGGCACCTTGCGCGGACCGTCGGCCCAGCGCCTGGTGCCCTGCAGCGCGCCCAGCTTGGGGCCCTTGGCGAGCGTAATCGCCTGCTCGCCCGCGGTGCGGCCGAGCAGGCGCGCGTCCTTCCACACGCTCACCGTCTGCGTGCCGAGCGCAACGCGGTTCAGCGCCGCGTGATCGCCGTCCTGGCCCGAGACCGGCACCGATCCCGCCATGCCCTGTGCGGCAAGCGCCGCAACGGCGCCGCCCGCCGTGCCGTCGTTCGACGCCACGACCGCGTCGACCTTGTTGCGGTTGGCGGTCAAGAACTGCTCCATGTTGCGCTGGGCGTTGGCCGGCAGCCAGCCGTCGGTATAGGCCTCGCCGACGTTCTTGACCTTGCCCGACTTGAGCGCGTCGCCCAGCACTTCCATCTGGCCGGAGAACAGGAAGTCGGCATTGGGATCGGCCGACGAGCCCTTGATGAAGACGTAGCTGCCGTCCGGCTTCACCTTGAATACCTCGCGCGCCTGGATGCGGCCGACTTCCTTGTTGTCGAAGGTGATGTAGAGCACGTCCTTCATTTCGATCAGGCGGTCGTAGCCGATCACCGGGATGCCCTCGTTCAGCGCCTTCTCGATCGCCGGCCGGATGGCGTTGGCATCCTGCGCCAGTACGATCAGCGCCTTGGCGCCGCGCGCGATCAAGGCCTCGATGTCGGTGATCTGCTTGGCCGCCGAGCTCTGCGCGTCGGCCGAAACATAGGTGCCGCCGCCGGCCGCGATCGCTGCCTTGATCGCCGACTCGTCGGTCTTCCACCGCTCTTCCTGGAAGTTCGACCAGCTCACGCCAATCACCTGCGCCCCAACCGGACTGCTCACTGCAATGCCGGCCAGAAAAACGGCGCCGATCAGCGCCGCGAAGGACGTGCGTGCCATGTTTCCTCCTGTATCCTTGGCCGCACGACGAGCATCGATGCGGCTACATCAAATTATGATGTGCGCCGCTCAAACTGGTCAAGTTGACGGCATGCCCGGTGAAACAAGCACCGCCCGGGCGCGCGAATGAGACCAAGTGGAACCGCCTACCCGGTTCCACTTCTAGCGAACCATCATCTGCTTGCGCATGAGGAGCAGCAGCGGGATCACCAGCAGGCTGCAGATCGTCATGGCGCGGAAGTCGTTGAGGTAGCCGATCATCGCGGCCTGCCGGTTGATCTCGGCATCC
>JAEZIF010000153.1 GCA_023416135.1 Pseudomonadota bacterium
GGATTCGCCACCTTCGACGAAGACGGCAACGTCGCCGAGTTCACGCCGGCCAGCCATGTCGGCGGCCAGGGCCGTATCGACAACAGGCCCTGCATCGTCTGCGCCGACGACTTCACCTCGCGCGGCGGCCACGCCGACGGCGCGATCGGCCACAAGTCGCGCTATCTCGACCAACTCTCGCTCGAATTGCGCACGCCCTCGATCCGCCTGCTCGACGGCTCGTCGGGCGGCGGCAGCGTCGCCACCATGGTGCCCAAGCAGGACGGCCAGACAACGGGATCGGGGTCGGCCAAGGAGAGCACCGGGGCCATCAAGGCCGGCCGGCCGCGCGTGGTCGGCGGCGGCGGCTCGTTCCTGCCCGGTCATCTCGGCAGCACCTTCTACACCGAACAGCTTGCCTCGGTGCCGGTGGTCAACATGCTTTTGGGCAGCGTGGTCGGCATCGGCGCGGCCAAGGCGGTGCTGGGACACTTCTCGGTGATGGTGCGCGACATCTCGCAGCTCTTCGTCGCCGGGCCGCCGGTGGTCAGCCACGCCATGGGCTACGACGTCACCAAGGAGGACCTCGGCGGCTGGCACATCCACTGCCGCAACGGCTCGGTCGACAATCTCGCCGAATCCGAGGAAGAGGCGATGGCCCAGACGCGACGCTTCCTGTCGTACCTGCCGTCGAGCGTCTACGAGGCGCCGCCGGTGACGACGTCCGCCGATCCCGCCGACCGGCGCGAGGAAGAACTGCTGACCCTGGTGCCGCGCAAGCGCACGGCGACCTTCGACATCCGGCGCGGCATCCGGCTGCTGGCCGACAAGGACACCTTCTTCGAGGTCGGGCCCCTGTGGGGCACCGACCAGGTCGCCGGCTTCGTGCGCATGAACGGCTATCCGATGGGCGTCATCGCCTCGGACAGCCGGCACGTGAACGGCGGCGCGCTGACCGCCGACGGCTGCGACAAGCTCAAGCGCCATCTCGATGTCTGCGACCTCTTCCATCTGCCGGTGCTGAACCTGGTCGACAATCCGGGCTTCGCCGTCGGCATCGAGCACGAGATAGCCGGCACCATCCGCAAGGGCGGCGAATGGATGGTGGCCTTCGCGCAGGTCACGGTGCCGATCTTCACGGTGCTGAGGCGCCGAAGCTTCGGCGTGGCCGGCAACAACTATGCAACGCCGCGCTCGGCGGCATCGGCGCGCGTCACCTGGCCGTCGGCCGACGTCGGCGGCATCCCGCCGGAGGGTGGCATCGAGGCGGCCTACAAGCGGCAGCTCGCCGAGGCGGCCGATCCCGCGGCGTTGCGCGCCGAGATCAATGCCCGCATCGAAAGTGTGCGCGGGCCGATCGGGCCGCTGAACCGTTTCGAGATCGAGGAGATGATCGACCCGCGCGACACGCGCCGGCGTGCCTGTGAATGGGTCGCCGACGCCTGGCGCCTGGTCAGCCAGCCGTCGCGGCTGGTGCCGCGGCCGCTGCAGTTCAGGCCTTGATCTTGCCGGAGCGCGGGCCTCCAACGTCGCGGTTTACCGCGACGCACCCGCTGATATTTGTCGTCCTGAGCGCGCCGAAGGTCCTCATCGCCGCTTGCAATCGGCATAAGATCCTTCGCTGCGCTCAGGATGACAGGACGCGGACCTGGAGGTTCGCGCTGCGGCAAGAAGCTACCAGTTGCGGAAGCCGTTGTGCCAGCCGTTGCCCCACGGGCCGCCGAATATGCCGCCCAGCAGGCCGCCGATGAGGCCGCCGTTGCCCCATCCACCGTTACCCCAGCCGCCGTTGTGCCAGCCGTTGCCCCAGCCGCCATTGTGCCAGCCATTGCCCCAACCGCCGTTGTGCCAGCCGCCGTTATGCCAGCCACCATTGTGCCAACCGCCGTTGCGCCAGCCATTGCCCCACCAGGCGAGCCTGGTCTCGGGGTCGACGCCGACATAAGGCTCGGACTTTTCCATCGCCTCCTTCCAGGCATCGGCCACCGACCCGCGCAGTGCCTCCAGACGGGCGGCGACAGCCTTGTTGTCGGCCGGCACCTCGGTCGTCGCCGCGGCTGCGTCGGCCGCCGCAAGCGCGATCGACAGGCCCATGACGCCGCCCGGCAGCAAGTTGGCCAGGGCCTCGATGGAACGACGGTCCTTCGGCTTGTCAGCCATGCATGATCCCCCTCGGGGCGCGAGCTTGCCCTACTCCTGCGGATAGCGCCACGGCTTGTCGGGCTGCTTGGCGCTGTCGTCGATTGTCCATTGCGGTATCGCGAGCCACGGGCCGGCATCGGAGAACACCATGCGGACCCGCGTGCCGATACCCACCTTGCGCACCATGTCGGGCGGCGCGAGCTGGCCGTCCGGTGTCGTGAGGTTGCCGACCACGCGCAGGGCCTCGTGCTCGGTGGGCTTGCCCTTTTGGATGTCGAGATCGACCACCAGAATGAGATAGGGCGTATGCGCCTTGAAGGCCGGCTGAATGGCGTGGTGGACCTCGGTGTAGGAATGAACCGCGCCCTTGGCATCGACCGGCACCCAGTCGGACTTGGGGCTCATGCACCACGGGCAGGCCGTGGTCGGCGGATAGCGAAGCAATCCGCACTTGGCGCATTTCTGGAGATGGAAGTTGTGCTCCGAGCAATGCTTGAAGAAGGCAAGGTTCTCGACGTCGAGATCGTCGAGGCTGAGCGGCATGCCGAGATAGGTGGCCTGGACTCCCATGGTTCTCTCCCCTTTCCTCAGCCGCGCCGCATGACCATGGCCGAGCCTGTGCCGGGATTGGCCCAGCCCAGGTTGGCCGTCACTTCGCAGTTCTTGACCTGGCGGCAGCCGCCCTCGCGATAGTCGTAGGTGTGCTGGCGCTTGCCGTCCGGCCCGATCGGACATGAATCGTCAGCGTCATGCCTGAGCTGCCGCACGTTCTCGATCACCATGTTCATCCCGTGCGTATAGCCCTCGCAGAGATGGCCACCGCTGGTGTTGTTGGGTCGCCGGCCGCCCAGCCGCATGGTGCCGTTGCTGACGTAGTCGCCCCCCTCGCCCTTCTTGCAGAAGCCGTAATCCTCGAGCTGGAGCATGGTGGTGAAGGTGAAGGCGTCGTAAGAGCCGGTGACGTCGATGTCCTGCGGGCCGACCCCGGAGTTGGGCCACAGGATGTCCTTGGCATAGTGGCCGGCGACGGTCGAGATCGGGCCGGTCTGGTAGTGCATGTCGGTGCGCGGCTTGCTGCAGCGCCCGACGACGCCCCTGATCAAGGCGAGCGGATGGCGGCAGTCCTTGGCCCGGTCGGCGCTGGTCACGACCACGGCCGTGGCGTTGTCGGTCTCGACGCAGCAGTCGAGCAGGTGCAGCGGCTTGCAGATGATTCGGCTCGACAGCACTTCGTCGACGGTAAAGCGCTTCTTGTAGAAGGCCTTCGGGTTGTTCGAGGCGTGCTCGCTGTGGATCGCCTTGACCGTGGCGACCTGCTCGGGCCGCGTGCCGTAGTCGTACATGTGTCTCATGAAGGAAGGCGCGAACATCTGGCCGGCGCTCTGCCAGCCGTAGGCGCGCATGTGCAGGGCATCGCCCGACACCGGCGCCGCGGCGAGCGCGCCGGTGCCGCCGATGCGTACCTGGCTGAACCCGTTCATGGCGCGGAACACCACCACGGCCTTGCACATGCCGGCTTCCATCAGGCCGATCGCCATGCCGATCAACGCCTCGGTCGACGAGCCGCCGCCGAACACGTCCATGTAGAAGTTCAGCCTGAGGCCGAGGTCGCCGGCGATGAAAGTCGAGAAGGTCGAATCGCCGGATTGGTAGCTCAGCATGCCGTCGACGTCGGAAGCCTTCAGGCCGGCATCCTCGATGGCGTTGCGGACCGCCCAGGTGCCGAGCGCCCTCGTCGTTATCCCTGAGCCGCGCGTATAAGTCGTCTCGCCTACGCCGACGATGGCGTACTTGTCGCGAAGGTACTTGGGACTCGTGGTGTCGGTCTCAGCCGGCATCGGCATGGCGTTTCCCCTTTGCTTGACCCGTGCACGGTACAATACGACGGTGACGAACGGACGTCGGCGTCCGCAGTCCGCATTGCGGCTTTGGAATGAAGGAAACAGAAGTGAGCTCCAATCCATCGCGCTGGGAGTCCTCGGCACCGATCCGCTATCCGGATCCCGATATCATCGTGCTCGACCCTCGCTTCCGGCACCTCGTGGTGCCGATGGCCGCCATCGAACGCATCGCCACCGGCTTTCGCTTCACCGAGGGCCCGGCCTATTACGGCGATGGCCGCTACCTCCTGTTTTCCGACATCCCCAATGACGCGCTGCTGCGCTGGGACGAGATCACCGGCGCGGTCGCCACGTTGCGCAACCCGGCGGGTTATCCGGACGGCAACACGCGCGACCGCCAGGGCCGGCTGATCACCTGCGAGCTCGGCAGCCGCACGCTGACCCGCACGGAGCACGACGGCATGGTCACGGTGCTCGCTTCCTCCTTCCAGAACACGCGGCTCACCGGGCCCAACGACGTGGTCGTGAAATCCGACGGCTCGATCTGGTTCAGCGACAACGGTGCGGGCATCCGCGGCAACTACCTCGGCGACAAGGCGCCGAAGGAAATGCCTTACCGCGTCTATCGCCTCGATCCCCAGAGTGGCGCGCTCACCATCGCCGTGGACGACATGGAGCGGCCGAACGGTCTCGCCTTCTCGCCGGACGAGAAGAAGCTCTATGTCGTCGACACGCCGGACGGCCCGAGATCGACTCGCGTCTACGACATCCAGGGCGACAAGGCCGTCAACGGCCGATTGTTCTTCGACGGCAAGGGTTATGCCGACGGCATCCGGGTCGATACCGAGGGCAACGTGTGGGCGGCCTTCTCCGGCGGCGAGGGCGAGGACGGCGTGGCGGTGTTCGCGCCCGACGGCACGCTGATCGGCCGCATCCTGCTGCCCGAGCGTTGCGCCAACCTCTGCTTAGGCGGGCGCAAGCGCAACCGGCTGTTCATGACCGCGAGCCAGTCGGTGTATGCGCTCTATGTCGAGGCGATCGGGGTGGCTGGGGGTTAAGCGTCGTGTCATGACCTTTCGGACCTCTGACCGGATCGGCCAGAGGCCGCCGGCTCTTCGAACAGCGCCAAGATGAAGAACTCGCACGGATCTTCGGCGGCCACCCGCCGCAGAAGTGGACCCTTACCTGCACCAAATGTGGAGACACATCGCTAAGTCTGAAATGGGCTTGCACTTAGCCGCGCCTTGTGTTCGGGGGCTTGCCCCTCACAGCCGCCGATAGACAGCCCGTCCGAAGAAAAGACGGTTCATCAACTTGAGCAAGGGAGAACCCCACTTCAGTGAGCGATACACGTTGTCGTATCCGCGAACGATGATGTAAAGCGCACCAGCTACGGTAAAGTAGCTGTTGGCCTCCTTTAGTGCGTAGCCAAGGACGTGATTGACGACGTAGCCAGCGAAGAGGATGCCGAGAGCGATCTCTACGAGTCCATACAACATCGGCTTCCGGCAACGCATTCGATACAGCCCACTCCCAATAGCCAAAGTGCCAATGGCGACTAGGATCTGCAGAAAACCGATAGGCACGTACTCGCCCATAACGCCAATAGCAGTCCCAACCAGCGTCTTTAGGATCCAGAAGCCTCCGTAG
>JAEZIF010000090.1 GCA_023416135.1 Pseudomonadota bacterium
ACCTGCACGAAGGTGCCGCAGATCGCCCGCCCTTGGCCGACGGCGTCGCCCGCTTCATCGGCGAGGAAGTGGCCGCCGTCGCGGCCGAGACGGAACAGGCCGCAGAGGCGGCGCTCGCCGCCATACGGGTGCGGTGGCGCAGGCTGGCGGCGCCTCTCACGATCGCCCGGGCTCTCGAGGCCGGAGCCACGCGCCTGCATCGACGTCCACCCGGGAATGCTCCCAACGTGTCGCGGCGCGCGATGCGCCAGTGGGGCGACGCAGCGAAAGGGCAGGACGCGAGCACTGTCCGGGTGTCCGGGCGCTTCATGTCCCCGGCGCAGACCCATGTCTGCCTGGAACCCAACATGACCCTCGCGGAGTGGAACAGGGCGGAGGAGCGCCTGCATCTCTGGACGGGCACGCAATCGCCTGTCTTCGTGTGCAAGGAAGTGGCGCACGTCATGAAACTCCGCCTCGACCAGGTGGTGTGTCATGAAGTCGGCATCGGCGGCGGCTTCGGCAGCAAGTCCAAGGTGTGCGAGCACCAGGCGATCGCGGGCATGCTCGCTTTGCGCAGCGGTCGCCCGGTGCGCATCGCCTTTACGCGCGAGGAGGAGTTCGAGGGCACCAAGACCCGCCACCGCTTCGAGATCGCGCTCCAGCTCCATGCCGACTCCGAGGCCCGCCTGCGCGCTGTCGACGGCCGGGTCCTGGTGGACAACGGCGCCTACAACCATACCGGCTGGAGCGTGATGGCGGCTGGCATCAAGGCGCTGGGCTCGCTCTACCGGCCCGACGGTCTCGCCGTCGAAGGCCTGCTCGTCGATACCGCCAACCTGCCCGGCGGTTCGTTTCGCGGCTATGGCAGCTCTCAGGCGACCTTCGCGCTCGAATCGCTGATGGACCAGCTGGCCGGGAAGCTCGGCAAGGATCCCATCGAGTTCCGCCTCCGCAACGCCAATCAGCCCTTCGAGACGATGCTCGTGGGCTCGCGCGTGCAGTCGGCGCGACTGGCTGAATGCCTCGCCGCTGCGCGCGATGCGATCGGTTGGACGGAGAAGAAAGCCGAGCGGCGCCCTGGAAGGGGCGTCGGCGTCGGCACCAGCGTGCATGTGAGCGGTGCGTTCGGCGCGCCGGAAGGCAACCGCAACGGCGGGGCCATCGATGTCTACGCCGATGGCCATCTGCGGGTGCGCTTCGGCGGCGCCGATTGCGGCACCGGTCAGAAGACCATTCTTGCCCAGATCGCGGCCGAAGAGACCGGCGTGCCGCCTGAGTGCATCGACGTCCTGTCCATGGACAGCGAGCGGACTCCCTACGATCAGGGCGCCTGGGGATCGCGCGGCACTTACTTCAGCGGTCATTCCACGCGGCTCGCGGCTCAGCAGGCGGCGCTGCGTCTGAAGGAGCTGGCGGCGGCGCGCCTCAACGTCGAGCCGTCCTCGGTCACGCTCGTCGATGGCCGCGCCGAAGGCGGCGGAAACGCCGTCTCCATCGGCGATCTGGTGGCAGGCCAGAACGACTCGGCCGGCATGCTGACCTTCGAGGCCATGTTCATCGAGACCGGGGTCGAGATGGCCGACCCTGTCACCGGCATTGGCAACATCTCCGGGACCTACAGCTTCGCGGCGCATGCAGCAGAGGTGGACGTCGACTGCAAGACCGGCCGCGTGCGCCTGGTCGACTATGTCGCCGCCCACGACATAGGGCGCGTGCTCAATCCGATACTGGCCGAAGGGCAGACCGTCGGTGGCGCGGCCATGGGCATTGGCGGCGCGCTCGGCGAGGAACTGGTGCGCGAGCAGGGCAAGCTCGTCAATCCGTCGCTGATGCATTACGCGCTGCCTCGCGCCGCCGACCTGCCGCGCATCAGGGCCATCCTGGTCGAGGGCGACGATCCCAAGGCGCCTTATGGCGCCAAGGGCGTGGGCGAGCTCGGCCATACGCCTGCGGCACCGGCAATCGCCAATGCCATCTATGACGCGATCGGCGTGCGCATCTGCGAGCTGCCGATTACGCCCGACAAGATCCTGGATGCGCTGGCGCAGAAGCAAGGGCGCCGGCGTCGGCATGGCCTGTGGCGCCGGCCGGCGCGCTGGTGGATCGCCCTGGTTCGGTGGGCCTATCCGCGCGGGCTGCTGAGGGCGCTTCACCGTCCGGCCGTGCGTCTGGCCAGCCGCATCCAGCGCCCGCCGCTGCGCGAGCTTCAGGCGCCGGCAACGCTTTCGGAAGCGCTGAGCCTGCTGGGGCCGGGCGCGATGCCGCTGGCGGGAGGCACCGACCTCCTGCCGCGCCGCCGCCAGGGACTGGCCGCCCCCGCACGGCTGGTCTCGCTCGACGACATCGATGAATTGCGTCGCCTCGCCGTCGAATCCAACGGTGACTGGACCATTGGTGCGCGGGTCACGCTTGCGGCGCTCGAGCAGGCCAAAGGTGTCGCGCCGATCCTGGCGGAAGCCATCGCCACCATCGCATCCGCCCAAGTGCGCGCCATGGCGACCGTGGGCGGCAACCTGCTGCAGGACAAGCGATGCTGGTTCTATCGCAGCGGCTTCGATTGCTACAAGCGAACCGGCAAGGCGACCTCGCCATGCTATGCTGTGGCCGGAGATCATCGGTTCCATCACGCCGCGATCGACGGTCATCGCTGCCAGGCCACGACGCCGTCGGATCTAGCCACCGTTATCACCGCGCTCGACGCGCGTGCGACGCTGCGCTCGACCAGTGGCGTGCGCATCGTGGCGATGGACTCATTTTTCGTCGGTCCCGGCGAGAGTGTGCTGGCCCCTGGGGAACTGCTGGAGAGCGTGACGTTGCCCGCGACCGCCCTCGGGCGCCGCGGCGTATTCCGCAAGCTGCGCCTATGGGAAGGCGACTTCGCGCTCGTTTCCGTCGCCCTGTCGGCGACGCTCGATGCGCAAGGCCAATGGGCGCAGGTGCGGCTCGTGTTCGGCGGGCTGGCGCCTGTACCGTGGCGGGCACGGCGTACCGAAGCGCGGCTCGAAGGTCGCATCGCGAGCGTAGCTGAGTTGCGCTCCGTGCTCGACGATGAGCTCGACGCGGCGGCGCACCCGTTGCCGCGCAATGGATGGAAGCTCGATGCGGCGGCTGGCCTCGCGGAGCGGGCGGCGGAAGCCCTGTTGGCTGCCGAAAGACCAGGGTGACGGCATGGAACTTGCGAACCCCAGGCCAGTGGCTTGGGGCTGGGGTCAATGAAGTTCTGGCAGTTCGCGAACGAAAGCTATCCGGATGCTGCGCGTGCCGGCGCCTGGCGCGAAGCGCTCGATAGTCTCGGCCTGCAGCTCGAGGCGACGGCCAGCGATGCAGGCTTCATCGGCGAGATGGCGCGACTCGAGTCGCCGCAGGGATTCGAGTTCTCCCGCGTCGTGACCCCGCCGGCCGAACTGCGCGTACGCGCCGTCAACGGCCGCGCCGTGTGGCTTCTGCTCGTCATCGATGGCAAGGCCAGCATCGTGCATGACGGCGTCGACACGCCGGTGCGTCCTGGCGAGATCGCGATGGGCCCGACGGGCGTCGCCGGCCGGCTCGTCCTGCGCAGCAACGCGCGGCTTCTATGGGTCAATGTGCCCGCGGCATCGTTCAACCCCCGCCTTCTTGGAGGCAGTTCGCACAAGATCGGCCATCTGAATGGACGCTCCGGCATGGGGCACATGCTGGCAGGCCTGCTGCGCCTGGTTTCCGATTCGATCAATGAGCTGGGAGCTGCGCAAATCCGCCCGGTCGAATCGGCGCTCAGCGAATTCCTGCTGGCTTCCCTCGCTGAAAATGTTGCAAATCCGCCGCCGCCGACGGGTGGAAACAGTGCAACCAGCGTGTTTCTCGGGCGCGTATACCAGAGCATCGAGGTGCGCCTTCAGGAACCTGACCTGTCGCTGGCCGACATCGCCAAGGAACAAGGCATCTCTGCGCGTTATTTGCAGAAGCTGTTCGAATCGGCGCGCGACACGTTCGGGAACTACGTCCGCCGGCGTCGCCTCGAGCGCGCCGCGCAGGACCTGTCCAATCCGCTACTCGATCGGTTCTCGATCTCGCAGATCTGCTTCCGCTGGGGGTTCAACGATGCGGCGCACTTCAGCCGCGCCTTCCGCGATCATTACGGCGTGTCGCCGCGCGAATATCGCACCAATGCGCGCACCGGCGTCCCGTCGACCGACCACGCCCCCGCCAATCGCGGGCGGCCCGGTGGCGATGCCCAGACGCGCGATGGGCGTGACGGCCGGGGCGAGGCCGGTGCGGCGCGCCCGGCCAACGTCGTGCTGGCGCGCCCGGGAATATCGCGGGCATTGCCGCCACGGCTCGGCGCGACGCACTACCATCTGCCGGCCACGGACAAGACCGTGCACTGGGGCTATCTCAGCCAGCGCCTGCCGTCCGTGCTGGAAATCCGTTCCGGCGATATCGTGACCATCGACACGCTCACCCAGCATGCGTCCGATGACAAGGCTCGCATGATCGACGGCGATGCCGACGCCGAGAGCGTCTTTCTCTGGACGCAGGACCGCAAGAACGTGGATCGTCGTGGTGCCGGCCCGACTGATGCGTCTATCTTCGGGCGCGGCTCGGGCGAAGGCTTCGGGGTGCATATTTGCACCGGTCCCATCGCCGTGCAGGATGCGCGTCCGGGCGATTTGCTCGAAGTGCGCATCCGCGACGTGCGCCTGCGGCCGAGCGCCAGCCGTGAGTTTGGCGGCCGGACCTTCGGCAGCAACGCCGCAGCGTGGTGGGGCTACCACTACGACGATCTGTTGACCCAGCCCAAACCGCGCGAAGTGGTGACGATCTACGAAATTCACTGCGGCCCCGGTTGCTACCACGCCAGCGCGCTCTACAACTACCGCTGGACGCCTCAGACCGATCCTTGGGGCGTGGTCCACAATACCATCGACTATCCTGGCGTGCCGGTCGACCACGCCAGCATCGAGAAGAACCACGACGTGCTCAAGGGCGTGCGCATCCCGCTACGGCCGCACTTCGGCTTCATCGGCGTCGCACCACGCGAAGCCACCTATGTCGATTCGATCCCGCCAGGCGCGTTCGGCGGCAACCTCGACGACTGGCGCCTGGGCAAGGGCGCCCGGATCTTCTTGCCGGTGGCGGTGCCCGGCGCCCTCTTTTCGGTCGGTGATCCGCACGCCTCGCAGGGCGACGCCGAACTCTGCGGCACGGCGATCGAGTGCTCGCTGACCGGCGAATTCGAGTTCGTGCTGCACAAGAAGGCCGACCTCGATTGCCACCTGCGCGACATCACCCACCCGCTGATCGAAACCGAGTCGGAGTGGGTGATGCATGGCTTCTCGCAGCCCAATTACCTCGCGGCCCTCGGCCAGCAGGCACAGAGCGAGATCTACAAGCGATCGTCGCTCGACGATGCGATGAGGGACGCCTTCCGCAAGGCCCGTCGCTTCCTGATGAATGCCAAGGGATTGAGTGAGGACGAGGCGATCTCGCTGCTCTCGGTCGGCGTCGATTTCGGCGTTACCCAGGTCGTCAACGGAAACTGGGGCGTGCACGCCGTCATTCGGAAGGAGCTGTTCGGCGATGAGGCGGACTGACGCCGCTACTTGCCCGATTGCGGCGGGAAGAGGGTGCGCGGCATCCGGATGTGGGCGCCTTGCTTGTCGTCCACCACCTGCGTCACGCCGTAGTCGGCGGAGATGCTCATGAGCGAATAGGCGTCGTCGCGCGACAAACCCTGATGGTCGGTAAGCAGTTGCACCATGTCGAGCGAGGCGTTGCGCACGGCCTGATCGAGATCGCGGTCGAAGCCGTGGACGATCCACGAGTCCGGCGTCTCGAGCAGAGGCGAGGGAAAGGTGAAATCCTTGCGCAGGAAAACCTGGAACACGACATCCAGGGAGGCTTCGATCGCCGTGCCGCTGATCTCACCGTCACCTTGCGAGATATGGGGATCGCCGATCGAGAAGAGGGCGCCGTCGACCGCGACGGGATAGTACATCGTGGCACCGGCGCCGATCCGCCAGTTGTCGATGTTTCCGCCGTGCCGGCCGGGCGGAACGGTGCTGACGCGTCCCTTCGCGTCGGGGGCCACTCCGGCGGTGCCGAGGTGGGGCCGCACCGGTACACGCACGCCGGCCAGCGCCGGCTGCCGGCAACAGGCGTCGTTCTTCACGATGCGACCGGGCACCAGGTACTTCTCCGGATAATCGTAGGCATAGGCCGCGCGGGCGAGGTTGGTATTGAGGTCGATCTCGTAGATCGTCACGCGTTCGCGTTCGCCGAACTCCTTGTAGAGATGGCCCCAGTGCGCAGCCAGGTTGGAACCGTAACGCAGGCGCGGCGTCATCTTGAGATAGTGCACTTCGAGCATGTCGCCGGGCTTCGCGCCCTCGATGTGGATCGGCCCGGTCATGATGTGGACACCGGGATTGCGGTCGTCTTCCGGCACACCCGCGTAGAGCGCGCGGATACGCTCGTCCATCATCAGTTCCGGCGCGTCGCCGGCATGGTGAGTCACCGCCTCGGCCTGCACGATGTCGCCACTCTTCACGTGCAGCACCGGCGCGAGGGCGGCATCGAAGTAGCCCCAATGCACGGTCTTCGGCGTGGCCGGCAGGCGATGCAGATCGCCGGCCAGTTCACTGCGTGGCGGGGACGTTTCTGTGATCGGCGGCATCGCTTCTCCGGCTGCGGCTTGAGACTCGCGGAAAATTATCGCCACAGGCGGCACCGTTCTTGCACGTTTGCGCCCTGATACTTGTCCTCGTCTGCGCGTGGTTTCCGCCTCGCGTAGGCGGCGCGGCATCCGCGCCATGCGGGCAACTGATTGTGCGCCGTCGGTCAAGACGCAGGAGGACCCCCGTCAATATGCTTCAGCCGATGATCGAGAACGAAGCAGAGAAGGTTGCGCAGCAGATCCTGGCCTCGCTCAAGCGGGCGGGCATCGATCTTGTCGCCAGCCTGCCTGACACCTGGATCGGCGACCTGCTGACCGCCGTCGATGCGGACAATGAGATGACGCTGGTCCGTGTCAGCCGGGAGGAAGACGGCGTCGGCGTCTGCGCCGGCGCGTTCCTCGGCGGGCGCAAGGCGGTGCTGGTGGCGCAGAACGGCGGCATGCTGCAATCGGTCAACACGCTGGCCGGTCTCGCGATCTTCCATCAGATGCCGGTGCTGATGCTGCTGGTGCAGCGCGGCAGCCACGACGACGCTCAGTACTACCAAGTGTACAAGGGCCGGGCGACGATTCCGGTGCTCGATGCCCTGCACATTCCGTGGCACGTGATCGAAGAGCCCGGCGATTACACGATACTCGAGGGAGCGGCACGCCAGGCGATGCTTGCCCGCCATCCGGTGGCGGTGCTGCTGTCGCGGCGCGCCATGATCGGCAATGCCAAGCCAAAAGGGTGAGGCTGTGACATGAAACGCCTGATGTGTGCCCAAATGATCCGCGACCGGCTGAAGCCCGATGCCGTGGTGCTCTGCGGGCTGGGCTCGACGGGCGGCGCGTGGCGCGCGCAGAAGGCGCCACAGCTCACTTATTCGGTTTCCGATCCGATGGGCATGGCGCTGTCGCTCGCGCTGGGATTGGCGCTCGCCCAGCCGAAGCGCGACGTGGTGCTGCTCGACGGTGACGGCGATTTCTGCACCGGCGTCAGCGCTCTCTTCGCGATCGCCGGGACGGCGCCGCCCAATCTCAAGATCGCGGTGTTCAACAACCGTCGCTACGAGTCGGGGGGCGGCCAGCCGCTGCCCGGCACCGACAGCACGTCGCTCTCGATGATCGCGCGCGGCGCGGGCCTCGCCTGGGTCGAGGACGAAGCCGATATCGATCGACTTGGCGGCACGCTCGACCGCTGGCTCGCCCAACCGCAGACCGCGCTGCTCGTTCTCGCCATCGACCCTGAACCCTCGCCGTATCCGCCGGTCGGACCTTGGTCCAAGGCCGAGGAGCGCGCGGTGTTCATGAACCGCCTGCTGGGATCCTGACTTCGTTGGAGTTGGCCGTGGAAGAAAGACTTACTCAGTTACGCGTTCCTTTCGGCGCCTATCACCACAGGACGGTGCCCAAGCCGGACTTCGAGCTCACGAGCACCGGTCCCGGCACGCCGGGCGGCGAGTATCTGCGCCGCTTCTGGCAGCCGGTCGCCTTCTCGGCAGAGTTGAAGGATCTGCCGGTCAAGATCCGCATCATGTGCGAGGATCTGGTGCTGTTCCGCGACGGGCGCGGCAAGGTCGGGTTGCTCGAGCTGCACTGCCCGCACCGCGGCACTTCGCTCGAGTTCGGTCTGGTCTCCGAATGCGGCCTGCGGTGCTGCTATCACGGCTGGCTGTTCGACGTCGACGGTCGCGTGCTCGAGACGCCGGGCGAGCCTGCCGGCAGCACCCTGAAGGACCGCTTCTATCACGGTGCCTATCCGGTGCGCGAGTTCAACGGCATCGTCTTCGCCTACATGGGCCCGCCCGAAAAGATCCCGCCGATGCCCGTGTTCGACACCTACGACCTCCCGGATTACGAGCTGCTGCCCGGCACCAAGGACGTCTACGACTGCAATTGGGTGCAGGTGCGCGAGAACAGCATGGACCCGGTGCATACCGCGTTCCTCCACACCATCGTGAGCGGCGCGCAGTTCACGGAGGAGTTCGGCTTCGTCCCGGTCACCCAGTTCTACGAGTCGCCGACGGGTTGCTTCTACACGGGCGCGCGTCGCAACGGCGACTACATCTGGGTGAGGATGGTCGACTTCATCCTGCCCAACATCCATCAGTTCCCGCCGCCCTGGGAGACCGCGGACAGCGAGCACGTGACGGCGCCGTTGATGACCAACTGGAACGTACCGATCGACGACGAGCATACGATGCGCATCGGCTTCATCCGCCGCAAGCTGAGCGAATCCCGGACGGCGGATTCCGTGCGCAAGTCCGCGGGCTTCGGGCACTGGCGGCGCGATGACTACGAGGCACGCCAGCGCAACCCGTGGGACTATGACGCGCAGGTGTCGCAGCGGCCCGTGGCGGTGCATTCGCTGGAACATCTCGGCAATTCCGACCGTGGAGTCGCCATGTTCCGCAAGGTGCTGCGCGCCGGCATCCGTGCCAACAAGGCGGGGCTCGATCCGTCGCCCTACGGAGCCGAGGGCGTGCGCATCCACACGATGAGCCAGGATGTCGTGGTGCGTGTTCCGCCGGCTGCCACCCCGGAGGAGGACGACGCGCTACTGGCCGAGACCGGGCAGCGCATCGCGGCCCAGTATGCCGAGCAGAAGCGCCCCAAGGGCACAGCCTGAGCCAACGACCTCCCTCTCGACATCGGCGTAGGAGCGCACCATGCGACGCAATCGCGGATCGGCGATTTCCCGGAGATCCTTGCTCGGCGGCACAACCGCTCTCGCAAGCGTACTGCTCGCCGGCGGGCCGGCCGGCGCCGGCACACCCGCCATCCCCAAGCTGCCGCAACTCACCAAGGTCAAGGTCGGCAGCGTGCGCGGCTCGCTCACCAACGCCGGCGTTCTGGTGGCGGCGGAGAAGGGCTACTTCCGCGACAGCAACCTCGATATCGAGTTCGTGCCCTTCGCCGGAATCATGGACATGGTGCCGGTCAGCGCCACCGGGCAGCTCGATGTCGGCACCTGCTCGCCGGGCGCGGCCTTCTTCAACGCCGTCGCGCGCGGCGTGAACCTGCGATTGGTCGCCGACTGCTTCACCGCCCGCCCGGGGTTCGGCTCGGTGAATCTCATGCTCCGCAAGGACCTGGCCGACCAGATCAAGTCGTTTGCCGACCTCAAGGGCCGTACCATCGCCCTTGGCGCCCGCAGCAGCGTGCATGAGGTAATGCTGGCCGAAGCCTTGAAGCGAGGCGGCCTCACGCTGGCGGATGCGCGCGTCATGGTGGTCCCGTTTCCCGAAATGAACGTCGCCTTCGCCAACAAGGCGATCGATGCAGGCATCCAGATCGAGCCTTTGGTCGCCAATGCCGTCGCCACCGACGTCGCGGTGCGTTGGTACGGCATCGATCAGATACTGCCCAATGTCGTGAACACGGTCTTCATGTTCTCCGAAGGCTTTGCGGCTCGCAAGGATGTCGCGCAAGCCTGGGTGGTGGCGTACCTGCGCGGCGTCCGCGACTACTACGATGCCATCATCATGAACAAGGGCGGTCGGGAGGAGATCATCGATCTGATCGCCAAGTACATGACGGTCAAGAATCGCAGTGCCTACGCGGGCGTGGTGTTTCCCGGCGTCGATCCCAACGGCGCGGTGAATGTCGCCAGCATCCAGGAGACGCTGGGTTTCTTCCGTTCCATCGGAGCCGTCAAGGCGGAGATCAATCTCGGTCCGCTCGTCGACCAGTCCTTCGTGCAGAATGCGTCGAATCTGCTCGGACGGTATGCGACCTGATCCCGTCCGGGCGCCGCCGCCGCGCATTTCGGTGCGCGGGCTGGTGAAGCAGTTCGAGATCAAGGGTGCCCGCGTCGACGCGATCAACGGCATGGACTTCGAGGTGGCGGACGGGGAATTCGTCTGTCTCGTCGGCCCGTCGGGCTGCGGCAAGACCACGGCCCTGCGCATCATTGCCGGGCTCGAGAGCCTGACCGCGGGCGAGGTCGAGGTCCGCTATCAGTTTCCCAAGCAGCCGACCAACGCCATGGTCTTCCAGGACCATTCGATCTTTCCGTGGATGACGGTGGAGAAGAATGTCGAGTTCGGTCTGCTGCAGAGCGATCTGGCGCCCGTCCGGCGCAAGGAACGCGTCGACCAGTTCATCGAGACCGTAGGGCTCGGCCGCTTTCGCAACGCCTATCCCCATCAGCTGTCCGGCGGGATGAAACAGCGCGTCTCGATTGCGCGCGCCTTCGCCGCCGATCCCGAGGTGCTGCTGATGGACGAGCCCTTCGGTGCTCTCGACGAGCAGACGCGCCTGGTGCTGCAGGAGGAACTGCTGCGCATCTGGAACGGCACGCGCAAGACGGTGGTCTTCATCACGCACAGCATCGAGGAAGCGGTCGCGCTGGCCGACAGGGTGATCGTGCTGAGCGCCCATCCCGGCCGGGTGAAGGCCGCCGTGCCGATCGAGATCGCCCGCCCGCGACGCATCGTCGAGCTGCGGCGCGATCCGGCTTTCGGCGAGTACGTGTACGGCATTTGGCAGCAGCTTCAGGACGTCGGTGCTGCCCATGGATGACAATCGCACGCCGCTGTCGGGCAGCGTTCCATGGCATGCACCTCGCGCGAGCTCGCGGCGAACCCTGCTGAGCGCACGCCAGCGCGAGGTGATCATCTCGATATGCTCTCCTGTGGTCATCCTCGTGCTTTGGGAGATCATGGTGCGGACCAGGCTGCTGGACGCGCGCTTCTTTCCGGCTCCGACTTCCATCGTCGGGACCTTCATGGACATGGTGCAGAGCGGTGAACTGTTCACGCACCTGTTCGCGAGCCTGTCGCGCGTTGCGATAGGCTTCGTGATGGGGGCGGTTCCGGCCGTCGTGCTGGGCATAGTGGTCGGCCGCACGCGCCTGGTGCGGGCCTTCGTGAAGCCGCTCATCTACGCTCTCTATCCGGTGCCCAAGGTCGCGATCCTGCCGCTGGTGATGCTGATCTTCGGCTATGGCGAAGCGAGCAAGTACGTGACGATCGCGATCGCGGTCTTTTTCCTCAACGCCGCTGGCATCATCGCCGCCGTGGCGCAGATGGATACCGTCTATTTCGATGTGGCACGCAACTTCCGCGTCTCCCGCTCCGCGCTGTACCTGCGCGTGATCCTGCCGGGTGCGCTGCCGCCCATCCTCACCAACCTCAAGCTCTCTCTGGGCATTGCGCTCATCGTGCTGGTCACCGCCGAGTTCGTGGCGACGGACTCCGGGCTCGGCGTCGTGATCTTCCAGTCCTGGCAGACGTTCGCGATCGAGCGGCTCTACGTCGGCCTCGTTGTCGTATCGGCCCTCGGTTATCTGTTGACCTTGCTGTTCGACGAAGTGGAACGCCTCATCATCCCCTGGCGGCGGAGCGCCTAGCGCCACCCGAAACGTCTCCTCCCGGACAAAAAAGTCACATCGCTGCGCTCGGCTCCGGTCCGGATGACGGGTAGGATGCGGCGATGACCCCAGACAAAGTCCTCCATTGGCACGACCTGCCGGCGCCGGTCCTCTCGCTGCTGCGGCAGGGTTCGGTGATTCCGGCCCATCCCCTGGCGCTCGGCCCCGACCGCAAGTTCGACAGGCGGTCGCAGCGGGCGATCAGCCGCTACTATGTCGATGCCGGCTCGGGCGGGCTGGCCGTCGGCGTGCATTCGACGCAGTTCGCCATCCGCGAGGTCGGGCTCTACCGCCCGGTGCTGGAGCTCGCCATCGAAACGGCGCGCGAATGGACCGATCGGCCGTTGGTGATGATCGCAGGCGCCGTGGGCAAGACGGCGCAGGCGGTCGAGGAGGCGCGCACGGCGCGCTCGCTGGGCTATCATGCCGTGCTGCTGTCGCTCGCCGCCCTGAAGGGTGCCGGCGAGGACGAGCTGATCGAGCATTGCACGGCCGTGGCCCGGGAGATGCCGCTGGTCGGCTTCTACCTGCAGACGGCAGTGGGCGGCATCGCGCTGTCGCGCGCCTTCTGGGCGCGCTTCGCCGCCATCGACAACGTCGTGGCGATCAAGGTGGCGCCGTTCAACCGCTACCGCACGCTCGATGTCGCCGTCGGCATCGCCCAGGCCCATGCCGAGGAACGCATCACGCTCTATACGGGCAACGACGACCACATCGTCGCCGATCTTCTGACCCCGATGGTCGTGCGCACCGGCAACCGCGAGGTGACGCTGCGTTTCCAGGGTGGCCTTTTGGGCCATTGGAGCGTGTGGACGCGCGGTGCGGTCGAAATGCTGGAGCGCCTGAAGCTTTCGGTGAAAGCCGGCGCCATCCCGCCCGAGATGCTGGCGCTCGATTCGTTCGTCACCGACTGCAACTCCGTGGTCTTCGACGTCGATCACGACTTCGCGGGCTGCATCCCGGGCTGCCACGAGATCCTGCGTCGCCAGGGGCTGATGACCTCGATCGAGTGCCTCGACCCGCAGGAGAGCCTGAGCCCGGGGCAGAGCGCCGGCATCGATCGCCTGTACGCCACCTATCCCGAGCTGAACGACGACGCCTTCGTCGCGGCCAATCTCGAGCGCTGGCGGAACTGAGGTGGACGATCTCTTCGCAACGCACGACGCGCTTGCGGTCGCCCAGCTGGTCAAGGCGCGCAAGCTCGGAGCGCGCGAGCTGCTCGACGGCACGCTGGCAAGGCTGAGGACACTCAACGGCGCGCTGAACGCCATCACCGACCTCTACGAAGGCGCATTGCTCGAGAAGTCCGTGGCCGCGGCGGGCGAGGGGCCGTTCCAGGGTGTGCCGTTCGTGGTCAAGCAGCTCATGGCCGATTGCGCCGGCACGCCGACGACGCTGGGCTCGCGCTTCTTTGCCAGGGAGCCCGTCGCCCAGGCCGACAGCGCCGCGATCGCCCGCATGCGCCGCGCCGGCCTGGTGATCGTGGGCCGCAGCAACACCAGCGAATTCGGCCTGGCGCCGACGACCGAGCCCGCCTTCGGCGGCGCGACGCTCAATCCCTGGCGCAAGGGCCTGTCGCCCGGCGGCTCGTCCGGCGGGTCGGCCGCGATCGTGGCGGCGCGTGGCCTGCCGATGGCGCATGCGACCGACGGCGGTGGCTCGATCCGCATTCCCGCGGCTCTCACCGGCCTGTTCGGCCTGAAACCCTCGCGCGGCCGCGTCAGCCTGGCCCCGATCGGCGAGACCCTGGCCGGTGCCGGCGCGCAGCTCGGCGTGTCGATCTCGGTGCGCGACAGCGCGGCCCTGCTCGATGTCGTCGCCGGCAGCGAACCCGGCGATCCTTATACGGCGCCGGCAGCCGGCTCCTTCCTGGCGGCGACCGAGCGCGCGCCGGGCCGGCTGCGCATCGCCTTCATGCGGCATCCCGTGGGCGGCGAAGCGCTCGATCCGGCACTGGTGGCGGCGGTCGAGAGCACGGCCAGGCTCCTCGAAGAGCTCGGCCACCATGTCGAGGAGACCTATCCCGACTACGACGCGTCGGCCGCCGGCATGGCGCTGGGCACGGTGGTGGAAGCCAACGCCTGGACCAACATCCAGATCCGCGCCAACGGCCGCGTGCCAGGGCCCGACGATCTCGAGCCGGTGACGCGGCAGGCGGCCGAGCATGGCCGCACCATCGGCGCCCACGACTATATCCGAGCCGTACAGACCTTCCATCGCACCGGCCGGCTGCTCGGTGCGTTCTTCGAACGGCACGATGTCCTGCTGTCGCCCACGGTCGCGCGTGTCTCGCTGCCGCTCGGCACCGTTCGCATGGACGGCACTCCGGAGGCGTTCCAGGCCGGGCTGTCCCCCATGGTGGCGTTCACCTCGGTCTGCAACGTCGCAGGCGTGCCGGCGATGTCGGTGCCGCTGGCCTGGACCGATGACGGCCTGCCGATCGGTCTGCATTTCGCGGGCCGCTTCGGCGCGGAGGAGATGCTATTTTCTCTGGCGGCGGAACTCGAACGGGCTCGGCCGTGGCGTGATCGCCGGCCATCCAAGGGAGGCATCGCATGAGCAAATGGATGCGTACCGTTATCGTCGGCTTCGTCGCCGGGGCGTTGAGCGTTCTCGTGTTCCATCAGCTCGGCTTCTGGATCGCCAACGAACTCGGCTACACCCGGGCATCGCTGTACAACATGCGTGGCGTGCCGCCATGGGGCGTTCCCACGATCGTGTCGGCGGCCTTCTGGGGCGGCCTCTGGGGCATCGTCGCGGCATTCCTGGTGCCGAGACTCCCGGGCGCCTTGAGCGGCGCGCTGGGCTGGATCCTGTTCGCCGGCATCATCGTGGCGATCGTCAACTGGACTGTCGTGCTGCCTGTCAAGAGCGGGCGGTTCAACATGCCCGGCATGCCGATCATCGTCGCGCTGCCTCTCGTCTATGGCTTCTGGGGCTTCGGCATGTGGCTGATCGCCCGCGGCGCGCGCGCTGCCTTGGGCTGGCGATAGAGCGGCATGCAGCGCTGGCTTGGCACGGCCGCGGTCGGTTTCCTGACCGGTGCGCTCTGGATGCTGGTGCTGACCCCGGCGGCGTATTGGCTGGTCGCCCGCTTCGGGCTCCAGCCCGAGCTGGTTGTCCCGGTCAAGGCGGTGACCCAGGAAGTCCGGCGGGTGGCGGTGCCGTTGTATACCGGCGGAGCGCTGTGGGCCGGCCTCTGTGGCGCGGTGGCGGCTGTGCTGGTCGAGTGGCTGTTCGGGCGCCGGGCCGGTCTGGCGGCTCCCATGCTCTTCGCCGCCATTTTCCTGATCTTCCAGCGACTGCACGGCGGCTACCTGGTGTTTGCCAACATCGAGTTCGTGCTGGTCTTCGCTATCGTGTGGGCGCTCGGCGCCTGGCTGCTCATGGTCGGGGTTCGTGTTGCCGTGATGCGGCTGCAAGGGAGGAAGGGATGAAGATCGTCGACGCGCAGGTGCACATCTGGGCGGCCAATACCCCGGCGCGTCCGTGGCCGGCGCGCGCCGAGCCGCATCGCGCGCCGCTCGGCAAGGAAGAACTCCTGGCGGAGATGGACAAGGCCGGCGTCGACGGCGTCGTCATCGTGCCGCCGTCGTGGGAAGGCGATCGCAACGACGTGGCGCTCGACGCCGCGGCGAGCCATCCCGACCGCTTCTGCATCATGGGCCGCTTCGATCCCGATGCGCCCGGTGTCAGCCGGGAGGCCGCGCGCGAACAGATCGCCGGCTGGAGGAGGCAGAAGGGCATGATGGGCATGCGCTTCACCTTCCATACCGAGATCCTGCGCAAGCCCTTGCTCGACGGCCGTTTCGACTGGGGGTGGGGCGAGATGGAGAAGGCGGGCATTCCCGCCATGGTCCTGTTCCACCACGAATACATGCGTCTCGCCGACCAGATCGCCGAGCGCTACCCGGGCCTGCGCCTGGTGCTCGACCATCTCGGGCTGAAGAGCGCCAAGGGCGTCAGCGAAGCCGCCAACTTCGCCACCCTCGACAACGTACTGGCGCTCGCCAGGCGGCCGAACGTGGCGGCCAAGGTCTCGGCCATGCCGTGCTACGCCGCCGACAAGACCTATCCCTTCCGGTCCGTGCATCCCCATATCCGTCGCGTGTTCGACGCCTACGGACCCGGGCGCACCTTCTGGGGCACCGACTGGTCGCGGCTGCCTTGCAGCTATCGCGAGGGCGTCACCATGTTCACCGAAGAGATGCCCTGGCTGAAGGGCGGCGACCTCGAATCGGTGATGGGTCGCGGTATCTGCGAATGGATCGGATGGAGGATCTGATGCGTCGGCGCGGCAGCGAGATGACGAAAGGAGCCGAGGTCGGGAGGCGTCAATCAAGATCGAGTAGTTGCCTCCGGGAACCTATCCGCTCGTTGTGCCTTGAATAGGGTGGCAGCCCGTTACCATGTTATCGGGACTCACGGTGCGTTCAGACGGAGGATGTAGTGCTCGGATCCAAGCGGACGATTCCATTCTGGCGGGCGAAGCGTCGGCTCCTTTCCCTCGAGCGTGCACTGGAACCGTTTCGGCAGCTTCGCGGCGGCGTTGCCGTTGCCGCGCCCGCTCTCGTCCAAGCGCGGGCGCGCAGCCGGCTGGCGGCCGAGGGGAAGAAGCTCGGCCGGTTTTCCGAACGATAGTCAGCTTACCGGCAGCGAACGGGGCAGTCGCCAGCCAGATCGACGGCGCTGCCGATTTGATGTCGTGGCAGCGCCCCGGTACGCTGTAACGCGAACGCGCCGCGCGTTCCTGGGAGCCGGTGTTGCGGGCGGCGCGCTGCAGATCCTGCCCGGCTGCGGTTCGACGCCGGTGTCGACATATCAGGAAGCGCCCGGTGACGGCGTCGCTATCCATGTGATCGCCGCCGGCTGGCACACCGAGATCGCCCTGCGGGTCCCTGCCATTCATGACCCATTGCGGGCGGTCACGCATGATTTTCCGGGCGCGCGATACCTCTCGTTCGGCTGGGGAGAACGCAACTACTACATGGCGCGCGCGCCCACTGTCGCCGATGCCATGAGTGCTCTGTTCCCTGGACCGGCCGTGCTTCTGGTGACGCCGCTCTACAGCCCGCCGCGGGACGCGAGGGCCAATGCGCAGATATTCGTGCTCCGGCTTACCACGGCGGGGCTCGACCGGCTGTCGAACCATCTATGGGCTGCGTTCGAGAGGTCGGCCGAGGGGACGACGCGCCGCCTGGCGGCCGGCCCCGGTCCGGGTAGCATCTTCTTTGCCGCCACAGGGACGTACAGCGCGAGCTACACCTGCAACACATGGACCGCGGAAAGTCTGCGCGTCGGCGGTGTAGCGGTGACCCCGGCGGGCGTCGTTTTCGTCGACCAACTGACCGACCAGCTCCGCTCGCTCAGTTCTGGATAGGCCTGCTCACAGAGCCCGGACAGGGCGCGTCACCGTCTCCGAGCCGCCGCCCCACACCGGCAGGTAGGTCATCTTGTAGCCGGCGCCCCCGGTCAGGATGGGATGGATGGCATCGGCCGAGCGCGCCACGCCGCCGCTCGCGATCTGGCCCTGCTCGAACACGTAGCGTTGCACCCGGGCGATATCCCAGCCGTCGTGCCGCACGATCTTCTCGGCCATCTCCAGCGGCAGCAGGAAGACCTGCTCGCCGCGCTCGTTCTTGCGATGCACGCTCGACATGACGATGCCGGCCCGCATGCCCTCGACGATGGGCGAGAGGATCGCTTCCGGCGTGGCGCCTTCGCCGTCGCCGGGCAGCACCTCCGCGGTGCCCGAGATGCCCATCACCGTGACGGCATTGGCATCGGCGCCGAGGCCGCGGCGTGCGGTCAGGGTAGGGAAGGGCCCGTCGCTTCGCTCGGCGAAGCAGAACGTGTACTTGCCGGGCTGACCCATGGTCGCCATGTCGCCCGTCTCGGCGCGGGCGCCGCCGATGTTGCGCAGGCAGAGCTGCAGGGCGCGGCCGATGCTGGCATTGGCGCGGTTGCCCGGCCCCAGGCAGTTGGTGCCGGCATTCATGCCGAGCTTGCGCGCGATCGGCCCGTGCACGCAGAGCGCCACCGCCGCCGTTCCGGTCGTGGTGGCGATGCCGAGAAGGTTGAAGTCGGGTTCGAGGATCGCCGCCGATGCGGCCAGCACCACCGGCAACTCTCCCGGCACGCAGCCCGCGATCACGCACTGGTAGGCGACGGCGTCGGGTGTGATGTCGCCGAACAGCGGCGGCATCATGCCGTGCGACTCGCCGCGGCCGGAGACGCCGGCCACCATCGCCTCCAGGCGCCGCCGTGTCGGCGGCACCAGGGGCAGGCCGTCAGACAGTTCGGCGTCGGTCAGGATCTGCTGTGCGTTCTCCCAGCTCGTCGCGTCATCGACGACGGGCCAGCCGCACCATTCATTCATCCCGCGATCCGCACGCAGGAGACGGTCGTGCCGCCGAACGACGGGATGAAGGCCGAGTGCTTGCCCGGGCCGCCGGCCACGGTGATGTGGATGTCGTCGGGGTTGCGCCCGATGGCAAACCAGTCGCCGTCCGGCATGTGGCCGGTGCTGGTGTAGGTCTCCTGGTTCTCCTTGGAGATGCGCGAGACGTGGATGCGCGAGCGCTTGAACAGCTCCTGGCGGATGCTGTCGATCGAGTAGCCGTCGCGCTTCAGGGTCTGGGCATGCTCGGGACCGATGATCACCAGCATCGGGCCCTTGCCGTAGACGGTGTTGGCGCCCGGCGTCGACATCGCGCCGGCGAAGGTGGTGAGCAGGCCGTCACCGGTCGTGCTGCCGTGGTCGTTGAGGTTATGCGGGCCTTCGCCCGACATCACCGTCACCACGCTGTCGGTCGCAGCGAAGCCGCGCTGCACGTGATAGGGCGTCCAGGGGTTCTCCTCCTCGTTCTCGCCGAAGCAGAAGGTGAACTTGGCGGGGTTGCCCTGGGTCGAGCGGTCCATCTCGCCGGGCTTGGCGCCGGCAATGTTGAGCAGCATCAGGCCGAGCGCGCGGCCGATCGTGGCGTTGGCCTGCCAGCCCTGGCCGAAGCAGTTCGAGCCGCAATTGATGTTGAGCTGCTTGCGGATCGGGCCGCTCACCATCACCACCGGTGCGCAGGAGTGCGTGGTCGCGAGCGAGCCGTGCAGGTTGTACTCGGGATCGAGCACGGCCCGCAGCGCCGCCGTCACCACCGGGAAGTACTCCGGCTTGCAGCCCGCCATCACGGCGTTGGCCGCCATGCTCTGCAGGGTCGGCACCACCTGGCGCGGCGGCACCGGCGGGATTGGCCGGTTGTCGCCGCGGACTGTTTCCACGAACTTCGCCACCTTGGCCTCGGTGGGCACGAAGAGCGGCATGCCGTCGCTCCAGCCCTGCTCGGCGGCGAAGTCGTTGAAGGCCTCGACATCCATGTCGCCGATGTCGATCACTTCCTGCTCGGAGATGTCCTTCATTTGGTCGTCGCCTCGGTCAGTCCCTTGGTTGCCGCTTCGATGCGTTCCCTGAGCTCGTCGGCATTGAGGCCGCCGATGGGATGCTTCACGACGATCAGCCGCGGTTCGACCTTGCGGGCCTTGGCTTGCGCCAGGACCAGCGGCTTGAATGTCTCAGTGGCGATCACGTAGGCCGTGATGCCGCGCTTCTCGAGTTCGATGCTGTCGTGGAAACTCCACGATGAACAGCTTCCTC
>JAEZIF010000123.1 GCA_023416135.1 Pseudomonadota bacterium
CCGCCGCCGCCGAACGGCTGGTTGACGATCACGGCGATGCCGCGTTCGCTCGCGAGCGGCAGCAGGCGTCGTTCGACGGCGCGGTCGTCGAGCGCGTAGTTCAATTGCACGAAGTCCCACTTCTCGGTGCGCATCACCGCTTCCAGCTCGTCGTGGGCGCTTTGCGTGTAATGCGTAATGCCGAGATAGCGGATGCGCTTCTCGGCCTTCCAGGCGCGCAAGGTCGGCAGATGGGCGCGCCAGTCGAGCAGATTGTGGATTTGCATCAGCTCGACGTGGTCGGTCCTGAGCAGCGACAGCGACCGGGTCATCTGCTCCGTGCCGCTGTCGCGGCCCGACGTCCACACCTTGGTGGCGATGAAGGCCTTGTTGCGCGTGCCCGCCGCCGCCAGCAGGTCGCCGACCACGCCCTCGGCCGCACCGTACATGGGCGAGGTGTCGATCACCGAGCCGCCCGCCTCGAACAGGATGCTGAGGACCTCGGCGAGCGGCGCACGTTCTTCGGGCCGGCGGCCGACATCGAAGGTCCGCCAGGTGCCGCAGCCGACCACGGGCAGCATCTGGCCGGAGGTGGGTAGCTTGCGTTGATGCATGCGGGCTCCGGGCTGCGCGCCCAGGCGTCCGCCCGCCACGACGGTGGCGCCGGCAAGTCCCAGCAGGGCAGAACGCGTCAGGGTCATGTCACGCCAGTGAAATCTGGAAGGCCTGTCCGGCTACACGGACATCGGCGGGACGTCCATTCAGGGTCACGCGCGGCGCCTCGGCAAGTCCCGAGATCGTGAAGGTCCGGGCGGCGTCGCCCTCCTGTCCGGGTTTCAGCGCATGGCTGATGTCGCAAGCCTTCTCCCACGGACGGTACTCGACGCGCAGCAGTCCCACCTTGCCGTCGGCCCGCAACACCGCGCCATCCCGTGCCGAGAAGCTGAAGGCCTGCAGATCGGGCAGAGGATTGTAGCCCACGACCGCGCCGCTCACCGGGTCGGCGATCAGGTAGGCCTTGCGGCCGGGCTCGGTCGCCAGCACGGCGCCCGCCTTCTCGAGCCGTCCGCCGGTACCCTGCTGCGCCCAGCTCGTGTCGCGCTCCAGCCCGGCCGGCAGGTAGGGCCAGACGCCGTTCAGTCGCCGGTAGGGGATGGCCCTCAGCTGGGCGCCGGCGTCGAGCGGGAAGTGATCGATGCTGGATTGCGTGAAGTCCGTGGTGAAGCCCGCTTCCAAGACATCGCCGCCGCTGCGATAGGCGACATCGAGCTGCCGCTTGCTCTCGTTCCAGTCGGCCTTGAGCGCGGCCGCCTCGATGTGGCGCGCGAATCCCTCGAAGCTGCCATGCTGCTGGGTGTCGCCCATCTCCAGCACCAGGCCGCCATAGGTGCGCGTGGTGATCGCCCTGAGATCGAGGCTTTGGGACGCAATCGGCTCCTCGTGGCGCAAGTTGAACATCGAGATCGTGAGCGCAGGCGCCACCATCGCACCGTTCGGTTCGGCCTTGCCCGGGATGCCGGCCGCGATCTCGATCTCGGCATCACGGCCGAGATCCGACGCCGGCAACGGCAGGATCGCGAGATAGCTCACGCCGTCATGGACCAGGATGCGCTGGCCCGCCTTCAAGCGATGCGGGAAGCCTTCGATCTTCTTGCCGTCGGCATGGAGCGTCCAGGTCCTGGGCCGCGAGAAGTTCCAAAGTCCGACGACGGTCGCCAGCCGTGTCACTCCCTGGTCGCCCAGTGCGGCCAGAAGCTTGTCGCGGTTGGTGTAGGGCTTGGCGAAGATGATGGCGCGGTTGCGGCTCTGGAAGGTGAGAGTGAGCCCCGCCGCGTTGGCGAGGCCGTCAGTTGTCGTCGTGAGGTCGGGACCGTTGGCCGCATAGCGCACCGTGAGCGTGCCCAGATCTTTCAGGCCCGTCGCCGCCTTGGGCTCGCGCACCCACTGGCCCAGGACATCGACCGTGCGGCCGCGGATGTCGGTGCTGGCGAGACCGTGCCAGGCGCCGAGCCAGCTGCGTCGCCACAGCGGCGGCTTGAAGTTGCCGCGCATGGTCTCGGCCGACGTTTCTTCGAACGGCACCGGCTTGTCGTCGATCAGCCCGGCCACCCAGTCCGGCGTCCAGGGCGAGTGCCGGGCCTGGATGGCCACGCGGCCCGGCGGAAAGTCGTAGCCCCACACCGGCATGCCTTCGACCTTCGCATTCGCCGGCTGGTCGAGATAGTTCACCGCGCCCTTGGCTGACGAGGCATGCACCGCACCATAGATGCCGTCCTGCTCGACCAGCACGCCGCTGATGCGGGCGCGGCCCGATGAGGACACGAAGCGGCGCAGCTTGGGGTGATGGACGCTGACGAGCATCTCCATGGTGCGGTCGACCAGGATGCGGCCCATCAGCCGGTCGATCGGCAGCGGCGCGTGGTCGGCGAACATCTTCTGTGCGCTGAGCGTGATCGAGAGATAGTAGTGGTCGAGCATCTCCTGCGTCGTGCCGTCCAGGAACGCCCAGAAGCGCAGCGGCAGGTTCTCGAGCCCGTGCCGTCCGTCGGCCATGGGGATATGCGCCGTCGATCATGGCGCCGCCCAGCAGGGCGCCCACGGCAGCGGTATGATTGAAGTTCTGGGTGCTGACCGCGAAGTTGTAGCCGCCGCGGAAGAACGAGGCGCGGCCGCGCCAGTCGCGATTGCGCGTGTAGTAGTCGATGGCGTCGCGGCTCTGAGGATGGACGAAGGCGCGGGTTTCGAGGTCGGGCTGCAGCCAGGCCCGCCAGTAGTTCTTCATATGGTCCTGCACCGGCGCCGGCAGCAGGTCGCGGAACACGTGCCAGACCAGAAGCTCGTCGGCGATGCTCCAGCCCAGCCAATAGCGCGGCGGCATCGCCAGCACCTCGCGCAGCCGGCGCTGGTAGTCCTTGTAGCCGTCCTCGCCCGCGACATTGGACCAATTGCTGACTTGATCGTCGCCGACCCTGTGCAGTTCGCAGATGCGCGCGAGTTGCCAGTCGGGGCGTGCTTGCGGACCAGGTGCGAGGGCGCGCGTCGCCCGCTCGACGATTTCCTGTGGTGTGAACATCACCGCGGTCGGTCGCGACGTGTCGGTCGTGAGCAGCGCCTTGCGGTCGAGCCGAGGCGGCACGGTGACGGCGACGGTGCCGCCACCCGCGATCGGTCGACAGGTCAGGAGCAGGCGCGGGTTGGTGAAGCGAAGCCCGTGGCCGCCGGTCGGCATCGCCCACTCGTAGGCGTCGGCCTGGCGATAGCGCGAATCATAGGTCTCGACTTTGCGCAGCAGGAAGCCGCACTGCTCGAGCATCAGCAGCCGAGCGCCGGCCTCGTTGGCCAGAACGTTGGTCGCCAGCAGGCGCGTGATGTCGAAGCGCGCTTCGCGTGCCGCCGACGACAGCTCGTGCGGCTCCATTAGGCCGCCGTAGCGGTCGCGCTCGAAATCGGTGGCGCCGTAACGCGCCCAGTAGCGGCGGCCGTTGACGTTGGCGTTGAAGGTGGGACCCGTCGTCGCGTCGGCGATCCAGGGCTGACAGGTGTAGCCGGTCGGCACGATCTCATAGCCGTCGTACTGCAAGGAGAGCTCGGCCCTGAGCAGTATCTTTCCCTTGCGCAGCAGGATGGCGATGGCGTCGGCTGCGCCGGGAAAGCGCAGCAGCACCGAGCGGTGCACGGCGTCGACGGTGCGGCCACCCAAGATCGATGTGTCCCACTCGCGGCCGTCGATGGTCGCGGTCTCGCTGTCGATGACTTCGAACAGCTCCTCGCCCCGTGCTTGCACTGACGACGGCGATGCGCTCGCGCCTGCCGCAGCCGCAGTGCGCAGGAACATTGCCCGGGTCAATCGAAGGGTCATCTCGTTGTCATTGTTTCGTCATGTCGACGTCGACGCCAGCGCATAAGAAATTCTGACTGCCATATTGATGCCGTACGCGCGATATTTGCTCGACGTACGGAGAGATTTGGTAGCCTTCGCCATTGCCTGATCGTCGCATCATGACCATGTAGAGGTCGCGCAGGAGGTTCAGCCCATGAGGCATCCCGTCGCCGAACCGTTCGTCGTTGAAGTGTGGGGCAAGCTTGCCGGCGTCGTCCTGAGGGAGGGCGGTGCGTTCCGCTTCCATGCGGTCGCTCCGCCGTTCCGCGAACTCGATGGCGCGGAGTTTGCCATCCCGGGCCTCGCCCGGCTGGCGGCGGCGCGGCTCGATCCTCATACCCCTCACACTCTCGATGGCGGGCGTTCCTTGGGCAAGGCCAGCCACTCTGCCAGCAGCTTGCCGTCGTGATCCCGGAAGCGCGCCGACAGCAGGCGTGAGCTGGCGATGCGCTCGACCTGGAAATTACGCAAGCCCTTTCGCATTTCGCACCAGGCGCCGACCAGGCTGGCGTCGACGTAATAGGCCATGGCCAGCGGTCAGATCGTGCGCCTCGTGCGATGGCCCCTTTCATCGGCATAGGCGATGCGCAGCTTGCGCCGGTCGCGGATGGCGGCGCGCATCTGGGCCATGTCGACCGTGGGCGTCACGGCATCGCCGCGCGACACATAGACCGGGGCGTCGGCGACATGTCCGCGCAGGCTTTCCGGCAGCACGACCGTCACCTTGTCGAGCACCCGCGCCGCCGCATGTTGCAGTTCGGGGTCGCGGACCCGCTGCACCATGCGGGCTCCTACGGCGATCGCCTCGATCTCATCGATGGTGAACATCAGGGGCGGCAGGTCGAAGCCCTTGCGCAGCACGTAGCCCAGGCCGGGTGCGCCCTCGATCGGGACGCGGCGTGCCTGCAAGGTCGCGACGTCGCGGTAGATCGTGCGCACCGTGACCTCGAGTTCCCCGGCGAGCGCCGCCGCGGTCACCGGCTTCCTGGCGGTGCGGAGGACCTGGATGACGTCGAACAGGCGATCGGCGCGGCGCATGACGCTCCTGACATAACCCTGTCAGCAGCCCTTCGCTAGGGTCGTCGCCATGAGCACCCTTGCAGACAACGCCATCGATCGGCGCACGGCGCACGGCGCGCGGCGCCGGCAGGGCACGGTCGTGGTGTTGATGTCGGCCTTCGCCTTCAGCACGGCCGGCCTGTTCACCCGCCTGATCGAGACCGACGTCTGGACCATGCTGTTCTGGCGCGGCCTGTTCGGCGGACTGCTGATCGCGGGCTGCGTCATCTGGCGCGGTGGCACCGGTACCGTTGCCGCCATTCGCCGCATCGGCCGGCCGGGCCTGGTCGCTGCCGGCTGCTCGACCGCGGCCACCATCTGCTTCATCAATGCCTTGCACCGTTCATCACGGCGGCCATGGCCTGGGCGTGGACCGGCGCGCGCGAGCGGCGCACCACGCTGGTGGCAAGCGGCGTCGCGCTGCTGGGCGTCGTCGTCATGGTCGTGCCTACGTTCGGAACCGGCCGGTTGACGGGCAACCGGCTGGCCTTCGCCATGACCGTCCTGATCTCGGGCATGATGGTCGTGATGCGACATCATCGCGATGTCGACATGCTGCCTGCGGCGTCGCTGTCGGCCTTCCTGTGCGCCCTGGTCGTGTGGCCATGGGCGTCGCCTGGGTCAGTGACGATCTCCGACTTCATCTGGCTGGTCCTGTTCGGCACGACGCAGTTCGGGCTCGGCCAGCTCCTGCTCACCATCGGCCTGCGCTCCGTGTCGGCCACGCGCTCGGCCCTGATCGGCGCGCTCGAGACGCCCTTGGCGCCGACCATCGTGTGGGTCGTCATGGGCGAGGTACCGGCCGTCATGACCGGCCTCGGCGGCGCGATCGTGCTGGGCGCGTGTTCTGGGATCTTTTCGCTGCTCAGTACGGCGCGCACCGCCGCCATGGCACATCCGCGGCAACCGACTAGATTGGGGTCATCGTTGCCGAAGGAGAAGTCCAGTGATCAAGCGTAAGCAGCGCATTCCCATGCGCGATCTGTCGACCATGGCCGCGGAGGACCGCGCCAGCGTCGAGAAGAACGCCATGAACGGCGAGGTCTTCAACATCTTCAAGGTGCTGGCGCACCATCCGCAGCTCGTGAAGCGCTGGACGCCGTTCGCCGGCCACATTCTCAGCAAGCAGACACTGCCGTTCCGCGACCGCGAGCTCTTGATCCTGCGCATCGGCTGGCTGAATCAGGCCGAGTACGAGTTCGCCCAGCACGCGCTCATCGCCAAGCGCGGCGGTGTTTCCGACGAGGACATCGCGCGTCTGAAGGAGGGACCCAAGGCCAAAGGCTGGAGCGAGCACGAGGCGGCGCTGCTGCAGGTCGCCGACGATCTCTACGAAAACTCCGTCGTCTCCGACACGACCTGGACAACCTTGTCGAAGAAATACTCGACCGAGCAGCTGATGGACGCGGTCTTCACCGTCGGCCAGTACAATCTCGTATCGTGGGCCCTCAATTCCTTCGGCGTGCCGCTCGACGATTTCCTGCCGCGGAATGGGTCTTAGGCCAACCTTGGAGGAAGGCGGGACGAGGCCGGAGGGTCCGATGCTGGAGCGAAGTCTTTCGTCACACAGGGATTCGTCCGGTAGAGTGCCTCGATGAACACAGCCAGGCGTCGAGCTTTTCTCGGCGGCGCTACCGCGCTTGCCGCTCTTCCCCTCTCACTCTCAGCGCGCGCCCAGGCGGGCCAGACCCGCATCCTGGTCGGCTCCGCGCCGGGCGGCGGCCAGGACGTGGTCGCCCGCATGATCGCAGAGAAGCTGAACGGAGGTCCGATCGGCGCCGTCTTCGTCGAGAACAAGCCCGGCGCCAGCGGCATGATCGCGGCCGACTTGCTGACCAAGGCGCCGGCGGATGGAACGACGCTGATGTCGGCCACTCAGACCGCTTATACGGTCGCCCCGCAGCTCTACAAGAACGTCGGCTTCGACGCGCAGCGCGACGCGACGGGCGTGGCCATGCTGGGCTTCAACCCGTTCGTGCTCGTCGTCCATCCCTCGTTCGAGGCGAGGACGCTCCAGGATCTGCTCGATCTGGCCCGAGCCGCGCCGGCCACCCTCAACTTCGGATCGGGCGGCGTCGGCAGCGCGCCGCACATGGTCGTCGAGCTGCTGCAGCTCAATACCGGCATCAGGCTCGTGCACGTGCCTTATCGCGGCGAGGCGCCCGCGGTGGCGGACGTGCTGGCACGGCAGATCGCCCTGACGTTCAACAACGTCGCGGTCGTGGCCGGCCACGTGAAGTCGGGCGCCTTGCGCGCCCTCGCTGTGACGTCGCCAAAGCGGCTCGAGCTGCTGCCCGACGTGCCGACGATGGCCGAAGCGGGCGTGACCGACGTCGAGGTCGAGACCTGGTTCGCGCTCACCGCGCCCAAAGCCACGCCGCGCGACATCGTGCGCAGGCTGAACGCCGAGGTGGTGAAGGCCCTGGCCTCGCCCGACCTCGTGAAGCGCTGCGACGAGCTCGCGATCCGTCCGGCCGGAGGTTCGCCCGACATCGTCGATGCCATGATCAAGTCGGAAGTGGCTCGCTGGAGCGAGGTCATCCGAAGAGCCGACGTCAAGTTGGCGACGTACTAAAGCGGAATGAGATCAGGTGGAACCGCGTAGGCGGTTCCACCTGATCTCATTCGCGCGCCCGGGCGGTGCTTGTTTCACCGGGCATGATGGGTCCAGGTGATTCCACCTGGACCCATCATGCT
>JAEZIF010000173.1 GCA_023416135.1 Pseudomonadota bacterium
GCTTGTCGAGCGCCGAGCCGCGGCCGGCGCTGACGGTGATGGGCGGCAGGTTGACGGGCGCCGACTGCCCGGGTTGGTCAGGCGGTGGGGTGTCCTGCGCCCTGACCAGCGCCGGGATCAGCGCCAGGCCCACGAATGCGGCGAACGTCGCCGCGCGAACGGAAAGCATGAAAATCTCCCAAGTGACGAACGAACGCGACGCACGGCGAAGTGCGTCGCGGCTTCAGGCGTCAGACGGGGAGGGGTGGCGCTCGCGGTTGGCTGGGCCCGTCACGGATGCCGACGGGCGTAAGCGCCTGAGCCGTCTCGAGCGGACGGACCGTCGTCGCCGGTCGGTCGATGGCAACGAAGCGCGTCGACGGCTCGCCGAGTGCCGGCGAATGGGCAAGGCCCAGGCAGCATTCGTGCAGCGTCCCGGCGGTCGCCGGATACTGCTCGCCGTCCTGCCGGGGGGCCTCTTGCAGGGTGCCGGGCAAGCACATCGCCGCCCAGTTGGCCGGCGCGCCGCTGCGCGTCAGCGCGGCATGGGCCAGCGGTTGCAGGAAATTCAGCGTGATCGCAAACAGCGCCGCGGCCCATGCCGCCGCCCGCCAGCCCTGGTCGGAGCGTCTGCGATTCATGCTGCTACCTAGACACGAACGCGGCGCGAGCGAAAGGGGCGTGTTGTCCTAAAACGTGTCTTTGCTGAAAGCATCCCTTGCCGTCGTAAGGATTTCCCGCGCCAGTGCCGGATCGTCGACGGCGCGCGCCAGCGTGAGCGCTCCCACCATGCCCGCATAGGTGGCAATGGCCCGGCGGCGGCGGGCAGCCGGTGTGCCGTGCCTCAGCAGGACGACGAGACGGTCGACCTGCCGGCGTATCCCCGCGGTCACCGTCCTGCGCACCGCCGGGCCCCGCCGGGCGACGTCGGCACCCAGCGCCGCCACGACGCAGCCGTCGGCGCGGTCGGCGCGGTGGCGGTCGGACAGGTAGCTGGCCACGAGGTCGGAAAGGCTGTCGACCCGCTCCTGCCACGCCATGCTGCGCTCGACGGCGTGCGCCATTGCCTCGGCCATCAGCGCATCCTTGGAGGCGAAGTGGCCGTAGAAGCCGCCGTGCGTGAGGTCGGCCTCCTTCATGATGGCGTCGACGCCGACACCGTCGAAGCCATCGCCGCGAAACAGGCGGGCTGCCGCTTCGACGATGCGCTGGCGGTTCTCCGTCGCCTTCTGCCGGCTGACCCGCATGAAATTCCCTCACCGATGCCTGCCGAAATTATACATGACGATCATCATCAAAAACAATATATGACGATCGTCATCAAAACACGGAGCTCGTAATGGCCAACCGCACAGCCCTCGTCACTGGCGCCTCCTCGGGCATTGGCGCCGTCTATGCCGACCGGCTCGCCCGCCGCGGCCACGATCTCGTCCTGGTGGCGCGCGACAAGTCGAAGCTCCAGGCAACGGCCGCGCGCCTCAGGAGCGAGACGGGCGTCGCGGTCGAGTTGCTGCCCGCCGACCTCACCGATCCTGTCGAGCGCGGCAATGTCGAACTGCGCCTGCAGGAAGATGGCCGGATCGGCATCCTGATCAACAATGCCGGCACGACGGTTCCGGGCGGCTTCAGCAATCCCGACCTCGACTCGCTGGACAAGCTGATCCGGCTCAACGTCACCGCCGTCACGCGGCTCGCCGCCGCGGTGGCGCCACGGTTCGCGGTCGAAGGGGAGGGTGCTATCGTCAACGTGGCCTCCGTGCTGGCGCTGGCGCCGGAGGTCTTTCACGGCATCTATCCCGCCACGAAAGCCTTCGTGCTGACCCTGTCGCAGTCGCTGCAGGCCGAACTCGGCCCGCGCGGGGTCTATGTTCAGGCCGTGCTGCCCGGCGCCACGCGCACCGAGATCTGGACGCATGCCGGCCGCGACGTGAACACGATCCCCGGCGTGATGGAGGTCGGTGAACTGGTCGACGCGGCGCTGATCGGCTTCGACCGGCGCGAGCCGGTGACGATCCCGCCGCTGCCCGACGCCGCGCAGTGGGACGCCTTCTCCGGCGCCCGGATGGCGATGCTGCCCAATTTCAGCCAATCCCACGCCGCGGCGCGCTATCGCGCGCCCTGATGCCGGGTGGCTAAAGGCCCAGTGCCAACAGGCGCGGATCCCGCGTCCGCCGGGCGAACACCCGGAGCTGCCATAGCGCGGCGAGATGCAGACCCGGGATCTCCAGGCGGCCGTCGGCCAGGTCGGCCAGGAAGCGCTCCCACGGCACGAGGTGGGTGCTGATCACCTCGCCCGCATCGAGTTCCGGCTCGGCGACCTTGCGGGCGTCGAGCGCCAAGAAGGCATGCACGCGGTTGTTCTGCCGCGCGGTATTGGCTGTCGACGAACCCAGGGCATGCCATTCCTCCGCAGCGTAGCCCGTCTCCTCGCGCAGCTCGCGCTTCGTCGCCTCCAGCACGCTTTCGCCCTCGTGGTCAGGCGTACCGCAGGGCAGCTCGAAAGAGTTGCGCTCGATGCCGTGGCGGTACTCCTCGATCAGCACGATCTCGCGTTCGGCCGTGAGCGCGATCGCGCAGACCCACTCGGGAAACTCGATGGTGTGGTAGGGCGCGAGGATGGTGCCGTTGGGCACGCGCACGGTGTCGCTGCGCACCGCCAGCCAGCGGTCGCGATAGGAGTACTTCGAGTCGAGCACCTGCCACGGCGCGACGGCCGGGGCGGAGGGCGTGGCAGGTTTCTTGGGATCGGCCATCAGACGCCCATCCTCAGACGGCGGTCCAGCCGCCGTCGACCACGATCTCCGCCCCCGTGACGTACGACGATTCGTCCGACGCCAGGAACAAGATGGCGTAGGCCACCTCGTCGACCTCGCCGGCGCGGCCCATCGGAACGCCCTTCAGCGTCTTGGCACGCGTCTCCGGGTCGGCGGTGCGGCCCGAGGTGCGCATCGGCGGCATCAGGCCGGGATGCACCGAGTTGACGCGGATGCGGTCGCGGCCGTGCTGTGCCGCGGCCGCCTTGGTGATCAGCCGCACCGCGCCCTTGGAGGCGTTGTAGCCGACATGGATGTAGCCCTGGCCGACGATACCGGAGACCGAGGACAGGTTGATCACCGACCCGCCGTTGCCCGTCTGCTTGATGGCGGCAATGCCGTACTTCATGCCCAGGAACACCCCGGTGGCGTTGATGCCCATCAGCCGGTTCCAGGCCGCGGTGTCGTAGAGGTCCTGCTCGGCCGAGCCCGAGATGCCGGCGTTGTTCACCAGCACGGTCAGCCCGCCATGCTGGGCGACCGTCTCGTCGACCACCGACTTCCACTGTGCTTCGTCGGTAACGTCGAGGTGCATGAAGGTAGCCGTACCGCCCGCCTTCTTGATGTCGGCGACGACCTGCTCGCCCTCCTTGTCCAGGAGGTCGGCCACCACCACGGCCTTGGCGCCCTCGCGGGCGAACAGTCGGGCGGTCGCTGCGCCCATTCCGCCGGCCGCGCCGGTCACCAGGGCCACCTTGTCCTTCATGCGCATGGTTTCTGCTCCTTCTTCACGCAAGCCTGAGGCCGACGATGCCGGCAACGATCAGGGAGATCGATACGATGCGCATGGTCGACGCGGGATCGCCGAAGGCCAGGATGCCGACGACGAAGGCACCGACCGCGCCGATGCCCGTCCATACCGCATAGGCCGTTCCCATTGGAATGCTGCGCTGCGCCCACAAGAGCAGCGCGCCGCTGGCCGCCATGGCAACGATGGCAAAGACGATCCACCACGGCCGGGCCCCCTGGTCGGTCCAGCCGAGCTTCAGTCCCAGCGGCCAGCCGATTTCGCAAATCCCTGCCAAAAAAAGATAGAGCCACGCCATCTGTCCTCCTTACGACAACGGCTGTCATTGACGGGACCGTTGCAGCCTGTTCTGATTGAGACTTGCACGCATCTTGCAGGATAGCGAGAGCGACTGAGGGAATGACGAGGGGTTAAGGGAGTCAGTCATGAATGAAGGTGAAATGCGCCGCCTGATCGGCGCCGTGAAGCATGGAAAGCTTTCACGACGAGCTTTTGCGCAACGGATGCTGGCGGTCGGCCTGACCGCACCGATGGCGACGCAGCTGCTGGCGGTCGCCGGCGTGGCGCACGCCCAGCCGAAGTCGCAATACAAGCCGACCAAGCGTGGCGGCGGCGGCACGCTGAAGGTGCTGTGGTGGCAGGGGCCGACGCTGCTCAATCCGCACTTCGCGGTCGGCACCAAGGACCAGGACGGGAGCCGCATCTTCTACGAGCCGCTGGCCGCATGGGACCCCGACGGCAATCTCAAGCTCAAGCTCGCGGCGTCGATCCCAGGCCGCGAGGACGGCACGCTCGCCGCCGACGGCAAGTCGGTCGTCTGGAAGCTGAAGCAGAACGTGAAGTGGCATGACGGCCGGCCGTTCACGGCCGACGACGTCGTCTTCAACTGGGAATATGCCAAGGATCCGGCGACCGCCGCCACGACCTCGGGCTCCTACAACGAGGTCATGGTCGAGAAGCTCGACCAGTATTCGGTGATCGTTAAGTTCGCCAAGCCGACGCCGTTCTGGGCCGATGCCTTCGTCGGCACGCGTGGCATGCTGATCCCCAAGCACCTGTTCGCCGACTTCATGGGACCGAAGTCGCGCGATGCGCCAACCAACCTCAAGCCGGTCGGCACCGGCCCCTACCTGTTCAAGGATTTCAAGCCGGGCGACCTGGTCTCGGGCACGATCAACAACAACTACCACCAGGACAACATGCCCTATTTCGACGCGATCGAGATGAAGGGCGGCGGCGATGCGGTGTCGGCGGCGCGCGCCGTGCTGCAGACCGGCGAGTTCGACTTCGCCTGGAACATGCAGGTCGAGGACGAGATCCTGTCGCGCCTGGAGAAGAGCGGCAAGGGCAAGGTCGTCATCTCGCCCGGCGGCAACATCGAGCACATCCAGCTCAACTTCACCGATCCGTGGACGGAGGTCGACGGCGAGCGCTCGAGCCTCAAGACCAAGCATCCGATCCTGAGCGACAAGAATGTGCGCCAGGCCGTCTCGCTGCTGGTCGACAAGGATTCGATCGAGAAGCACATCTACGGCCGAACCGGTCCGGCCACGGCGAACTTCGTCAACAACCCGTCGAGGTTCGTCTCCAAGACGACCAAGTACGAGTTCAACGTCGACAAGGCTGCGGACCTGCTCGAGAAGGCCGGCTGGAAGAAGGGTGCCGACGGCATCCGCGAGAAGGACGGCAAGAAGCTGAAGTTCGTCTACCAGACCTCGATCAACCAGCCGCGCCAGAAGACCCAGGCGATCGTCAAGCAGGCGGCGCAGAAGGCGGGCGTCGACATCGAGCTGAAGTCGGTGACGGCGTCGGTGTTCTTCTCGTCGGATGTCGCCAATCCGGACACCTATCCGCACTTCTATACCGACATCCAGATGTACACGACGACGATGTCGCAGCCGGATCCCGAGGTGTTCATGGCCCAGTTCTGCTCATGGGAGGCCGCCACCAAGGAGAACAAATGGCAGGGCCGCAACATCACGCGCTGGCAGAGCAAGGCATACGACGACAACTACAAGGCTGCCCAGGTCGAGGTCGATCCGGTCAAGCGCGCCGCGATGTTCGTCGAGGCCAACAACATGGCGATCAACGACTTCGTCGTGATCCCGGTCGTCGCACGCCCCGGCGTCGCCGCAATGGCCGGCAAGCTCAACGCCTCGATCAGTGGCTGGGACAACAATACCTGGGACCTGTCGGACTGGTACAAGGACGCTTGATCGACTGAACAGTGCAATTCCGGGGCATCGGCCCCGGAATTGCATACCCGTTTCGAGAGACATCTCGTGAACCGCCAGTACATCATTCGCCGCCTGCTGATCGCCATCCCGAGCCTGCTCGGGATCAGCGTCATCCTGTTCACCGTCCTTGCCATGGCGCCGGGCGATCCCTTCGAGGAGCTGGCGACCAATCCCGCCATCCCGCCCGAGGTCAGGCAGGCGCTGCGCGCCAAGTTCGGCCTCGATGATCCGGTGTGGCAGCGCTACGTCCATTGGCTCGGTGCCATGGTGCAGGGCGACTGGGGCTTTTCCTTCCAGAGCCGCATGGATGTCGACAAGCTGATCCTGCAGCGCCTGCCGGTGACGCTGATCGTGATCGGCGCGTCGCAGATCCTGGCCATCTCGGTCGCTATTCCGGTCGGCGTGCTGGCAGCCGTCCGCCCGTACTCGGTGTTCGACCAGATCGCCTGCACCTTTGCCATGATCGGCTTCTCGCTGCCGACCTTCTTTACCGGCCTGGTGCTGATCCTGATCTTCTCCATCCAGCTCGACTGGCTGCCCTTCGTCTACCGGGCCGACGTCGATGCCAAGGGCTGGGCGTTCTATTGGGAGCACATAAAGCAGTCGATCATGCCGGTCGTCGTGCTGGGCCTCGCCCAGGCCGGCACGCTGGTGCGCTTCATGCGCTCGTCCGTGCTCGACGTGATCCGGCTCGACTATGTGACGACCGCGCGTTCCAAGGGCATCGGCGAGCGCAAGGTCCTGGTGCGGCACGTGGTGCGCAATGCGCTGATCCCGGTCGTCACCCTGGTGGCGTTGCAGCTGCCGGCGGTATTCGGCGGCGCCATCGTCACCGAGCAGATTTTCCGCGTACCCGGCATCGGTTCGCTGCTGATCGCGGCGATCCTTGCCAACGACACTCCCGTCGTGATGGGCGTCACTTTCGTGTTCGCCTGTCTCGTCGTGCTCTTCAACCTCATCGCAGACATCCTCTATGGCTGGCTCGACCCCCGCATCTCTTTCCGCTGAAGCGCCGACGACCGCCGTCGCCGTCGCTCAACCGCGCAAGGCGCGCTCGATCTCGCCGGCGCGCGAGACCTGGCGCCGGTTCAGCCGCCATTTCCTGGCGGTGAC
>JAEZIF010000237.1 GCA_023416135.1 Pseudomonadota bacterium
GACGTCTCCCCCCAGTCGACCACCGAGACCTACGTCGCGTGGCGGCTGAAGATCGACAATTGGCGCTGGGCCGGCGTGCCGTTCTATTTGCGCACCGGCAAGTACCTCAAGTCCCGGCGGACCGAGGTCGCGATACGATTCCACCAGGCGCCCTATACGCTGTTCCGCGGCACGGAGGTGGCGCGGATGAATCCCAACTGGATGATCCTGCGCATCCAGCCTGACGAAGGCATCTCGTTGAAATTCGCGGCCAAGCGCCCGGGCCCCACCGTGACGCTGGGCAATGTCAGCATGGACTTCGCCTACAAATCCTACTTCGACATGGCGCCGAGCACGGGCTACGAGACGCTGCTCTACGATTGCATGATCGGCGACGCGACCCTGTTCCAGCGTGCCGACAACATCGAGGCAGGGTGGCGGGCGGCGCAGCCCATCCTGGAAGTGTGGGCTGCCATTCGAGCCATAGACTTTCCCAACTACGCGGCAGGCAGCGACGGCCCGGCAGCGGCCGACGAACTGCTGGCGCGCAGCGGTCAGGCCTGGCGGCCTCTGGACTGAGCGCGGCCATGACAGCAAGCAGAAAGATCTCACTGGTGCTGGCCGACGTCGACGGCACGCTGGTGAACGAGCAGAAAGTCCTGACCGAGCGCGCCCGTAGCGCCGTGCGCCGGGTGCGCGACGCCGGGATCCGATTTGCGCTCACCAGCGGCCGGCCGCCGCTCGGCATGGCCATGCTGCTGGATGCGCTCGATCTCGACACCCCCATCGCCGGCTTCAACGGTGGGCTGTTCATCAAGCCCGACCGCAGCATCCTCGAGCAGAAGACGTTGACCGACGCCGTTGCTGCCGAGGCGCTCGATCTGATCCGCAAGGCCGGCCTCGACCCCTGGGTCTACCGCGGCAACGACTGGATCGTCGGCAAGGCCGATGGGCCGCACGTTAAGCACGAGGCTTGGACGGTCAAGTTCGAACCCAAGGTCGCGGCCGATGTCGGCGCCCGGCTCGACCACGTCGCCAAGATCGTCGGCGTCAGCGACGACTTCGAGAAGGTCCGGCGCTGCGAGGCCGATGCCCGTGCAGCATTCGTCGGCCGCGCCACGGCAAACCGCTCGCAGCCCTACTATCTGGACGTGACGCACCAGAACGCGAACAAAGGAGCCGTCGTGGAATTCCTGTCCAACCATCTTGGCATACCGGCCGTCGAGATCGCCACCATCGGCGACCAGCCGACCGATGTACCCATGTTCAAGAAGTCCGGCTTCAGCATCGCCATGGGCAACGCTCCCGACGAGGTCAAGAAGCTGGCGCTCGCCACGACCGATTCCTACAACGACGAGGGATTCGCAAAGGCCATGGAACGTCTCATCCTGGGCGAGTCATGAACGGAAACAGGATGCGAAGCGAAACGCTGGACGATCCCGCGGCACTTGCGCGCCACGTCGCCGAATGGATGACCGCGACGGCGCTCGCCGCCAAGGGAGACTTCCGTGTCTCGCTGTCGGGTGGTTCGACGCCGCGGGCGCTCTATGGCCTGCTGGCTTCGGATGCCTTCGTGCGTCGTTTTCCCTGGGAACGCGTCTTCTGGTACTGGGGAGACGAGCGCTTCGTGCCGCACGACCATCCGGAGAGCAACTACCGGATGACGCGCGAAGCGATGCTGTCCAAGGCGCCGGTGCCGCCGGCGAACGTCCATCCCGTGCCGGCGGACGGCACGCCCGACGACGCGGCCTTGCGCTACGAGCGGACCTTGCAGGCGGCCTATGGCGCGGCGACGCTCGATCCCGCGCGGCCCCTCTTCGACATCACCCTGCTGGGACTTGGAGCGGACGGCCATACTGCTTCGCTGCTGCCGGACGAGCCGGTGCTCGAGGAGCGCAAGCGCTGGGTCGCCGCCGTGTCGCATGGCCGGCCGGAAGTCCGCATCACCATGACCTATCCCGTGATCGAAAGCAGCCGACACGTGGCGTTCCTGGTGGCAGGCAAGGAGAAGGCATCGATGCTCAGGGCCATCCGTGCCGGCGGCAGCAACGTGCCGGCGGCGCGGGTAAAGCCGGCCGGCGAACTGATTTGGTTCATCGATCGCGCTGCGGCCGGGGAGGGGTAGCCCATGTGCTGGTTGCAGAGCTCATGGTCTCCCGGTCCAGAAGAGCGTGAGGGACTGCGTACGTCCAAACACGGTGGGTGCTAGCCCCCATGGCCGGCCACATCCTCGTCGCCCCATCAGTCCTGTCAGCTGACTTTGCGCGCCTGGGCGAGGAAGTGCGCGCCGTCGAAGCGGCGGGCGCCGACTGGATCCATGTCGATGTCATGGACGGCCGCTTCGTGCCCAACATCACCATCGGGCCGGTCGTGGTGAAAGCGATCCGTCGCTCGACGACGAAGCCCCTCAACGTACACCTGATGATGGTCGAGCCCGAGCGTTATCTCTCAGCGTTCGCCGAAGCCGGCGCTGACCATCTGCTGGTTCAGGCGGAGCCGGGCTCGACGATCCACCTGCACCGCGTGCTGTCGCAGATCCGGGCACTCGGCAAGAAGGCGGGGGTGGTGCTCGATCCGGCGAGTCCGCCCGAGCTGGTTGAGTATGTCCTGCATCTCTGCGACATCATCCTGGTGATGACCGTCAATCCGGGCTTCGGCGGCCAGAGTTTCCTGCCCGAGATGCTGCCCAAGATCAGGCGCCTCAGCGCGATGTGCGCGGAGCGCGGCCTCGCGCCGGTGATCGAAGTGGACGGCGGCGAGAACGCCGAGACCGCTGGACAGGCGGCTGCGGCGGGCGCGACGGCGATCGTGGCAGGCTCGGCGATCTTCGGCGCCAGGGACTACCGTGAGGCCATCTCGACGATCCGCGCCAGCGCCCTGGCAGGTCTTGGCAGGGGATGAGCGCGCGACCACCCGGGGCTGATGCCGACCGCGACGTCCTCAAGCGCGCCGCGGCAGAGGCGGCCGTGGCGCTCGTGCAGGACGACATGGTCGTCGGCCTCGGCACCGGCTCGACGGCGAGCTTCGCCGTCGAGGCGCTCGGGCGACGTCATCGTCAGGGTCTGCGCTTCGTCGGGATCGCGACGTCGGAGCGGACGGCGGCACAAGCTGCGGCAGCGGGTATTCCGCTGACGTCGTTCGCCGAGCATCGATTGATCGACCTCACGATCGACGGCGCGGACGAGGTGGAACTCGGCACTCTCAACCTGATCAAGGGCCTGGGCGGCGCCTTGCTGCGCGAGAAGATCGTCGCCGCTGCGAGCCGACGGCTGGTGATCGTTGTCGATGGCGGCAAGCTGGTCGCTCGTCTGGGCACGCACGCGCCGGTTCCCGTCGAAGTCGTACCCTTCGGCCTGGAAGCCACTCGCGAGGCGCTCGAAGTGCTGGGCGCGAGCGCGCGATTGCGCCTCGCTCCGTCAGGGCAGCCGTTCGTTACCGACGGCGGCAACCGCATAGTCGACTGCGGCTTTGCCGCCATCGCCGATCCCGCCCGACTGGAGGAGCGCATTCGCCGAGTCGTCGGCGTGATCGAATGCGGGCTGTTCGTCGGCCGGGCACACATGGCCTTCGTCGCCGATGTTGGCGGTGTGCGCCGCCTCGACAGCCCGCATCTACATCATGGCAGCCCGCCGGTGCTGGTCGTCATGGGGGTGTCGGGCGTCGGCAAGACGACGATCGCGCAGGAACTCGCGGCCCGCCTCGGCTGGACGTTCGAGGAGGGCGACGCGCTGCATCCCGATGCGAACGTCGCCAGGATGCATGCCGGCATTCCCCTGACCGATGCCGATCGTGAGCCTTGGCTGAAGCGTGTTGCTGCCTGGATCGATGGTCGGCGCGCAGCCGGGCAGCCGGGCATCATCACGTGCTCCGCGCTCAAGCGGTCGTATCGCGACGTCGTCGTCGGCGATCGCCCGGAGGTCCGGCTGGTCTATCTGCGCGGCGGGTACGACCTCATTGCCGAGCGGTTGGCGGCACGCAGCGGACACTTCATGCCGCCGAGCCTGCTGCAGAGCCAGATCGATACCCTGGAAGAACCTGCTGCCGACGAAGATCCCCTGACGGTCGATGTCGGCCCGCCGGCGGGGGAGGTGGCGGATGAGATCATTCGCCTGCTCGGCGCAGCGACCCCGACCGGTACGGGCGGGTAGGGAGTCATGCCGGCTGCATCCGACCCCGAAAGGCGACGTCTGGCCGACGCGAACGCCCGCCGCGAGCGGTGGCGCAACTGGGGGCCGTACCTCAGCGAGCGGCAGTGGGGCACGGTGCGCGAGGACTACAGCGCCGATGGCGACGCCTGGAACTACTTTCCGCATGAGCACGCGCGCAGCCGCGCCTATCGCTGGGGCGAGGACGGCATCGGTGGGTTTTGCGACAGCAAGCAGCGCGTGTGCCTGGCGGTGGCGCTGTGGAACGGCCGGGATCCGATCCTCAAGGAACGACTGTTCGGTCTCAGCAATCGCCAGGGCAACCACGGCGAGGACGTCAAGGAGCTCTACTACTATCTCGACGCTGTGCCGACCTACAGCTACGCCCGCATGCTCTACAAGTATCCGCAGGCGGCATTCCCCTACGACGAACTGGTCCAGGAGAATGCGCGGCGCGACCGGCGGCAGCCCGAGTTCGAGATCATCGACACCGGATTGTTCGACGACGACCGTTATTTCGATGTCGATATCGAGTACGCCAAAGCGGGCGCCGAGGACATCCTGTTGCGGCTTACCATCAACAATCGCGGGCCGGAGTCGGCAGAGATCCATATCCTGCCGCAGGTCTGGTTCCGCAATACCTGGAGCTGGGTCGCCGACGCCGCGAAGCCGACGCTCGAACGGGTGGGCGATCACGTCGTGCTCACGCATGAGCGGCTCGGCATCTACGCCGTACAGTTCGATGGGGCTGACGACATCAAGTTCTGCGAAAACGAGACCAATGGCCCACGGCTCTTCGCGACCGCGCGCGACGGCGGCTTGTACAAGGACGGGCTGAACGATTATGTCGTGGGCGGCGAGGCGCGGGCGGTCGATTCCCAAAAGGGCACCAAGGCTGCCGGCATCTGGCGCCGAACCGTCGCGGCCGGCGGCAGCACGGTCGTGCGGGTGAGGTTGAGTGCCGGGCCGGCGAAAGTTGCGCCGTTCTCCGACTTCGACACGGTCTTCAGCCAGCGCAAGTCCGAGGCGGACGCCTTTTATGCCGAACTGCAGGGCAACGTGACGGATGAAGACCTGCGCCGTATCCAGCGCCAGGCGTTTGCCGGGATCCTGTGGTCCAAGCAGTACTTCCAGTACGACGTGACGCAGTGGCTCGAAGGCGATCCCGCCCAACCGTCGCCTCCTGCATCGCGCGTTGGCGGACGCAACCACGACTGGCTGCACGCCAACATGGATGACGTGGTCTCGATGCCTGACAAGTGGGAGTTTCCCTGGTTCGCGGCGTGGGACTGGGCGTTTCATCTGACCACGCTCGCCTACCTCGATCTCGATGACGCCAAGCGCCAGCTCATCCTGCTCGGCCAGTCCTGGTACATGCACCCGAACGGCCAGCTGCCGGCCTACGAGTGGAACTTCAGCGACGTCAATCCGCCGGTGCAGGCCTGGGCGGCGCTGCGGCTCTACGAGATGGAAGAGCGGCAGCGCGGCAAGGCCGACCGCAAGTTCCTCGAGCGCATCTTCACCAAGCTCCTTCTGAACTTCACCTGGTGGGTGAACCGCAAGGACCCGCGCGGACTCAACGTTTTCGAGGGTGGCTTCCTCGGCATGGACAACATCGGCGTCTTCGACCGGTCGGCGGCGCTGCCGGTGAGGGGCATGCTGGTTCAGTCGGACGGCACGTCGTGGATGGCGATGTACTGCCTCAACATGCTGCGCATCGCCATCGAGCTGGCCCAGGACGACGACGCCTACCAGGACATCGCCACCAAGTTCTTCGAGCATTTCCTGACCATCGGCGGCGCCATGACCAACCTCGGCGGCAAGGGGCTGAGCCTGTGGGATGACGACGACAATTTCTTTTACGACTGGCTGGTCATGGACGACGGCAAAGCCACGCCGTTGCGCGTGCGATCCCTCGTCGGCCTGATCCCCATGTTCGCCGTCGATGCGATCGATGCCGAGCTGCTGCAGAATTTGCCGCGATTCACCCGCCAACGGGAATGGTATCTCACCTATCGGCCCAGGCTCGCTGCGCTGGTATCGCGCGTGAACACGCCGGGCGCCGACGACACGCGGCTGCTTGCCATGGTTCGTGCCTTCCGGGGCACCAAGGTGCTGGAGCGCCTTCTCGACAAGAGCGAGTTCCTGTCCGACTACGGCGTTCGGGCGCTGTCGCGCTATCATCTCGAGCATCCTTACGTGTTCGAGAGCGGCGGCTTCCGCAGCGAGGTGAGGTACGTCCCCGGCGAATCGGACAGCGACCTGTTCGGCGGAAATTCGAACTGGCGCGGTCCGATCTGGATACCGTTCAACTACCTGCTCATCGAGAGCCTCAACAAGTTCCACAAATTCTACGGCGACGAGTTCCGCGTCGAGTGTCCGGTCGGCTCCGGGCGGAAGATATCCCTGAAGGCGATCGCCGACGACCTGCGCGCGCGACTCATCGGCATCTTCCGGCGCGACGACAAGGGACGGCGCGCCGTCTTCGGCGGCTACGAGAAGATGCAGAACGATCCGCATTTCAAGGACTACATCCTCTTCCACGAATACTACGACGGCGATACCGGCCGCGGCCTCGGCGCGTCGCACCAGACGGGCTGGAGTGCGCTGATCGCCAACATGATCGCCGAGCTGCATGAATAGCGGCAAGCGTGGCGGGCCAGGACAGCCACGCTATCCGTCGCTGTTGGAGATCAACACACGCGTCTGGCTTCGCCGGTTGTCGCGCGAGGCCGCCAGGCCAATGACGCTCGCGGACATCGACGACGCCGTGCTCGACGATATCGCACACCGTGGCTTCGACTGGGTGTGGCTGCTCGGTGTGTGGCGGACGGGTGCGGAGAGCCGGGCCGTGTCGCGCGGCAATCGTGCCTGGCGTGCCGGGTTCGAGGCCGCTCTGCCTGACCTCACGGACGAGGACATCTGTGGATCGGGTTTCGCGGTCGGCGCCTATGAAGTCGACGCCGGGCTGGGCGGAGAAGGCGCCCTGGCCACGCTGCGCGTCCGGCTCGCCGCGCGCGGCCTGCGGCTGATGCTCGATTTCGTGCCCAATCACACGGCGCTCGATCATCCATGGCTGACCAGCCGCAGCGATTTCTATGTCGAGGGCGACGAGCAGGCTTTGAAGGCGGCGCCGCAGAATTACTGCCGGCGACACACCGACCGTGGCGCGCGCATCCTCGCTCACGGCCGCGATCCGAACTATGCCGGCTGGCCCGACACGCTGCAGCTCGACTATGGCAACGGCGCCGTGCAGGCGGCTCAGGTTGCGGAGTTGATCGCGATCGCCGGACAATGCGACGGCGTGCGTTGCGACATGGCGATGCTTCTCCTGCCGGACATCTTCCAGCGGACCTGGGGAATAGTGGCCGAGCCGTTTTGGCCGGCGGCCATCGCCGCCGTTCGCCGGGTGCATCCCGACTTCACCTTCCTGGCCGAGGCCTACTGGGAGCTCGAATGGGAGTTGCAGCAGCAAGGCTTCGATTACTGCTACGACAAGCGCCTGTACGACCGCCTGCGCAGCGGCAACGCCGGCAGCCTGCGCGCCCATCTGATGGCGGGCCTCGACTATCAGGACCGGCTGGCGCGATTCCTCGAGAACCACGACGAGCTCCGTGCGATGGCGATCTTTCCCTGGCCACGGCACCAGGCGGCTGCCGTCGTGACCTGCTTCGCGCCGGGGCTGCGCTTCTTTCACCAGGGCCAGCTCGAGGGCGCCCGCATCCACCTGCCGGTGCATCTTTGCCGTGGCCCCGTCGAGCCCCGCGATGCAGCCGTCGCGGCCTTCTACGACAGGCTGCTCGCTGCGGGACAGTGTGACGTCTTTCGCAACGGCGACTGGTCGCTGATCGAACCGCGCCCGGTATGGGATGGCAATCCGACCTGGCAGGACTTCATCGCCTATGGCTGGCGTACGGCAAACGGGCCGAGCCACGTCGTCGTCGTCAACTACTCGGATCATCAGGCACAATGCCGGCTGCGCTTGCCGTTCGCCGGATTGGCAGGCGTCCGATGGCGGCTCGTCGATACGTTGGGAAGCGAAGTCTACGAGCGCGACGGTCGCGAGCTGACCGATCCCGGCCTGTACATCGATCTCGCAGCCTGGCGCTACAATGTTTTCCGGCTGGAAGCGATCCGCTGAAGAATCGCGTCGTTTTTCGGGCCGTCGAAAGGCCAAAGACGGTCGCCGCCGCCGAATGATCACTGCCGCCTGCGCGAGCGGAAGGTGTAATGTCGGCAAAAGCAATCCGTCGTCGAGCAATGACCGCGCGTTCCCTGGACGGTTGGCCACGTTGGCTGGCCGCGCTGCTGATGGGCCTGCTGCTGATCCTGGCCCTGCTGATCGCCTCGTGGTTCCTGCGCGCCTGCGCACCGGTCGGGCCGTCGACCAGCCTCACCATGCACGAGACGTCGGCGCCTCCGGCGCCCGAGGCGCCGCAAGATCCCACGCCGATCCTGAAAGCCTCGCTCGATGACGCCGAGGCGGATGGCAGGAAGCTGTCGGCCGAGCTCGCGGCGCTCGAGGCCGACATCAGGAAGAAGGTGGCGTCGTGCAGGCCGGCCGAGCCGCCGAAACCGCCCGAACCGCCGAAGCCTCCGCCGGTCGCCAAGGCGCCGCCGCCACCTCCGCCGTTGCCGGCCGACCGTTGGGCGCAAAAGGACCTCGGCATGCTGCAGGGCTGCTGGCGCCTCGGCCAGGACACACAGGGCAGCATCGGCATCGGCGGCCGCTCCGAACGCTGCGCGGTGAAGGCCGGCCGCATCTGCTTCGGCGCCAATGGCGGCGGCGAGCGGCGCTCGACGGCGGTGTGCCCGGCCACCGGCACCATCACCTGCGCCGCGCCCATCACTGCCCGCTTCGGCAACGACAACACGCTCGGCACGACGCAGCCCGCGGTGCAGTGCAATCCGGGGCAGGCGAACTGGACGGGCCCGCCCAACAGCCTGACCTGCCGGCGCGTCAGCGACACGCTGGCGGTCTGCAGAGATCGTCTGAACTTCGAGTACGAGTTCCGGCGCGAGTAGCGTCGGTCAGGCCGACCAGCCAAGGCGCGACCGGCCGATCGCCATCGACACCGCGGCCTGGCTCGGCTCGACCACCGGCAGGCCGACGTGACGCTGCAGGCGGTCGCGATAGCGCGCCATGCCGGCGCAGCCCATCACCAGCACGTCGGCGCCGTCCTCGTCGCGCAGCTCGGCCGCGACCTCGGCCATGCGCGCGAAGGTGCGCGCCTCGTTGGCGAGCTCGACGACGCCGAGACCGATCGCACGGTCGCCGGCCATGCGGTCGTTCAATCCCATCTGGCCGACGTAGCGCAGATGGCGAGGGATCGACTTTCGCAGGATGGAGATGACGCCGAAGCGCTGGCCGAGCGTCAGCGCCGTCAGGATGCCGCATTCCGCAATGCCGAGCACCGGCTTGGCAGTGATCTCGCGCGCCGCATGCAGACCGGGATCGGAGTAGCAGGCGATGACGAAGGCCGAGCAGTCGTTGTCGCGCTTCCTCACCATGTCGCCGATCGGTCCCACGACCTGCTCGACATGGGCCTGGTTCTCGATGCCGGGAGGGCCTTCCTTGAGCGTGACGCATTCGATGGCAGGGCCGCCTTTCATGCGCAGTGGCTGCATCGCCGCGTCGATGCCCTGGGTGACGGCCTCGGTCGAATTGGGATTGATGACGAGAATGCGGTCTGCGACGTCGTTCATCCCCGCAGCATGGCCTGTAAATTGCTATTCAACAACGGCTGATCTAACGTCGCCGCTTGGGGATTCTTGGAAGGGAGACTTTGAAATGATGTCACGGCGCCTGGCTGCGATCGCGGTCGCGGCCCTTGTTTGCGTTGGTCCGGCGATGGCTCAGGAAAAGCAGCCGCCGCTGCGTACCGGCGTCGATGGCACCTTTGCGCCGCACGCCATGCCCAAGCTGGGCGGCGGCACGGAAGGGTTCCAGATCGACGTCTTCACCGAGGCGGCCAAGCGGATGAAGCGCGACATCACCATCGATTCGGTGAGCTTCTCGACGCTCATTCCCGGCATGCAGGCCGGCCGCTACGACTTCATTGCCGCTCCGACGACGGTGACCAAGGAGCGGGCGGAGAACATGCTGTTCACGGCGGGCTACCTGTGGACCGCCTTCCAGTTCGGCATCAAGAAGGGCACGCCGCCGATCAAGGGCTGGGAAGACCTCAAGGGCAAGACGGTCGCCGTCAACAAGGGCACGCCCTACGAGACGCTGGCCAAGCAGATGGCCGAGAAGTACGGCTTCACCGTGCAGGTTTACGACACGCAGCCCGACGCCACGCAAGCCGTGCTCTCGGGTCGCGCCTACGCGACGCTCGGCGGCAATACCACGATCGTCTTTGCGGCGAGCAAGAACCCGCAGTTCGTCGCCGACCTAGAGCTCAAGGACACGCGCGCTCATTGGGCGGCGCCCGTGCCCAAGAACAATCCCAAGCTTCGTGCCGAGCTGCAGGACGCGCTCGACTGCATGAAGAAGGACGGCACCATGGCCAAGCTCTATGAGAAGTGGTTCAACAAGAAGCCAGAGCCGGACGATCTCGCCGTGGTGATCACGCCGGGCTACGGTGTGCCGGACATGCCGGGCTACGATCCGACGCCGCACGAGCTGAAGTGTGGCTGACCTCTGCTCCGCCATGACCAAGTGATGTCAGAACCCATCGTCGAAGCACGCGGCGTTCATAAGCACTTCGGCCACCTTCATGTCCTCAAGGGGGTCGACCTGAAGGTGGCCGAGCGCGAACTGGTGTTCGTGATCGGCCCGTCGGGCTCGGGCAAGTCGACGCTGCTGCGCTGCCTCAATCGGCTGGAGGAGCCATCCTCCGGCTCGGTAATGGTCGACGGAATCGACATGCTCGATCCCAAGACCGACATCAACCATGCGCGCCAGCGCATCGGCATGGTGTTCCAGTCGTTCAACCTCTATCCGCATATGACGGCGCTGGGCAACGTCACGCTGGCGCTGCGCAAGGTGGCGGGCAAGTCGCGTGGCGAGGCCGATGCGATGGGCATGGCGGCGCTTCAGCGCGTCGGTCTGGCCGACCGGGCCGGCCACACGCCCGGCCAGTTGTCGGGCGGACAGCAGCAACGCGTCGCCATCGCCCGCGCCATTGCGCTGGAGCCCCGGGTGATGCTGTTCGACGAGCCGACCTCGGCGCTCGATCCGGAGTTGGTGGGCTCGGTGCTCGAAGTCATGCGCGACCTGCGCCAGAGCGGCATGACCATGATCGTGGTCAGCCATGAGATGGGCTTCGCCAGGAACGCCGCCGACCGTGTGGTGTTCATGGACGACGGCCTGATCGTGGAGCAGGGGCCGCCCGCCGCGATCTTCGAGAGCCCCACGCAGGAGCGCACGCGCGCCTTCATCGGTCAGATTCAGAGGCACTAGATGATCGCGATCACGACATCTTCGCTGGGGGCGCGCCACTCCAGTGGCGCGGTCATCCTCTGTCCAACGAGAAGACGCGCCACTGG
>JAEZIF010000279.1 GCA_023416135.1 Pseudomonadota bacterium
GACCGCCCGGTGGCCAAGCCGGGCGAGTTCGTCGGGCTGGCCAACTTCATCCATGCCTGGCACGACCCGGTGTTCCGCCAGGTCGCCGTCAACACGATCTTCTATACCGCCGCCGCCACGGTCCTGAAGATGGTGGGCGGGCTGGGCCTCGCCCTGGTGATGAACCAGGACTTCAGGTTCAAGAATCTGACGCGCGCGCTGCTGCTGCTTCCGTTCATCGTGCCGACGGTGCTGTCGACCATCGCCTGGCAGTGGATTCTCGACCCTGCGTTCAGCGTGGTGAACTGGGTGCTGAAGGCGATGGACATCGCCGATCCCGGCCCGAGCTGGCTCGGCAACCCGCACCTCGCGATGCTGTCGCTGATCGTCGTCAACGTCTGGCGCGGCCTGCCGTTCTACGCCATCACCCTGCTGGCCGGCCTGCAGACCATCCCGCCCGATCTCTACGAGGCGGCGACCATCGACGGCGCCGGCCGCTGGGGCCGCTTCCGCTACGTCACCCTGCCGCTGCTGATGCCGATCATCTTCATCGTCACCATGTTCTCGGTGATCTTCACCTTCGCCGACTTCCAGCTGATCTACGTGCTGACCCGCGGCGGGCCGGCCAACGCGACCCACGTCTTCGCCACCTACGCCTTCGACGTCGCCATGGGCGCCGGCCAGTTCGGCCAGGGTGCCGCGATCGCGCTGTCCATGGTGCCGCCGCTGGCGCTGATCATCCTCGCCATGGCGATCTACATGCGGGCGCCGAAGTCATGAGCGCCGGGAGCGTTCGCTGCTCATGTTCCTGCCAGCGGGAGAGGGCCTAGCCCATGACCGTCGAGCGCAAAGGCTGGGGCCCGCGGCTGCTGACGCTGTGGCTGCCGCTTGCCATCGCAATGTTCTTCGCGCTGTTCCCGTTCTACTGGATGGCGATCACCTCGCTGAAGACCAACCAGGAACTCTACAGCCGCAAGGTCATGCCGCTGATCGTGCACAACCCGACGCTGAAGCATTATGTCGACCTGCTCACGGAGACCAGCTTCCTGGAGTGGACCTGGAACACGCTCCTGGTCGCCCTCATCTCGACGGCAATCTCGCTGATCCTGGGCGCCATGCTCGCCTACCCGCTGGCGCGGTTGCGCTTCGCCGGCGCGGCCATGGTCTCCTTCGCCATCGCCGCCACCTATCTGGTGCCCCAGCCGCTGCTGTTCGTGCCGCTGGCCGACCTGATCAACCGACTCGGCCTCAACGACACGCTGACCTCGGTGATCCTGACCTACCCGACCCTGCTGATCCCGTTCTGCGCCTGGCTGCTGATGGGCTATTTCCGCACCGGCCCCATCGAGCGCGAGGATGCCGCGCGCATCGACGGCGCGAGCCGCCTGCAGACCCTGGTCAAGATCGTGCTGCCCCTGTGCGGCCCGGGCTTCATCTCGGCCGGAATCTTCGCCTTCACCCTCGCCCAGAACGAGTTCCTCTACGCCCTGATCTTCCTGACCAAGACCGAGGTGCGCACCGTCCCGGTCGGCGCCATCGCCGAGCTGGTGCGCGGCGACGTGTTCTACTGGGGCCAGCTCATGGCGGCGGCGCTGCTGGGCTCGATTCCGGTCGCGATCATCTACTCGTTCTTCGTCGAGCACTACGTCGCCGGATTGACGGCCGGCTCGGTCAAGGGCTGACTGGCCAGGCACTGGGAGGACAAGGCCGACGATGACCGAGATTCCCGAAATCTATCTGGACCTGCTGCGGGAGAAGAAGCCGCTCGCCCACCTTGCGACGGTGATGCCCGACGGCTCGCCACAGAACACGCCGGTGTGGTTCGACTACGCCGACGGCAAGATCCGCGTGAACTCGGCGCTCGGTCGCACCAAGGTGCGCAACATGAAGCTGGGCGCCAAGGTCGCCCTCTCGATTTCCGATCCGGACAATCCCGATCGTTATGTCCAGTTGCGCGGCACCGTGACACGCGTGAGGCAGGACGACGTCGCCGCCGCGCATATCGATCAGCTGGCGCACAAGTATCTCGGGCTCGACAAGAACCCCTATGCCAAGGCGGGCGACGTCCGCGTGATGTTCGAGATCTCCGTGTTCTCCGTCCAGGGGATGAGCTGAGGCGGCAATGATGCTGAGCCGACGTCATTTCCAGCACCTCGCCGCGGGCGCCGCTGTCCTGCCGGTCATCGCCGGTCGGGCCGGCGCCCAGGCCTGGCCATCCCGCCCCGTGCGCTGGGTCGTCGGCTACGCGCCGGTGGCGGCAACGACATCGTCGCGCGCCTGATGGGCCAATGGTTGTCCGACCGGCTGGGACAGACCTTCGTGATCGAGAACAAACCGGGCGCCGCCACGAACATCGCCGCCGAATTCGTCGTGAACGCCGCCCCCGACGGCTACACCGTGCTGCTGGTCGGCCAACCCAATGCCATCAACGCAACCCTCTACCTACGACACCCTGCCCTTCAACTTCCTCCGCGACATCGCGCCGGTCGCCGGTATCATGACCGTGCCCAACGTGGTGGTGGTCAACCCGTCGTTCCCGGCCAGGACCATTCCAGAGCTCATCGCCTACGCCAGGACGAACCCCGGCAGGATCAACATGGCCTCGGCCGGCAACGGCAGTGCCGCCCACCTCGCCGGCGAGCTCTTCAAGTCCATGGCCGGTGTCGACATGGTCCATGTGCCCTGTCGCGGACAGGCGCCGGCGATCGCCGACCTGTTGGCGGGACAGGTCCAGGTGCTGTTCGCCACCTCGCCCGCCTCGGTGGAGTTCATCAAGACCGGCAAGCTCAAGGCGCTGGCCGTCACGACGGCAGTGCGCGCAGAGGCCCTGCCCGACCTGCCGACCCGTCGCCGATACGGTACCGGGCTACGAAGCGAGCGCCTGGTACGGCATCGGCGCACCGCAGAAGACGCCGGCCGGAATCGTCGACAGGCTTAACAAGGAAACCAACGCCGGCCTGGCCGACCCCAAGCTGAAGGTGCGGCTGGCCGATCTCGGGGGCACCTTGATCCCGGGCTCGCCGGCCGACTTCGGCAGGCTCATCGCCGAAGAGACCGAGAAATGGGGCAAGGTCATCCGGGCGGCGAACATCAGGCTCTAAGCTGAGCTAGGCCTCAATTCAATCCGCCGGCCTGCCGGGAATGTCCACCCGTTGCGGCGACAGCAGGTCCAGCCGCCCGTCCGAACCGACTGCCAGGGTGTGAATGTAGAAATAGGTCGCTTCGTCGTCCCGCACGCCCATGATCGGCGACGGCGCCGAGACGATCTTCAGGTCACCGCAGGCGCCGATCCAGTCGATATGGCGATGGCCATGCATGACGATTGCGCGGCCCCAGAGCGGCTTGAGCTTGCGTATGAACCAGCTGCCGTTGATGAGCGCGGTTCCGATCCGCTCGGAGAATGCCAGGACCGGCATGGGATATTCCAGCAGATGGTGGTGCAGGGCGATGATCCATTGCGCCCTCGGGAATCTGCCTGTCGCCGCGGACAGACGGCGCGCCTGCTCGGCAGAGATCAGGCCGAGGGCGTTGGTGAATGAAAAGTGCGCCTCGGCGCTCGAGTCGAGGACCGCCACCCCGAGACCGTCCTCCGTATCCGGCGGCAGGATCATCGGAAACTGGTCGTTCCAGACGCTGCCAAGGCCTGCCGACAGCCGCAGAGAACCGGTATCGGCAAATGCTGCAATCCTGTGCCGGTGCCCAGCAAGGGCATCGGCGACCGTCTGCACGAGTTCTCCGGACCCATGGTCGACGACGCGCATGCGATCGCCCTGCACGGCTGCAATTGCCGAAAGCGACCGCATCTGACGGAGCCGCTTTCCCGGACTGAACGGCAAATTGAGCCTGGCCGGATTGGCGCGATCGACGATGTTCACGTCGTGATTTCCAGGCAGAACGATCATCCGTTCGGCGAGCGCGGGATGGCGCGCCACGATATCGAGAAATTCCGCCCATTCCGCCGAGCGGCCGGCATCCGTCACATCTCCGCTGACGAGGACGAAATCCAGTGGCTGATCGAGGTGGATGGCATCGAGGTGACCCAGAACCTGCTCCAGGCGATCGTTGCCCCGTGGACCGCCCCGCCCGCTTTCGATCCGGAAGCCGTAACGCTCGCCGACGACATGGATGTCGGAAAGGTGGGCGACGCGCCAACGACGACCGTCCCGAGGTTCAGGATCGAAATCGCGAACATCGCGTGGCTGTTCCATGCTCGCGTCCGCCAAGCCCCACACGAGCGCGGCGATGGCCAGGTAGACCGAGACGACCACAATGGCATTGGCGAGCGTCGGAACGATGAGGCTTTGCAGGCTGAGAACGTCTGCGACCGCGCCCACCCAGCGCGTCGCCGGCCAGACCAGGAGGGCGATCGAAATCGCGACGACGCACACGAGGGCGCCGGCCGCAGCGGAACTCGCCGCGCGCAGCCGCCCCAACCTGGCCGCAGTGAGGCGGCTGGCGAGACTGCGTTCTGCCAGGTGGCGGAGGGCTTCACGGCAGAGCGCGTAGCCCGGCTGAACAGCCAGGGCGTTCAGCGACCAGAAGTTCGCCTCGGCGGTGCGTAACAGAGGTCGCCAGCCGTACCAGCCCACGGCGGCGGCCACGAGCAGGACAAGCACCGCGCCAGGTCCGCCCAGGTCGGCAATCGACCCCGAAGCCTTTGCCAGCCAGGCGGTTGCCAGAAGCGGAGCCATCCCAAGGAGAATTGCGGGCAGTACGATCGAGAGCGTCCAGGCAAGCAACAGCTTCGGCAGGCTGATTTCGGCCAGAAGGCTTCCGGCGATCGCAAGAAACGACCTCTGAAGCGTGCTCGAGGCATCGTCCTCGACATCACCTTCACGAGGATCGACCAGGGGGCCTGTGCTGGCGGCCGGCTTGCGCCGGAAGCTGTGATGGTCCTTCGACCCGACCATTTTTGCACCGCTGCCCATCGATCGACTGCCCGGCCATGTCGCCAGACCGGGGGGACCCTATCAGGCACCCGTGAAAAGGCCAGCGACGGCGCCATTGCCGAAGGGGTCTGCTGCCGCCACGGATGCGTGAACCGCATGGACAAACGGCCTCGTGACCGCGATCATCGCGCGACAAGTTTCCCGCATCGATCGGAGCTCAAAATGGCCAATCCAAACCTCGGCAGTTTCAACCGTGCCGGCACAATCACCGACCAGGCGGCATACGACGTCGGCCTGCGCGCCCACATGCTGCGTGTCTACAACTACATGGCATCGGGCCTGGCGCTGTCGGGAATCGTGGCCTACGCCGTGTTCGCGTCGCCCGACATCGCCGGCCTGTTCTTCAAGCTCGAAGGCGGCTTCGTCGTCGGTCTCAACATGTTGGGCTGGGTCGCGATCTTCGCGCCGCTCGGCCTCCTGCTGCTCGTCTCCTTCCGCGCCCAGTCGATGAGCGTGGGTGCGGTGCAGGCCGTCTACTGGGCGGTCACGGCCTTGATGGGCGTCAGCCTGTCGCTGCTGCTGTTCCGCTACACCGGCGCTTCGGTCGCCCGCACCTTCTTCATCACCGCCGCCGCCTTCGGTGCCCTCAGCCTCTACGGCTACACCACCAAGCGCGACCTCAGCGCTTTCGGCAAGTTCCTGTTCATGGGCCTGATCGGCCTGATCCTGGCCAGCCTGGTCAACATGTTCTGGCCGTCGGGTCCGATGAGCTTCATCATCTCGGTCGCCGGCGTCCTGATCTTCTCGGGCCTGATCGCCTACGACACCCAGAAGATCAAGGAGCAGTATGCCCAGGCATGGGGTAGCGACGTCGCCGAAAAGGTCGCGATCTTCGGCGCCCTCAGCCTCTACCTCGACTTCGTGAACCTGTTCCAGTTCCTGATGATGTTCCTGGGCCAGAGGCGCTAGCCTAGCCCAGGGCCTGGCCCTCACCTCTCGGCGGGACGGCGATGGGGATCGCCCGTCCCGCCTACGGGCGGGAGATGCCCCGTCGCACGATCGACGTCGCACGATCGACGTCGCACGATCGACGCAAAAGCTTCATCGCCCCGACAACTGCCACCGCTATGCACCGCGCCACGTTGAGACGAGGCCCCGGTGGCAGCCAAGATCGTCGATGTCTTCGTGGAAGGCGTCTTCCTGCGCTCCTATACCCTGGATTGGGACGTCACCCGCGCCCCGCTGTTCGAGCAGGATTTCATCGACCGTGCCCGACAGCAGATGGCGGCGGATGGCCATACCGCCGAGAAGGTCGCGGACGCCCGGTTCGTCGTCAGGGATTGAACTCGCCGCCTGCCGCACCCGATAACGCCGCCGTGTCGCACGTGCTATTCAGGTACCCCCGCCAGCCGAAGGCCTTCGAAATAGCGGCTTCTCGCGCCTCCGGGCGCCTCACGTTCCGGCCACCAGCCAGGCACCGCAGGCGACGAGCAGCACTCCTCCAATCCGGGCGATCCACTCGCCGCCCGGCAACAGCTTCTCGACCAGCACGACGGCCGTCAGCGCCGCGACCCAGACGAGGTTCATCGCTCCGACCGCGAACAGCAGCGCCATCAGGATCCAGCAGCAGCCGAGACAGTAGAACCCGTGCGACACGCCCATGCGCAAGGCGCCACCGGCGCCGTCGCGCCAGTGGTTGACCACGAAATCGAAAGGCGAGCGGCAGGACCTGAGGCAGGCGCTCTTGAGGGGCGTCAGCTGATAGAGGCCGGCGGCGATGAACAGCAGGCCGCCCAGCAGCGGACTGGTCGTCTTCATGGTCATCGGCGCCAGCAGGGTCGCCCGTTCCAGGGCCCACTGGGCGAGCGTTGCGGCCACGCTGAAGCCTCCCCAGGCGAGGAGATAGCCTGACGTGAACAGCGCGGTCGGGGTGTAGGGCTGTCCCCGCGCGCGCCGGCTGCGGTTCATGTTGGCGAAGGTCAGGATCATCGGCGCCGCGCTCGGCAGCATCATGCCGATCATCATGATCCACCACATCGCGAGCAGCACAACGAGATCGCCGGCGCCCTTGGGCGGCATGACCATGGCCTGGTCCATGGCCGCCATCTGCCGCGCCTCATCGAACAGGTAGAGCCAGCACAGCACGACCAGGCCGGCAAGCGCCGCCACGATCGTGACGCGCTGGCTCAGCAGCAGGCCCAGCAACGGCGAGGCCGACGACGGCGCCGGGCGAGTCACCGACCGCCCGTCAGGCGCCCCAGGCAAAGGGCGCGAAGTGGCCGTTGTTGCCTTTGTCCAGGAGGCTGAGCTCGAGGCCGAAACCGCCGACCTCCGTCTTGCTGGCGCGCGCCAGCGCCAGGCGGCGATTGGCCGGATGGGCGGTGTTGTCGATATAGAACGGCTCGCCCGAACGATTGCGCGAGGCCACGCCTTCAATGGCGAAGGAAAGTACGCCGGGTATGTCGGTCGAGCGGCGCAAGCCATCGGCGGTGAAGTCGATGCGTCGGAATTCGACTCCGCGGAAGTCGCTCACCAGGTTGTCGCGGATCATCTGCGGCGGCCCGCCGGCCGTTCCGCTCACGATGTCGGACAGCGCGCGGCGCTGGGCATCGCTCGCCTTTTCGTCGACGACGCAGCCGAACACCCAGCCGCCATCGGACATGACGCGGCCCGAACGGATGACCAGGGCGAACTTCAGCCCGTCGAGGGAGACATCGCCGTGACGTCCGCGATCGATGCGGTACACCATCAGGGCCGTGCAGTGCTCATGCGTCGCCGGCGCCTGCGGGTTGGTGAAGATGCAGGGACAAAGGTAGTCGCAATTGCAACTCTCCATGTACTCGCCGCTGAGCTCCCAGGTCTTTTGGGCCATCACCATCCCTCCGGCTTTCGCTGCATTCTACGGCAGTGACGATCCCCGCGCGACCGTGCGCCCCGTGTCGCCGTTCTGCGCGTTGGAACAGCCGCCGCGACGTTGCTTGTGCCGTCTGAAACTGGCCTGCTGTAATGACCGCCCACCCGTAAGGCAGGAAGCAGGAATGAAAATGTTCGTCGCTTCGCTCGCAGCCTTTGCAACGGTCGGTGCGGCGATCTTGGCATTTGCCGCTCCTGCGCGCAGCCAGACCACGGCCGACCTGAAACCGCATGACGTCTGACTGAGAGGACACCATGGCTGCGCCTTCGCCTGCATCGTGGACCGTCGCCGACGTCGAGGCGGATCGAGGCTGGGTCCATCGGCTGTCCGACGCCGAGAGCGCCGGACTGCTGGCGGCGGTGCGCCGCGTCGGCGCTGCCGGCCGGCCGATCCTCGAGTGGCGTCGCGACGACTTCGACCTCGGCGCCGCGGTCCGGACGCTCGCGGCCGCCTTCCGCGAGGTCCGCGACGGCCGCGGCATGGCGCTGGTCGAGAACCTGCCGCGCCACGGCGTCACGCCGGCCGAGTTCAGGCTGATGACCTGGGCGATCGGCCTGCACTTCGGCGTCGCCCGGCCGCAGAACCGCGCCAGTGACTACATCGCCGAGGTCAAGGACGTGGGCGTCACCTATCGCAGCCCGACGGGCCGCGGCTATTCGTCGAACGCCGAGCTCGACTTCCATGTCGACAGCGCCGATGTCGTGCTGCTGTCGTGCTACAATCAGGCGCCGGTCGGCGGCATGAGCATGTGTTCGAGCGCCGCCACGGCTCATGCCATCGTGTCGGCCGAGCGGCCCGATTATGCCGCGGAACTCGCGACCTTCTATCCGTTCAGCCGCAACGGCGAGGAAGCCGGGGACGAGGCGCCGTGGTACCTCACGCCGATCTGCGCGGTCGTGGACGGCAGGGTGTTCTGCAAGTGGAACCGCAACCGCATCGAGAACGCCCAGAAGCTCGCGGGAGTACCCCGGCTCTCGACGCTGCAGCGCGAGGCGATGGAGTATTTCGACGCCGTGCTGCGCAGACCCGAGAACATGTTCTGCATGCACCTCGCGCCGGGCGACCTCCAGATCCTGTGCAACCAGACCATGCTGCACTCGCGCACCAGCTTCGAGGACCATTCGGATCCCGACCGCAAGCGCACGCTGTTCCGGTTGTGGCTGGCCCGGCCCGATTCGCGGCGGCTGCCGGCAAGCTGGTCGGTGTGGTACGGCAGCGTGGAGCCCGGCACGGTTCGCGGCGGCATGAAGGGCCATCAGTATGACGACGTGCGGCGCGAATTCGATGCCCGACAGGCCGCGGCCGTCGGCATGAGGGTGGTTTGAAGGCCGCTCGAGCACTTCGAAGAGATCGCGACCGTCTGATCCCTCGGAGGAATCCGTCTTGCTTGAGCCGCTCGATTTCCCCGGCTGAGATCCCGAGCCGCCCGCGACAGATCTCGTCGTTGTGCTGAGCCATGTCGGGTGCGAGCCATTTCAGTTCTTGGGCTCGATGCCTGTACTCATGGACCACCACCCGAAGCCGGGACGATATCCGACTTCGGGACGTCGCTGTCATCCCGAGCGCCCGGAGTGACGGCTTCGATAAGGGTCAGCGTGCCTTTGCACCGATCACGATGCGGATGGGCGCTTCCGTCGGCCCCGGCGTCTGCGGGCCGTTCAGCGTGCCGCGGAAGCGGCGCCAGTCGGCCGGCCAATTGCCCTTCGCCGCGTTGAAGCCGGCCGAGCGCAGAGCGTCGACGACGGCGGTCGCGGCCTCGTCCGTCGCCGGATCGCTGCCGTCCTTGATCAGGACGACAACGCCCAGGATGCCGCCCACGCCGGACCACGACCAGGTCAGAGGCGCCCAGCCGGCGTCGCTGAGATAGCCCGAGATCGTGGCGCCGGCCGCCGGAGCGTCGGAGGCTTCGTCGAGCACGTACACGGCGGCCTTGGTGCCGGCATACTTCTTCAGGCTCTCGACGATCGGCGATGGCAGCGCCGCAGGGCTCGGCGCGGTGCTTTCGGGTGCCAGCTCTTCCTTGGTCAACGGCGGCGGTGGCTCCGCCACGATAACCGGGACCGGGACGGGGGCCGGCTCCGGCGCGCGCGCCGCTGCCTCCCTCACCTGCTTGCCGAGCTCGGCCACGCGTTTGCGCACTTCCTCGGCATCGACCTCCGCCGACCGCGCCTTCTCGGCGGCGGCAGTACGCTCGCGAGTGGCCTGCGCCGCTCGCGCGTCGGCCTCGGAGGCCGCCTGCTCGAGTTCCTGTGCCCGCTCCCGCGCCCGCGAGACTTCCTGTTCGAGGTCGGCGGCGTACTTTCCCATCTCGACC
>JAEZIF010000287.1 GCA_023416135.1 Pseudomonadota bacterium
CCGAATAGGCGCCGAAGCCGAAGAACACGGAGTGGCCGACCGAGACCTGGCCGGCATAGCCGCCGACGATGTTCCAGGCCGAGGCGCCGATCGCCCCCAGGAGGACCAGCGCGCCGAGCCGCTCCCATACCGGCGAACCCGCGGCCAGCAGGGGGTAGATCAGCGCCAGCACGACCAGCGCGCCGGGCAGGAGATGGCGCTTCATGTCTTGCCCATCAGGTCTTCCCCATCAGTCCCTGGGGGCGGAACCACAGCACCAGCACGAACAGGACGTAGACGACGACGTCCTTGTAGACCGGGCCGATCAGGTAGGCCGACAGCGATTCGACGACACCGATGATGAGGCCGGCGACCAGCGCCCCCAGGACGCTGCCGAAGCCGCCGAACGACACGGTGACGAAGGCGATGATGGCGAGCGTCTCGCCGACCGTGGGTGAAGTGTAGAAGAAATTGGCGATCAGCGCCCCGGCGATGCCGGTCGCCGCGCCCGCCATTGCCCAGGCGAGCGCCTGCATACGCTGCGGGCGGATGCCCATGAGCTGGGCCGCCGTCGCGTCCTCGGACACCGCCAGCATGCGGCTGCCGATCGCGGTGCGGGTCAGGATGAAGTGGAGCGCGAGCGTGATGACGAGGCCCATGCCGCCTGCCAGCACGCGCGAGCCTTCGAAGCGCACGCCGCCCAGGACGAAGGAGCCGCCGACGAGGGTGTCGGGCAGCGTCTTGAAGTCGGCGCCGAAGTACCAGAACGCCGAGTAGCGCAGGAACAGCGCCAAGCCGAAGGTGCCCAGGATCTGCGCCAGCATCGGGCCGCGCATGATGTGGCGCACCAGCAGGAAGTAGCTCAGGACTCCGAGCGTCGCGATCAGCATCGCGGCCACCGGCACGGCGGCGAACGGCCCGCCGCCCAGCGCCGTCCAGATCACGACGGCGCTGTACATGCCCAGCATGACGAAGTCGCCGTGCGCGAAGTTGACGACGTTCATCATGCCCCAGATCAGGGTGAGACCGGACGAGAACAGGGCATAGACCGCGCCGAGCAGCAGCCCGCTCACGATCACCTGGGCCAGCGTGATCGACACCCGTTGCTACCCGCTGCTTCCGCTACGCCGCGGCGGTTACCAGCCCTTGTAGGGCAGGATGACGGTGGCCGTGGCGCGCGCCTTGGGGAAGATCGTGACGTACTTGCCGCCCTGCAGCTGCGTCACCACGCTGGACGCCAGCACGTTCTGGCCCTTGTCGTCGAACTTCACGCCGTCGTAGCCCGCCGCCATCTGCTCGGCCGGCAGGTTGGTGGCCCTGAGCGCCGCCTGGATCTTGGCGGGGTCGGTCGAGCCGGCACGGTTGATCGCGTCGGCGAGCACCAGGAAGCCCTGCAAGCCGCGCACCGAGACGTCGTCCAGCTCGACACCGGCCTTGGCCTTGTAGAGCTCGTTGAAGATCGCCGGCACGCTGCCCGGCTTGCCGCCCGAGTAGGCCGAGCGGTTGACCAGGCCCTCCACCGCCGAGCCCATCGCCTTCAGGAAGGCCGGGTCGTTGAAGCCGGCATTGTCGGCGATCATGATCGAGGGCTTCCAGTTCAGCTCCTTCATCGTCTTGGCGTAGAGGATCGCGTCCGACGTGTAGGAGATGAAGATCACGACGTCGGGGTTCTTCTCCTTGAGCTGCAGCACCTGCGGCTGCACGTCGCTCGAGTTCGCCGAATAGGCGATCTTCTGGGTGATCGGCAGTCCGTCCTTGCCGAACTGGTCGGCGATGACGCTGGCGACCGAGTTGCCGTATTCGGTGTTCTCGTGCACCAGCGCGATCGAGCCGACCTTCTGGCCGGCCGCCTTCTGTTCCTTGAGGAACGTCGAATAGGCGCGGGCGAAGTCGATGGCGACCGGAGTGACGCGGAAGAACCACTTGAAGCCGCGCTCGGTCAGGTTGGCGGCCACCGACTCGGCGTTGACGAACGGCATGCCGTGGCGCTCGGCGATGGCGCTGGCGGTGAGCGTGATGCCCGACTGGTAGGCGCCGATCAGCGCCGCCACCTTCTCCTCGGAGATCAGCCGCAGCGCCTGGTTCTGGCCGGCCGCCGGGGTGCCCTGGTTGTCGGCGAAGATCAGCTGGACCTTGGCGCCGCCGAGGCCCGGCAGGCCGCCGCCCTTGGCCAGCGGGATGATCTTGGCGAGATCGGCGTTGCCGTTGTTGATGACGTCGGCGCCGACCTCGATCGCCATCTTGGAATAGTTGCCGGCGCTCGCCGAGTTGCCGCTCAGCGGATAGATGACGCCGATCTTGACGGCTGCCGGTTGGGCGCCGGCGCCCTTGCCCAAGCCCAGCACGGTGAGCGCGGCTCCAGCCGAGAAGCCGCGACGAGTTGCCTTGGTCATTCGTCCCACTCCCACGTCTTTGGACAAAAGCTTGGCATGGCGCGCGCCGGTCAGCAAACGCGATAGCGTTCCACGGCATCGCGATCGAGCTCGACGCCGAGTCCGGGACCGTCGGGCAGAAGGACGTGGCCGGCGTTGAGCGTGAGCGGCTTCTTGAGCAGCTTCGTACGGAGTGCATTGTCGCTCATGTCGTACTCGAGCATCAGCGGATG
>JAEZIF010000311.1 GCA_023416135.1 Pseudomonadota bacterium
CAAGGGCCAGACGCTGATCGTGCTGGAAGCGATGAAGATCCAGCACCAGCTCAAGGCCGCACTCGATGCCAAGGTCGAATCGGTGTCGGTCAAGCAAGGCCAGCAGGTATCCAACCGGGCGATCCTCGTGACCATGGCGGCAGATGCCTCTGCACATTGAGAAGGTCTCGCACAGCTACGGCACGGTCGATGCGCTGGCGGCCATCGAGCTCGACATCGCCGACGGCGAGACGGTCGCGCTGATCGGCCCATCGGGCTGCGGCAAGTCGACTTTGCTCGGCATCATCGGCGGCCTGCTCGAGCCCACCGCCGGACACGTCACCTTCTCCGGGCACATGCCCGCCGACTCGCTCAACCCCTTCACCTACGTCTTCCAGGACTTCGCCCTGCTGCCCTGGCGCAGCGTCGCCGACAATGTCGGCCTGGCGCTGGAGCATCGCGCGCTCTCGCCCGTTGAGCGCCGCGAGCGCATCGCCTCGGCGCTCGCCCTCACCGGCCTCGCCGAATTCGCTTCGGCCTATCCCAAGCAGCTCTCCGGCGGCATGCGCCAGCGCGTCGGCATCGCCCGCGCGCTGGTGGTGCGACCGGCCGTCCTGCTGCTCGACGAGCCCCTGTCGGCGCTCGACGCGCAAACGCGCGAGCTTTTGATGGAGGACCTTCTGGCCATCTGGGCACGGGAGAAGAGCACGCGCGTCTACGTCACCCACAATCTCGAGGAAGCAGCGCGGCTCGCCGATCGCGTCGTCGTGCTGTCGCGTCGCCCCGGCCGCATCCGCGAGACCGTGCGCGTCGAGGTGCCTGTCATCGAGCGCGGCCAGGCCAGGCATGCCGGCCTGCTGCTCGACGTGCACAAGCGCCTGTGGTCCTTGATTCGCGACGAGGCGGCCACCGCCGATCGCGAGATTCAGCCCATCCGGCAATAATCTTGGTCTGCGAGAATTGTGTGACCGGCTTGACAGGCACCGGGTGTTCCCGGTCCTGTCCCTAACTGCAGGATGCTCGGGGGCAGTCCGCATGGAATCCTTTGATACGCTACTGCTGACGCGCATGGCCGAACGCCTGCTCGGCCTGCTCGCAGGTGTGCTCTGCGTCGTGCTCGGCTATCGACTGTTCGTGCGGCTGCCGGAGAAGACGGATTCCGCAGGCAAGGTCGTGTTGCCGGGCGGCATCAGCATCTGGATGAGCCGCGTCGGGCCCGGCTGCTTCTTCGCGCTGTTCGGCGCCGCCATCGTCGCCTACTCGTTCACGAGCGCCGTGAAGGTGTCGGACGAGCGCCAGGTGCCGTCAGGACGCCCCGCTATCGAAGGCCAAGGCGAGGCGATGGCGCTGCGCAAGCAGGAGATCTCCGCCATGTCGGATCGCTCGGGGCGCAGCGGGAAAAGTGCGACGAGCGAAGAAGGGCTGATCGAGCTGCGCACCGCGCTCGCCAATCTCAACGCCGCAATCGATCGCCTGCAGCGCGACGCAGCCTCCCCGGAGCGCGAACGCCTGGTAGCGGGGCTGCAGAACGCCAAGACCATGCTGCTGCGCGCGGCCTGGAACCAGGCCTGGGGCGACCCCGCGCGCTTCCAGTCGTGGATCAACAGCGGCGCCATCCTGCCCGCGCCCAGCGGCATGGACGAGCCCGCCGGGCTCTACCTCGCAGGCCAGACACGGTAGGTCGATGCGACAAGGAGATGGCCATGCGTGCCGTCCTCGCGTTCCTGTTCCTGCTTTGCGGCGTCTCGGCCGCTCACGCGCAATGCGCCCCGGCCTACGACTGGAGCGGCTTCTATCCGCCGGCCGCGCTCGATCGCGTGGCTGAGCGCAGCGCGCCCGGCCTGCGCTCGAACTTCGAGCAGGTGATGTTGCCGCGACTGAGCGATGCCGAGCGCCGCAAGCTCGGCGACATCGGCCTCGACCTCGGCCGGCGGGCGTATCCCGAGCATCCGCTCAACTTTTATGCCGCGACCGGCCGGCGCGTCGTGCTGCCGCTATCGTCGATCAAGATGGTGAGCGATCTGTCGCTGGCGCTCGCCTGGCACAATCGACAGCGCCTGCCCGAAAAGCGGGTGTTCGACTATGCCTCGATGCTGGCCTGGCGCGGCCCCGCGCCCGACGGCGTGAAGGCGCTGCCGCTCAACGCGCTGGGCGTGCCGGAGGGCGACGTCGAGCCCACGGTCGAGGCGCTGTTCCAGAAGATCTTCGGCACGACCATGGTCTTCATAATGGCGCACGAGACCGGCCACCTCTTCCACGAACACAAGGCCAATGTCGGCGATGTGCGGTCGCGCCAGCAGGAGAGCGAAGCCGATGCCTTTGCCGTCGAGCTGATGGCGCGGCTCGGCGCGCCGCCGATCGGCATCGGCTTCTACTTCATGATGGCCGCCCCGTTCGAGTGCGCCGGGCGCAGCACCCATCCGCTGTCCGGCGAGCGCATCGGCCGGCTGGTCGCCGCGCTGCGCGACAATGCCGGCCTATTCGCGCGCGACAAGCCCTCGCCGCAGCAGGAGCGTCAGCTCATCGAGACCATCGCCGCGGATCTCGACCGCGCCGCCAAGCTGCTCGACGATCCCGACATCCGCGCTTCGATGATGCTGGTCGGCAAGTCGTCGAAGGTCGCCGACTTTGCACCGGCTGCGGCACGGCCCGGCGCTGGCCAGCCGGCTGCCGCCCGCCAGCCGTTCCACGGCAACTATGTCGGCCAGTGGACCGACGCCAAGGGCGTGTCGCTCGACTTCCGCATGACGCTCAACCGCCAGGGCACCACGGTGCGGGGCACCTACGAGTTCGGCATGGGCACTGCCGAGCTCGAGGGCAGCGTGGCCGGTGACCAGCTCGACTATGCCTGGCGCTGGGGCACCGACTATTTCGGTCGCGGCACCATGAAGAGCCAGGCCAACGGCGAGCTTTCCGGCACCTGGGGCTACACCCGCCGCAACGAGGGCGGCGGCACGCTGAGCGCCAGGCCGCGCTGAAACGTGATACACGGACGGCATGTCCGAGCGGAGCGAACGACGTCGCGTGCCGTTCCGCGGCGGCGGCTTTGCGCCAGCGCCGCGGCGTGTCCTGCCGTGGATCGTGTTCTTCGTGCTGATCGCGCTGTGGCAGGCGGCGTCGAGCGCGCGCCTGCTGCCCGCGCTGTTCATGCCGAGCCCCGCGGCGATCGTGAACGCGCTGGTCGAGCTGTGGCTGAATGGCACTCTGGTCGAGCACGTCACGGCGTCGCTGAAGCGCATCATCCCCGGCTGGATCATCGGCACGGCGGCCGGCCTCGCGGTCGGGCTCGCCATGGGCATCTTCTCGGCCGCCCGCGCCGCCGGCCTGCCGATCGTGTCGGCGCTGTTCCCCATTCCCAAGATCGCCCTGCTGCCGCTCCTGATCCTGTGGTTCGGCATCGGCGAGCCCTCCAAGGTCGCGACGATCGCGCTCGGCGTCTTCTTCCCGACGGTGATCTCGGCCTACAGCGCTTGCGATTCCGTTCCGCGCAACCTGATACGCATGGGCCAGAGCTTCGGCCTGCCCGCCACCGACATTGTCGCCAAGATCATCCTGCCCGGCGCCATGCCCGGCATCCTGGCGGGGTTTCGCATCTCTGCCTCGGTGGCGCTGTTGCTGGTGGTGGCGGCCGAGATGATCGGCGCGCAGCACGGCATCGGCGCCTTCGTGCTGACGGCCGGCAACCTGATGCAGACCGATCAGCTCATGGCCGGCGTGGTCATGCTCTCGGCGCTTGGCCTGCTGATCGCCTGGGGGCTTGGCATGGTGGAGCGTTCCGTGCTCCGCTGGCGCTGACAGGGAGGAAAGAACCAATGTTGCGTAGACACGTGCTTGCCGCCGCTCTCGTCGTGGCAGCGGTGCCGGCCTTTGCTCAGGCCTATCCGAACAAGCCGATCACCATGATCGTGCCCTTTGCCGCCGGCGGACCGACCGATCTGATCGCCCGCATCATGGGCGAGCGCATGGGCAAGGAGCTCGGCCAGCAGTTCATCATCGAGAACGTCACGGGTGCCGCCGGCACCATCGCCATGGCCAAGCTCGCGCGCTCGGCGCCCGACGGCTACACGATCGGCATCGGCCACGTCGGCACCAACGTCGCCAACGCCGTGATCTACACCAAGCTCGGCTTCGACCTTGTGGGCGACCTCGAGCCGATCGCACGACTGCCGGCCAACGCCATGCTCGTCGTTTCTACCAACAACGTGCCGGCCAAGACCCTGAAGGAGCTCGTCGAATACCTGAAGGCCAACCCGGACAAGGTGTCGGGCGGCACCGCGGGCATCGGCTCGGGCGCGCATCTCGGCGCGCTGGCCTTCAACAAGGCAACCGGTGTCAGCTACCAGCTCGTTCCCTATCGCGGGACCGGCCCCGCCATGCAGGACCTGATCTCGGGCCAGATCCAGGTGATGGTCGACCAGTCGGCGAATTCCCTGCCGCAGGTCCAGGCCGGCAAGATTCGCGCCTATGCCGTGACCTCGGCCAAGCGCTCGCCCGCGATGCCCGACATCCCGACCGCGGCGGAAGCGGGCTATCCGATGGAAGTGTCGATCTGGAACGGCCTGTGGGCGCCCAAGGGCACGCCCCGGGACATCATCGACAGGCTCGGCGCCGCAGCCATCGCCGCGCTCGCCGATCCCGCCGTGCGCAAGCGCATGGACGAGCTCGGCCTCGACACGCCGACGGTCGAGGAAATGAAGCCTGCGGCCTTGGCCGCCTTCCAGAAGGCCGAGCTCGAGCGATGGAAGCCGATCCTCGAAGCCGCCGGCGTGAAAGCCGAATGAGCCCTTTAGTTCATTGACGGAGTTTCATTCCTTGTAATCCGGCGGCACCGGACAAGGCGGCAGGAGCTTCTCCAGTGCCTTGGCGACACCGAGCAGGCGCGCATCGTCCCAGCGCTTGCCGACGAGCTGCAGGCCGATCGGCAGGCCCTCCTTGGAAAAGCCGCACGGCAGCACGATCGAGGCCTGGCCCGTGAGGTTGGCGAGGAAGTTGTAGGCCGTGCCAGCGAAGAAGTAGGGATGCGGCGTGCCGTCGATCACCAGCGGCTCGCTCTGCTTCTGCCGGGTGAAGGCGGCATCGGGCATCACCGGCATCAGCCAGGCATCGTAGGCGTCGAGGAAGGATTCGCACTGGCGCATGACCCCGTCGCGGCGATCGAGCACGGCAAAGAACTCAGCGAGGTCGAGCCGCGCCGTGCGACCGACCGCGCGTTCGGATTGGATGAATTGACCATGTCGAACGTACGCTCGCGCTCGGCCAGCGGCTGCAAAGCGCGCACCTGATATTGGTAGAGATCGGCCCAGTCGTCCCAGCCCTGCTGCCAGTCCAGTCCCTCGGGTTCGGCGCGTTTCACCTTGGCGCCGGCCTTGCCGAGCAGGCGAACGGTCTGCTGCACGACGGACGCGGTATCGGCGGAGACTTCGACCAGTGGATTGCCGTCGATGAAGGCGATGCGCAGTTCCTTGGGCTTGGCGGCCGGCGCCCCTCCGAGCCGCACAGGCGCGGCCTCGGCGTCGTAACCGTCGGGCCCCTCGATGATGCGCAGCGCCGCCTCGAGATCCTCGACCGAGCGCGCCAAGGGGCCGAACACGCCCATCCAGCGGCCGGTGCGCGTCTGCCCCGGCAGGTTCGACACATGGCCGCGGCCCGGCACGCGCCACTCCGTGGGCTTCAGCGAAAAGATGCCGTTGTAGTGCGCAGGATTGCGGACCGAGCCGCCGATGTCGCTGCCCAATTCGAGCGGCGACAGGCGCGCCGCGACAGCGACCGCTCCACCGCCGGTCGAGCAACGGACTGTCTGTCTGAAAGTCGGCGCACAGCTCGGGCACATTGGTTTTTCCCAGGATCACCGCACCCGCCGCGCGCAGCCGGGCGACCGAGCTCGCATCCTCGGCAGCGACATTGTCCTTGAGCGGTGGATGGCTCGACGTGGTGCGCAACCCTGCGACGTCGAACGCCTCCTTGATGGTGATGGGCACGCCGTGCAACGGGCCCAACCGATCCTTCGTGGCCCGTGCACGATCGGCGGCGCGCGCGGCCTTGAGCGCACCATCGCGGTCGACGACGACCAGCGCATTGATCGGACCGTTCAGACGGTCGATGCGTGCAAAGTGCATCTTGGTCGCCTCGACGGAACTCAAGCGACCGTTTCGTATGGCGCGGCCAAGCCGCGTCGCCGTCTCAAAGCACGGTTTCATGCATGCCCCCCTTGCACGGCTCGGAGACTAGCCGCGTCACCCGCGCCCGGCTATAGAGCCCGAGGTATTCTCGGGGGCGCCATGAGTTTGTCTGGTAAAACGCTGTTCGTGACCGGCGCGAGCCGAGGCATCGGACTCGCCATCGCGCTGCGCGCCGCGCGCGACGGCGCCAACGTCGCCATCGCCGCCAAGACGGTGAAGCCCGATCCCAGATTGCCCGGCACCATCTTCACCGCCGCCGAGGAGGTCGAGAAGGCGGGCGGCAAGGCACTGCCGCTGGCCTGCGACGTCCGCGACGAGCAGAGCGTCGAGAAGTCGGTGGCCGAGACCGTGGCCAGGTTCGGCGGCATCGACATCCTGGTCAACAACGCGAGCGCCATCAGCCTCACCGGTACGCTCGCCACCCAGATGAAGCGCTACGACCTGATGCACCAGATCAACGCACGCGGCACCTACATGGTCTCGCAGAAGTGCATCCCGCATTTGTTGAAGGCCGGGAACCCGCACGTGCTGAACCTGTCACCGCCGCTCGACTTCGACGTGAAGTGGTTTTCCAACCACGCGGCCTACACCCTCGCCAAGTTCGGCATGTCGGTCTACGCCTGGGCGATGGCCGAGGAGTTCAAGGGCAAGATCGCCTTCAATTGCCTGTGGCCGCGCACCGGCATCGCGACCGCTGCGATCCAGAACATCCTGGGTGGCGACGAGGGCATGAAGCGTTGCCGCAAGCCCGAGATCATGGCCGATGCAGCCTACGTGATTCTCAACAAACCGGCAAAGGAGTGCACCGGCAACTTCTTCATCGACGACGAGGTCCTGGCCGCCGAAGGAGTCACCAATTTCGACCAGTACGCCGTGTCGCCCGGCACGCCGCTGATGCCCGACTTCTTCGTGCCCGCCGAAGGCGCGCGCACCGTCGTCGGCCGGGCCTAGGCTCGTGGCAACGTTCCTGATGGTCCACGGCGCCTGCACCGGCGGCTGGTGCTGGGAAAAGGTCGCGCCACTCCTGGAAGCGAACGGCCACAAGGTCTGCGCCCCCGACATGCCGGGCCTGGGCAAGGATGACACGCCGCCCGCCAACGTGACGCTGGCCGACAATGTCGAGAAGGTCTCGCGCCTGCTCGACAAGTTGGAGGATCAGGTCGTGCTGGTCGGCCATTCGCTGGGCGGCGTGACCATCAGCGCCGTTGCCGAGGCGCGGCGGCGCAAGCTCAAGGCGCTGGTCTATCTCTGCGCGTTGCTGCCGACCTCGGGCAAGTGCGGCAGGGACATGACCTCGCTCGAGCCCGACACGATGTTCCGGCTGTCGCGCCAGGTCAGCCCCGACGGACTCACCTACACCTTCGCGCGCGACAAGCTGCCGGCGCTGTTCTACGCCGACGTTTCGCCGGAGGACCGCTACAGGGCGATGGAGCGGCTGAGGCCGCAGCCGATCTCGATCTCGACCACGCCCGTCACCCTGACCGAGGATCGCTTCGGCTCCGTGCCGCGCTGGTACATCGAGTGCACGCACGACAACGCCGTGCGCATCAAACTGCAGCGGCTGATGGTCAAGATGACCCCATGCAAGGTCATCACCATGGAATGCGGCCACTCGCCCTTCTTCAGCAACGCCGAGGAACTGGCCGAGCACCTCGAGGCGATCGCGCGCGCCTAGCCATACTACCAATGGTATGGCACCGGGCTTCAGGCCCAGACTCTGGCCCCGCTCGGCGTTTGGCACAGTTTGACGCAGCCTCTTTGCATCTATCGTCGGAGTTGCAGACGGATTAGACTCTGAATGTCGCTGGTGATGGGAAATGCCAAACTATTTCCTGATCCTTGGGACGCTTGGAATACTTGGTTGGGCAGCCGTCGACGGTGCACCGCCCTCGGCAGGGCCTGCGGCGCGATCGGCTGTGTCGCGCGTTGCCACCGCCAACTCTTCCCAAACTGTCTATGTCACCCCCGGCCCCGTGCTCGAGGCGCGTCAGGCGCCGGTTCCCCTCGTGCGAAATGTCCGGCCGCCTTCCGCGGCATTGCCATCTGCGGCCGCGCCGGCGGCGGTCGATCCGCCACAACAGGCGCAGGAAGATCTCGACAGGAAGGCGGCCAAGGCCGCGATCGACGCGGATGGCTACAAGCGCGTGACCTTGCTCGGCAAGGCAAGCAACGGCGCGTGGCGCGCCAAGGCATTCAGGGGCACGACCGAGGTCCTGCTCACGGTGGACGGCACAGGCAGGGTCGCGATGGACTGACCTGCCTCCGCGAACCGAAGTCGTTGTGTGACTGGCGTTTCAACACAAGGAGGGAACGATGTCGGCAACATTGCTCAACCTCATCATCCAGATCGTCGCCGGCGCGCTCGGTGGTAACGGCGCGGGCGCCGGCATGAAGGACATGAGCCTAGGGCCGCTCGGCAACTCGATCGTCGGCGCGATCGGCGGCCTGGGTGGCGGGCAGCTGCTTATGGCGTTGATTCCGGCCCTGGCGAGTGCCGCCGGCTCCGGCGTCAACGTCGAAGCCTTGATCGGCCAAGCGGTGGGCGGCGGGGTCGCCGGCGCCATCCTCACGGCCATCGTTGGCTTCATCAAGAACAAGGTGGCCGGCGGCCATCCCGGCGGCGCCTAGATCGCCGCCGTCGGCACCCGTCCTAGTCGAAGAAGGCGAAGGTGCGGGTCTCGATGCTTTCGCGCGGCTTGGGATTGGCCGGCGACGTCGGATCGTCGAACGCCGAGTGCAGCGAGAACCGCGCTCGTCCATCCCTCATCGAATCGTAGCACTTGATGAGGACGGCTTCCTCGCGCGTCATGCGCGGGAAGTAGTACCACCGGTGGTCGGCGTTGTAGACGCCGATATAGATCTCGCCGGTGCGGTCGGCATAGACGAGGTCGCAGACCGCGAGATCGCGCGGCGCGATGCTCTCGGAATCGACAAAGCCCAGCGGCGACATCTCGACCGGAGCGTGGGCGATGTTGCGCCAGACGTTGATCTCGACGAAGCGCTTCTTCAGACGCGCCTCGGCCTCGTCCGGCGGCAGCAGGTCGCGCACGCGCTGCGGGCCCGACTTCTCGGTGTAGTCGTTGTGCACTGAGCGCACCGGCGAGCGGTGGCCGCGCTCGACGCCGCGATCGGCGGCGCGGATCGTGTGGTCGAACACCACGACCTTCGACGCACCGGTCTCGCGCTTGATCAGCGCCTCGACCTCGGGTTCCCAGGTGCGCCTGATCTCGTCCTTGTCGTAGAAATCGCGCACCGCCGTCTCGTGCGGCGTCAGGATGAAGGCCTGGCGGTCGAGCGACAGGTCCTTCAGCAACGGCCGCGCATTGTGGATGCGCACCTTGAAGTCGCGGTAATTGCCCTCACGGCGCGCCACGCCGGTGCCGATCGGCGGATTGTAGGTCACCGGCTTGATGCTGAGGTCGGCCAGGTAGGGCACGCCGGCCTCGACCCACGGGGCAGCAGGCGGCATCGCAGTCGAAGCAACAGGCTGGACAGACGGCATGGCGGGTTCCTCCCCCCCGGAAACTTGGGGGCCAACTTACGCTTTTCGATGGTTGCACCGAATGAAAAGACCTCATGGCCTCAGCGGTAAAGCTTGTCGATCAGGCCCGCGCCCAGCCCGACCTTGTCGTAGTGCGCCTTGCAGAGCGCGATGTATTGGTGAACGTCGAAGTAGCCGTCGGGCTCCGCGTTCTCGTCCAGCCAAACCAGTGGCCCCTTGACGATGAAGAACACCTTCATGGGATCCGGATGGTCGTGGGCGACCAGCGTGTGGGCCTCGCCCGGCGTCTCGTAGATGAAGTCGCCGGCGGTTGCGACCCAGTCGTGCTCCAGATAGCCCCACTTGCCCGAGATCGTGTAGGCGAAAACCTCGTGCGGATGTTAGTGCCGGTTCACCAGCCCGGCCGCCTTGGCCATCAGGATGTCGCACCACTTGTTCTGGCTGGGCGAGATCCAGAGCGGCCGAGACGACACGGTGTCGGTGAACGGCACGTAGTAGCGCTCGTCGTCGGTCGCGGCGTTGGCCATGTAGACCTCGGGCAGCGCGTCGGGCTGGAAGACCTTCTCGACGGGCCTGAGGTTGCGCCAGAATTCCATCCCTACCTCCATTGCGTTGTTGGTCTCAGACGTGCATGCCGCCGTCGGCCATCAGCACACTGCCGGTTGTGAAGGCGCTTTTGTCCGACCCGAGGAACAGCACCGTCTCGGCCACCTCCTCCGCCTTGGCATGCCGGCCGAGAGGGATCATCGGATCGAGGAACTTGCCGGCATCGGTGCCCAGTGCCTGGCCGAGCCCGCACTCGACGGTGCGCTGGAAATCGTTGTCGATCGGTCCCGGCGCAACGACGTTCACGCGGATGCGCCGCGAGGCGGCCTCCTTGGCCACGGTGCGCATCAGGCCGATCAGGCCGTGCTTGGAGGCGGCGTAGGCTGCGATTCCGGGATCGCTGGTCACGCCGACCACGCTCGAGGTCATGATGATGCTGCCGCCGTCGCGCATCTTCGGCAGGGCGTGCTTGCAGGCCAGGAACGAGCCCTTGAGGTTCACCGCCACCACCGCGTCGAACACCTCCTCGGGATAGTCGGTCACCGGCCGGATGACGCCGCTGATGCCGGCGTTGCTGAACAGCACGTCGATCGGCCCCCAGCGCGCCACCGTGGCGTCGACGTAAGCCTGCGTGTCCTTGGCGCTGGTGACGTCGGCCAGCATCGCGGTCGCCTGGCCCTCGGGCAGCGACTTCAGCGCGGCTTCGAGGGCGGCGCGCTCGCGATCGACCAGCATCACCTTGGCGCCCTCGGCCGCGAATCGTGCGGCGCTGGCGCGGCCGAGGCTGCCGGCGGCGCCCGTCACGATGCAGATCCTGCCGTCGAGCATTGCCATGGTCGTCCTACCTTGCGCCGCCGAGATAGGCGCGCTGCACCGCCGGATCGGAGGCGAGCTCGACCGCCCGGCCGGCGCCGACGATGCGGCCATTCTCGATCAGATAGCCGCGGTCGGCGATGGCGAGACTCTTACGCGCATTCTGCTCGACCAGCAGCACGCCGATGCCGTCATGGCGGATGCGGCCCAGCGCGCGGAACAGCTCGCCGCTCAACAAGGGCGACAGGCCGAGCGAGGGCTCGTCGAGCAGCAGCATCTTGGGCGCCGACATCAGGGCCCGCCCGATCGCCACCATCTGCTGCTCGCCGCCGCTCATGGTGCGCGCCGTCTGGTCGAGCCGCTCGGCGAGTCGCGGAAAGAGCGCCAGCACGCGCTCGCGATTGTGTGCCTCGTCGGCGCGGGCGCGGCGGGCGAAGGCGCCCAGCAACAGGTTCTCGCGCACCGTCAGCTCGCCGAAGATGCCGCGGCCCTCGGGCACCAGCGCCAGGCCGGCCTCGACGATCCGGTGCGGCGGCAGGCCGACGAGCTCGCGGGCGTCGAGCGCCACACGCGCTCCGGCACCCGGCGGCTGCAGGCCGGCCACGGCCTTGAGCAGCGTCGACTTGCCGGCGCCGTTGGCGCCCAGGATGACGACGATCTCGCTGGCCCCCACGCTCAGGGCGGCATCGTCGAGAGCGCGATGCTTGCCGTACTGGACGGAGAGGCCTTTGACCTCAAGCATCGCCGTCGTCCCCGAGATAGGCGCGGATCACTTCCGGCTCGGCCAAGACAGCCGCCGGCAGGCCCGAAGCGATCAGCCGGCCGGTATTCATCACCAGGCAGCGATGGCACAGCGAGCGGATGGCGTCCATCACGTGCTCGACCAGCAGGATGGTGATGCCCTGCCCGCTCAGGCCACGGATCAGTCCGATGCCCTCATCCAGCTCGGTCGGGTTGAGGCCGGCGAGCCATTCGTCGAGCAGCAGCAATTCCGGATCGAGCGCCAGCGCACGGGCGAGCTCCAGGCGCTTCTGATCGATGTAGGTGAGCTCGCCCGGCAGCGTGTCACGCGCCCGGCCAAGGCCGACGCGCTCGAGCAGCGTATCGG
>JAEZIF010000198.1 GCA_023416135.1 Pseudomonadota bacterium
GCGGTCATCACCGCCCCGCTGCGTAGCCTTGCATGCCGCGCGGGTTGGCGGCAGCCTTGCGCCAGGGATCTTCGCGGGAGGCGGCGGTCAAGCGGCCCTCCGACCAGGCGTCGTTCATCTCGACCTCATGGCCGCGCTTACGCAATTCCTGGACCGTTTCGGCCGGGATACGGCCTTCCAGCACCAGCACGCCCGGCCGGGCGGTGCGTGGCCAGAAGGAGGAGGGGAAGTGCTCGCTGTGCCAGGCGGGCGCGTCGATCGCCTCCTGCAGGTTCATGCCGCAATGGACGTGGCGCAGGAACATCTGCGTGATCCACTGCTCCTGCTGATCGCCGCCCGGCGACCCCCAGACCATGTACGGCTCGCCGTCGCGATGGGCGAGCGTCGGCGTCAGCGTCGTGCGCGGCCGCTTGCCGGGCGCCAGCGATGAGGGCTGGCCTTCCTCGAGCCACATGATCTGGCCGCGTGTGCCGACGGGGAAGCCGAGTTCGGGCACGACCGGCGATCCGTGCAGCCAGCCGCCCGAGGGCGTGGCGGAAACCATGTTGCCTTCCTTGTCGACGATGTCGAAATGCACCGTGTCGCCGCTCATCTGGCCCATGCGGCCGACGGTCGGTTCGCCGGCTCCGCTCGCCGCAACCGCGGCGCGCACGCCATCGGCCTTGCGCAGCCGGACGACGCCGCCATAGCCCTCGACCTTGCCCGGCCGCTGGTCATGCGAGGCCTTCGCCGGATCGACCAGCTTGCGCCGGTCGGCGTTGTAGGCGTCGGACAGCAGGGTCTGCATCGGCACGTCGACGAACTTCGGATCGCCGTAGAAGGCTTCGCGGTCGGCGAAGGCGAGCTTGCTGGCCTCGACCACGGTATGGATGAAGTCGGCCGAGGTCGGGTCGGCGCCGTCGAGGTCGAAGCCCTTCAGGAGCGCCAGCTTCTGCAACGTGACGGGGCTCTGGGCCCACGGTCCCGCCTTGCATACCGTGTAGCGGCCGTAATCGTAGGTCAGCGGCTCCTCGACGGTGGCCTGCCACTTCGCCATGTCGTCGCCGCGCAGCAGTCCCTTGTTGCGTTGACCCGAGACGTCCAACAGCTCTTCGTGAGTGTAGAAGCGGTCGATCGCCTCGGCGACGAAACCCTGGCTCCACACCTTGCGGGCGCGCTCGATCACCGCCTCGCGGTTGCCGCCGCCGGCCTCGGCTTCCTTGATGATGCGAAGATAGGTGTTGCCCGCCGCCTGGTTGCAAAACAGCTCAGCTGGTTTCGGCACCTTGTTGCCCGGCAGGTAGACGGCGGCCGAGGAGGGCCAGTTGTCGCGGAAATTCTCCCGCACCGTGGCGATGGTGGCTGAGGCGCGTTCGACCATCGGATGGCCGTTCAGGTAGTAGCCGATGGCGGGCGCGAGCACGTCGCCGAGCTTCATCGTGCCGTAGTCGCGCAGCATCAGCATGTAGGCGTCGAAGGTGCCGGGCACGGCGGCGGGCAGGAGCCCGGTGCCGGGGATGAGATCGAGGCCCAGGCCCTTGAAGTGGGCGATGTCGGCCTTGGCCGGCATCACGCCCTGGCCGCACATCACCTCGGTCTTGCCCTTCTTCACCGCGTGGAAGATCAACGGCACGTCGCCGCCCGGGCCGTTGAGGTGCGGCTCGCCCACCTGCAGGGCGAAGGCCGTGGCGACCGCGGCATCGAAGGCGTTGCCGCCGCGCTCCAGAACGCCCATGCCGACCGCCGTGGCGATCCAGTGCGTGGACGCGACGACGCCAAACGTGCCGACGATCTCGGGACGGGTGGTAAACGGGTTGGGATTGATGAGTTTCACGAGCCGGCCTCCAAGGACGCTGGAAGGCGGAGACCTTAAGCCTGATGAAGCGTGCCGACCAGAGGCAGTGCTTCGGCGGTTTCGTGGCGCTACCTGCCCACGATGGTCGCTGTGCCCGCACGCGTAAATCGGCCTGGGCCTCCATTGCCAACGGTCGCCTGCGGTTGCCGTGGCAAGTGGAACCGAAACTGGCCTTCCCAATCGCTGCGTCGACCGCCGCTCCCGTCGGACGGTTCGTCGGCGAGGGTTACGGCAGGCGCATCCAGGCGGGGATTTCGGGAATGACTTCGGCGCCGTCGGCGACGAGCTTCGCACCGCTGTGCGCCGCGTCGGTCTGCAGCATCGCCAACGCGCGTTGTCCGACCCCGGAGCGCAACTCGCCGACCTCCTCGCCATCCTTGAGGACGGCAGCACCTGACGCCGGCAATGCGCCTTCGATCCTGACGGGGAACAGCCGCTTCCTGATCAAGGCGCGGTACTTGGTGCGGGCCGTCAGCTCCTGGCCCATGTAGCAACCCTTCTGCCAGTCGATGCCGTTCAGCTCGTCGAAGCCGTTCTCCAGCAGCAGCGCCTTCTCGACCACGAGGTCGCGGCTGCCGTCGGGCACCCCCAGGCGGACGCGCAGCTCGTCGTAGGACTGCAGCGGGGCCGCCGAGAAACCGCGCGCCTGCAACAGCGTGGCTGCCGTTCCCGCGGGCGCGATCACGCGTATGCCGAGTTCGGGAAGCCGCGGATCACTGAAGGCGATGGCGCCTTCGATCGGCAGTGTCGCCGCCGCGTCGGGGCCGTAGGCGACGGCGACCTCGAGGCTCGCGTCGCGATCCTCTACGCTTACCTTCGAGCGCAGCTTGTACAGCGACAGCTTCTTGGCAAGGGCGGCGGCCCGCTCGCGCTCGGTCTCGAGCAGGAGCGTGTCGACTCCGCCGTCGGCCACGAACATGTCGTTGAGGAAGCGGCCCTGCGGCGTCAGCAGCGCCGCCCAGATCGCGCGACCCGGCGCGACCTTGGTCGTGTCGTTGGAAATCAAGCCCTGCAGGAACTCGACGCGATCCGGACCGCCGATGGCGATCACGCTGCGATGCGGGCTGAGGCTGAACTGGCGGATGCTCATTGTCCCAAGATTTGGGTCGCCGGCGTCCGCTTGGCAAGCACCCGTCACACCGTCGCAACCTTGCCGCGTCGAAATCCTGGCGATGGCGGGCTTCCTCAATGGCTCGCCACGTCGCTCGCCCGGCATCCATCCGATCCCCGCGTCGCCGCCCGGTCGAATGGCTTTGCCACACTGGTCGTGCACGATCGTGCCGGCCGCCAGCTCTTCGTCGCGCCGCCGACCGTCGCTGCCGGCCTGACCAGGGCCAGTGAGCTCGGGGTTGCCGAGGTGGTTGCCGGCGGCAAGCCCTTCGTGTCCGACCTCGTGGTCGACGCCGGCGAGCTCAAGCCCGGTCTGTTCTTCGTGTCCGTGCCCGCGCTGGTCGACGGTCAGGTCGCGCTGGTGCTGAGCGGCGGCCTGCGGCCGCAACGTCTGCAGCCTCTGTTGGCCGAAGCCGGTCTGGGCGAGGGCTGGCGGGCGGCCATCGTCGACCGCAAGGGCGTCATCCTGGCGCGCCGGGACCAGCCGGATCTCGACGTCGGTGTCCAGGCGTAGACGCCCATGATCGAGATTGCGCGTGGCGACCGAACGTCCGGTCTGTTCGACGTCGTGTCGCGCGACGGGGTCGAGATGAAGAACTCCTACGTGCGGTCGGCGCTCTCGGGCTGGACCGCGGCGGTCGCGGTCGCCGCGTCCGTCGTCGACGCGCCGCTGCATCGCACGGCGCTCGTCATGACGGCCATCGGCCTCGTCCTCACCCTGCTGAGCCTGCTGCTGGGCTGGTTGGTCGCCAGCCGCATCTCGCGGGCCGTGCAGCATCTCGGCGTCGCCTCGGCCGCGTTCGCCGGTGGCTATCCCGTGCCGCTGCCGACCAGCAAGCTGACCGAACTGCAGGAGGTGGCGAACGCTATGCAGGTGTCGGCCGAGCGTGCCAGGCGGCGCTAGGCCAGGGCGCGCGAAGCGGAGCACCAGCTTTCGCTGCGGGATGCCGCAGCACCTCGATGAAGGGGCTCGCTCAGGCCGCGGCTTGTTTGCCGAGTGGCCAGTCGAACAAGTCGGTGTCGACTCCCAGGCGGTCCAGGAATGCCACCGCCTCGGCCCGCATCCGCTCGTCGATGCGTGCGTCGGACCGGCTCGGGCTCACCTGGCTGATATGGCTGCCGCGATCGATGCGCGTGCCGTCGAGAGAGCGGTCGAGCTCCTTTTCGATCGCCTTCATGTGTTCGCGTCGCGCCAGCCATACCGCGTCGCCGAGCGCCGGCCACATGCGTGGCGATCCTGATAGATGGTCGAGAATACAGGCCAGGATGTCGACCGGCTGGGCCATCAACCGCTCGTAGGGCACCAGCCGGACCTGGGCAGGATATCGTTCGGCCAGAGCCTGGAACGAGATGAACTGCTTGGCGTACGACGGCAGGGCGCATTCGACCAGGTAGTCGCGAAATGCCATGGCGGCCAGCGGCCGGCCTTTGGCGAGATTGTACGTCTCGCTTTTATGGTGCTGGCTGTAGCGAAAGTACGACACCGCCTGATCGAGCGGATTGCGGTAGACGAGGACGATCGGCCGGCCGTGTCCTCGACGAGCGGAACGTTCAATCGCCCGCACGCGGACCGGCGTGTAGCGATGCGCCGCGAGGTCGATCGGCGTGTAGCGGTAATCCATCCCCTCATGGAAGTAGTCGTACCCCGGCACATGAAAGGGCGTAGAGCCCCACCAAGCCACATCCGAGGCGGTGAAGCCGGGACACACGGTATGGCCGATGAACAGACGGTCGTCCGACAGGGTGCCACGGACTTGGAACAAGGGCCCGCCTCGGAAGCTTTGCAAATCGAAGGACGGGCCGGACGGATCGCCGAATATCCGTCGGGTCAGGCGGTCGTCGATGCGGCCGCCCCGGTCGAGATGGCAGAGGAAAGAGATGGCGTAACGGAGGAACCAGGTCCCCGAGCGGGGGACCGTGGACAGGATGGGCAGGCTGGATCGGCGGAGCACTTGATCCTACTACGTTGCGGGAACCAACGCCGTCCCCGTGCATTGGAAGGTCCATTGCCAAAGTGCGGCAGTATTTTGTTGATTGTCCCCAAGAGAAGTACGCAGCAGCTATGCAACCCTGCGTCGGGATGACTGGCCTGCGTCTTGCAGAATGGGCTGGTTGTGCCCAGTCGCGAGAACCGTACAGCCTTGATAGAAAGGCCGTCGGATCCAGCCGCTGGGAGTTTTCATGTCGTTGCGCGCTCTCGTTCTGAGCCAAGGTGCCGACCGCAAGGTGAGCGGCGCCATCGAGACCCTGCCTGTGGACAGGCTGCCGGCCGGCGACGTCACGGTCGCGGTCGACTATTCGACGCTGAACTACAAGGACGGGCTCGTTCTCACCAGCGGCGGCGGGCTGGTGAAGACTTGGCCGCATGTCGGCGGCATCGACTTCAGCGGTACTGTCGAAACATCCGATGCACCGGACTTCAAGCCTGGCGACAAGGTCGTGCTGAACGGCTGGCGGGTAGGCGAACTGCACTGGGGCGGCTATGCCACCAAGGCGCGGGTCAAGGGCGATTGGCTGGTCAAGCTGCCGGCCGCGATCTCGACCCGGCGTGCCATGGCGATCGGCACGGCGGGCTACACCTCCATGCTCTGCGTCATGGTCCTGGAGAAGCATGGCATCAAGCCGTCGGCGGGCGAGATCCTGGTGACGGGTGCTGCGGGCGGTGTCGGCTCGGTCGCGGTCGCCATCCTGGCCAAGCTCGGCTTCACCGTGGTCGCCGCCACCGGCCGGCCGCAGGAGGGCGACTATCTGAAGGCGCTGGGCGCGGCGACCATCATGGACCGCAAGGAGTTGACCGAGGCGCCCGACCGGCCGTTGTTGTCGGAGCGTTTCGCCGGTGTCGTCGACACGGTGTCCGGCGTGATGTTCGCCCGAGCGCTGGCCCAGGTGAAATACGGCGGCGCAGCCGCAGTGTGCGGTCTGGCCGGCGGTCCGTCATTCCCGGGCTCGATCCTGCCCTTCATCCTGCGCGGTGTGAGCGTCTATGGCATCGATTCAGTGATGCTGCCCAAGGCGCCGCGCGAGGAGGCATGGCGCCGGCTGGGCACAGACCTGCCGTTCGACAAGCTGGACAGCACGGTGACCGAGGCCGGCCTCTCCGATCTGATGGCGCTGGCCCCAAAAATCCTCAAAGGAGAAATACGGGGCCGCGTGGTGATCGATGTAAGCAGGTGATAGGGTCTGCACCATCACCCGTTCCGCCTGACCGAAGGTGCGTCAAATGACTCCTCCCGCCACCGTGCCCGCTGCCAACAATCTCGAAGCCTTCTTCATGCCGTTCACGGCGAACCGGCAGTTCAAGAAGAACCCGCGCCTGCTTGCGCGGGCCAAGGGCGTTCACTACTGGACCCCGGAAGGGCGCAAGGTGATCGACGGCACGGCCGGCTTGTGGTGCGTCAATGCCGGGCACGGGCGCGAGGAGATCAAGCAGGCGATCGCCCAGCAGCTCGATGAGATGGACTACGCCCCCTCCTTCCAGATGGGGCATCCCAAGTCGTTCGAGCTCGCCGCGCGCCACGCCGCCATGCTGCCGGGCGACCTCGACCACGCCTTCTACTGTAACTCGGGCTCCGAGGCGGTCGACTCCGCCCTCAAGATCGCGCTCGCCTGGCAGCGGGCGCGCGGGCAGGGCACGCGCACCCGCCTGATCGGCCGCGAGCGCGGCTATCACGGCGTCGGTTTCGGCGGCATCTCGGTCGGCGGCATGGTGAACAATCGCAAGCAGTGGGGAGCCCTGCTGCCGGGTGTCGACCACATGCCGCACACCCATCTGCCGGCAAAGAATGCTTTTTCGCGTGGGCTCCCCGAGCATGGCGGCGTCGAGCTCGCCGACGAGCTGGAGCGCATCGTGGGTCTGCACGACGCCTCGACCATCGCCGCCGTGATCGTCGAGCCATGCGCCGGCTCGACCGGCTACCTGCCGCCGCCCAAGGGCTACCTGCAGCGCCTGCGCCAGATCTGCGACAAGCACGGCATCCTGCTGATCTTCGATGAGGTCATCACTGGCTTCGGCCGGCTGGGTACCGGCTTCGCCGCCGAGTTCTTCGACGTCATCCCCGACCTCATGACGGTGGCCAAGGGCATCTCCAACGCCACGGTGCCGATGGGCGGCGTTTTCGTGCGCAAGCACATCTACGACGGCCTGATGAATGGGCCGGAGAATGTCGTCGAGCTGTTCCACGGCTACACCTACTCTGCCCATCCGCTGGCCTGCGCCGCGGCATCGGCCGTGCTCGACATCTACAAGGACGAGGGCCTGTTCCAGCGCTCTGCCGAGCTCTCGAAGTACTGGGAGGACGGCGTGCATTCGCTGAAGGGCCTGCCCGGTGTCACCGACATCCGCAATCTCGGCTTGGGCGCCGGCATCGACATGGAGGGCCGCAAGGACGCGGCGGGTGCGCGGGGCTACGACACCTTCGTGAAGGCTTTCGAGCTCGGCCTGATGGTGCGCCAGGCCGCCGACACGATCGCGATGTCGCCGCCGCTGGTGATCGAGAAGAACCAGATCGACGAGATCATCGATCTCGCCGGAAAGGCCATCAAGGCGACGGCATAGTCTGTTCCGGCGAGGAACCTGCTATAGCCACGGCGTGTTCCTCGACCTCGGCCTGCACACACTGATCGGCCCATTGGCCGTGATGGCGCATCTCGCCATCGCGGCCCTCGTGACGGTCCATGTCCTGCTCTACAAGCGCAACGTTGCGGCCTCGGTGTCGTGGATCGGCATCGCCTGGCTGTCGCCGTTCCTCGGCGCGCTGCTCTATGTCACGATGGGCATCAACCGCGTCAAGCGCCGCGCCCAGCGACTGCGCCGCCAGCGGCTGCCGATGGGCGTTGCCGAGGAGCCGCTGGCCAGTGCCGCGGCAGACGATCCGCTGACTCCGCTCGAGTTCGCCATCGGCCGCCTCACTGGCCTGCCGTCCGAACCCGGCAACAGCGTCAAGATCCTGCTCAGCGGCGACGAGACCTATCCGCGCATGTTGGCGGCGATCGCGGCGGCGGAGAAGAGCGTCGGGCTGGCGAGCTATATCTTCCGTGCCGACAAGGCGGGCGAGGCCTTCCATCAGGCGCTGATCCAGGCGCAGCGCCGCGGCGTGGAGGTACGGGTGTTGATCGACGGCGTCGGCGGCGGCTATTTCTGGTCGGGCACGTACAACCATCTGCACAAGGCCGGCGTGCCGGTGGCGCGCTTCCTGCATTCCTATTTCCCCTGGCGCATGCCGTTCGTGAACCTGCGCAACCATCGCAAGGTGCTGGTGGTCGACGGCCGCATCGGCTTCACCGGCGGCATCAATATCGGCGCGGAGAACATCGGCGTCGACAACCCGCCCTTCGTCGTGCACGACACGCATTTCGAGTTCGAGGGCCCGATCGTCGAGCAGCTCACCGACGCCTTCGCCGACGACTGGCTCTACACCACCGGCGAGACGCTGCTGACGGAGAAGTGGTTCCCGCCGCTCGCCAAGGCGGGCACGGTCACGGCGCGCGTCGTCACCTCCGGTCCCGACGAGGACATGGAGCGGATCGAGTACGTGACGCTGCACGCCATCTCATGCGCCCACAAGTCGGTCCGCGTGGTCACGCCGTATTTCCTGCCGCCCGATCCGCTGACCATGGCGCTGGGCCTGGCGGCTCTGCGCGGCGTCAGGGTCGACATCGTTCTGCCCGATCATTCCAACCACGCGATCCTCGACTGGGCGCGGCGCATTCCGCTCAGGCCGCTGATCGAGGCCGGCTGCCACGTCTGGCTGACGGCCGCACCCTTCGATCATTCCAAGCTGATGGTGATCGACGGCGTGTGGTCGCTGATCGGCAGCGCCAACTGGGACACGCGCAGTTTCCGCCTCAACTTCGAGCTCAATGTCGAGATGAACGACGCCGACTTCGCCGCCAAGATCACCGAGATCGCTCCCAAGGCTCGGCGGCTCACGCTCGCCGAGCTCGACGCCGACCCATTGCCGATTCGCCTGCGTAACAGCGCGGCGCGCCTGCTTCAGCCGTACCTCTGAGGCGCAATCTGCTCGCTGGAATTGGCTGGTCGGATCCCGCCCTAACGGTACAGCCGTCCCAGCCGGTCGCGCCTGATCCAGCGATGCTCGGGCCGCGCCCGCAGGCCGCCTTCCAGCCCCCAGCCCTCGACGAGCCCCAGCTCCAGCCGGATCGGCCGGTGGTCGGACGGCCCGAAGGCCAGCGCATCGGCGACGCGGCAGGTGAGCCCGTGAACCAGGCAGCGGTCGAGCCGGAACGGTACGACGTTGCTGGCATAGTGCGTCGGCTCGCGCGGCCCGACGTCGGTGAAGCCCGCCAGGATCACAGGCCCGACGATGTTGAAATCGCCGATGATGGCCGATGGCTTGCCGCGCAGCGCGGCGGCGATGCGCGCGAGCTGGCGGCGGTTCAGAAGCTGGCCATGGCTGAGATGGACGTTGGCGAAGGTCAGCTCGCCGACCTGCACGATCTGTGCACGGCGCCGCGGCAGGCGACCGGGCAGGCGCGAGGCCGGCAGCGACAGCGCGCGCGGAACGGCGAAGCGATGTGGGCTCCACACCGCCAGGCCATGGATGCGACCGAGCCACGACAGGCGATGAAAGTGCCCGCCGAGCAGCGATGGCAGCGTCTCCATCTCCTTGGTCGCCTCCTGCATGAGGAGCACGTCGGGCTTCTCGTGCCGTGCCAGGTTGGCCACGTCCTCGACGGCGGCGCCGGTGAGCCTCAGCAGGTTCCAGCTGATGATCTTCAAGACGTCCTCATGACTTCAGCGAACGGTCGCGTCGCGCCTGACGGATCTGCTCGGTGACCGACGAGGTCGTGCCGGCGGCGGCCTGCAATTCGCGGCGCACGGTCTCACGCCGTTCGTGGATCGAGGCGATCACCAGGCCCATCGGCACGCCGAGCCCGACCAGCGCCGATTCGGCGAGCTGCAGGCTCGCCTCGATGGTCTCCGGCACGGTGTCGGTGACCTTGAGCGTATAGAGATGACGCGCGTGCTGCGCATCGTGCGCCCGCGCCACGATCATGACGTCGGGCCGGCGCTGGCGCACCGCGCGTACCACGTCGTCGACCGCCGAAGTGTCGAGGGTGACGATCACGCCCGTCGCCTCGTCGATGCCGCAGCGCTGCAGGAACAGGGTGTTGGAGGCATCGCCGTAGTAGATCGGCCGGCCGAGCGTGCGCCAGCGGCTGACAAGCGCGCTGTCGCGATCGGCGGCGATGTAGGGGACGTCGTGCTCCTCGAGCAGGCCGCAGACGAGCTGGCCGACGCGGCCGTGGCCGACGACGATGACGCGCTTGGCATGGTCGTCCGGCGGCAACACGGTGAGCAGCGGATCGGATGACGCCTCGCGGGCGAAATGCCGCGTGGCCCGTCGCGCCAGCAGGGCGATGAAGGGCAGCGCCACCATGCTGAGCGACACCACCGCGAGGATGCCGGCCGCGACGTCACCGGCGACCAGGCTGAACTGGACGGCAAGGCCGATGCCGATGAAGGCGAACTCGCCGCCCGGCGCCAGCAGCAGCCCGGTCTCGACGCTGGCGCCCCACGGCACGCCGAACGCGCGGCAGAGCGGCACCAGCAGCACCGACTTCACCGCCATCATCGCCAGGAAGCCGCCCAGCACCAGCAATGGCTCGCGCCAGATGAAGCCGAGGTCGATATGCATGCCGACCGAGAAGAAGAACACGCCGAGCAGCAGGCCGCGAAAGGGATCGATCATGGCCTCGACGGCGCGCCGGTACTCGGTCTCCGCCAGCAGCAGGCCGGCGACGAACGCGCCCAGCGCCATCGACAGGCCGGCATAGGCTGCGATCACGCCGGAGCCGACGGCGATCAGCAGGGTGGCGGCCATGAAGAACTCGGGGTTGTCGGTGCCGGCAGCCAGCTTGAACAGCGGCTTCAGCACCAGCCGGCCGACCACGGCAATCACGGCGATGGCGATCGCGGCCTCGACCAGGGCGATGACCACGCCCTGCGCCACCGATGCCGAATCGGCGGCGCTGCCCAGGGCACCGATCAGGAACAGCAGCGGCACCACCGCGAGATCCTGGGCGAGCAGGATGGCGAAGCTGGTGCGGCCGGTAGTCGACATCATGCGGCGCTGGCCCGACAGCACTTCCATGACCAGGGCGGTCGAGGAGAGCGCCAGGCACGCGCCGATGATCAGCGCCGCCGCCGGCGGCTGGTCGAACCACAGCGCTGCGAAACTGATCGCCACGGTCGTCAGCAGGGCCTGCAGCCCGCCCAGCCCGAACACCAGGCGGCGCATGGTGAGCAGGCGCCGCATCGACAGCTCCAGGCCGATGAAGAACAGCAGGAAGACGATGCCCAGATCGGCGATGAAGGAGATCTGCTTCTCGCCGGTGACGGTGAGCCAGTCGATCGCCCGCGAATGGTCGGCCAGGCGGCCGAGGCCATGCGGCCCCAGTGCGGCGCCGACGGCGAAGAAACCCAGGACGGGGCTGATTTTCAGGCGGTGGACGACGGGGGCCACGACGGCGGCGGTGCCCAGGATGATGAGGGCATCCTTGAAGACGAAGATATCGCTGCTTCCCGCCATTGCCGGCAACATAGACTGTGACGGCCGATCTGTGCACACTTTCGTTCGTGCAAGCGATTCCCGATCCAAGCGACCCGTGCGGTACCCTCGGATCGGGAATGCGAGCGAGGGTTGGTTGTTGCCGTAGGCATACTGGACGAAGGGACGGATCCGACATGAAGGTGGTGATCACCGGCGGCGGGGGATTTCTGGGCAAGAAGCTGGCACGACGCCTGCTGCAGGACGGCGGCATCGCCGGACCCTCGGGCAAGCCCGAGCGGCTCAGCGAGCTCGTGCTGTTCGACGTCGGAAAGGCGAGCGGCCCCGGCCTCGACGATCCCCGGGTCAAGGCCCTGGCCGGCGACATCGCCAATTTCGCTACCGTGCAGTCGGTCGTGCAGGGGGCCGCCACGGTGTTTCATTTCGCCGCGGTGGTCAGCGCCGGCGCGGAAGCGGATTTCGATCTCGGCTACCGCGTCAACCTCGACGGCACGCGCAACGTGCTGGAGGCCTGCCGCGCACTCGGCACCAACCCGCGCGTCGTCTTCACCAGCTCGCTGGCGGCGTTCGGCGGCGACCTGCCGCCGGCCGTGACCGACGACACGGCCTTGACGCCGCAGACCTCCTACGGTGCGCAGAAGTCGATCGGCGAATTCCTGATCCGCGACTACACGCGCAAGGGATTCTTGCGCGGCACCTCGGTGAGGCTGCCGACGATCTGCGTTCGCACAGGGCTGCCCAACAAGGCGGCCTCGACCTGGGCCTCCTCGGTGGTGCGCGAGCCGCTGACCGGCATCGACGTCGTCTGCCCGGTGACGCCCGAGACCATCATGGTGGTCCTGAGCCCGCGCAAGACGGTCGACGCCTTCGTGCGCCTGCACGACCTTTCGCCCGACGCCTTCGGGCCGGGCCGCACGCTGCTCTTGAACGGCATCAATGTCACGGCCAAGGAACTCGAGCAGGCGGTCGGCCGCCACGCCGGCAACCGCAGGATCGGCACGGTGAGCTGGCAGCACGATCCGGCGATCCAGAAGATCTGCGACGGCTGGCCCCAGGGCATCGATTCCAGGCGCGCCCGGTCGCTGGGCTTCGAGACCGACAAGGATCTCGACGAGGTCGTGCGCAATTTCATCGCCGACGATCTCGACGATCAGCTCAAGATCGTGACAGCTCCAGCAGCATAGCTGCTGGAGCTGTCGCTAACGCCCCCGCAGCATCCGCCAGCCGTTCTGCAGGTGCCGCACCGGTCCCCAGACATGGCGCGTCCGCATCATGTGCCAGCGTTGCGGCTCGTTGTCGGGACCCGCGATAGGGCCTGCGTCGTCGACGAAGTCGGTGATGCCGACCGCATCGGTGTCCCACGGCCCGGTGGTCTTGAAGATCGTCGTCTTGGCGCCGTAAGTGGTGAGCGAGCGGCTCATGCCCGACGCCATGAAGTCCATGTAGCGCGGCAGGCTCTCGGGCCGGCAGAGGTAGCCCTTGTTGAAGCCGACCGCGAGCAGGCGGAAATGGAACGGGTTCTTCTCGAGATAGCGGATCACCTCGGTCGTATTGGCGGGGTAGCGCGGCGAGAAGAAGTCGTCGATCACCACGATGCCGTCATTGTTGACGATGCGGTTGGCGAGCTCGAGCTCGCGATAGACCGCGGTGCCGGTATGCTCGCCGTCGATGTGGAACCAGCGCACCGTCTGGTGCATGGCCTGCAGGTCGAGCTTGGCCGGCAGGTCGGCCGACGGTCCCGACAAGGGCACGATATTGACGGGCTCGGCGTCGACCGAGCGGATGGCCCGCTCGACCGCCGGCTGGTCGAGCCTCAGGTCGCACAAATAGAGCTTCTCGCTACCTTTGCGATAGGAGGCGAGTACCGACGCCGAGCGGCCGCGCCACACGCCGATCTCGAAAAGGTCGCCCGTGATATGGGCCTGCTGGTCGAGCAGGGCGCGCCAGACGCAGTAGGACTGGAACATGAACCAGCCCGGAATGGCGTCGATCTTTTCCCAACTGAGCATCGTGGATCCTTCGTTGGGCGCCTTGCTAACAGCGCTCTTTCGACGCTGCAAGCCGGGAGCCGCTTGCGCCGACGGCAGGCCTCGGGTAGACGCCGAACGCGTGCAAATGCCAACAACAGCAGTCGCCTACCGCACGACGATCGGCCTGATCTGGGCCCTGGCCCTGTGGCATAGCTGGGAGAGCCGCGGTCTTTTCGTCGACGGGTCCGCCTTCCTCGTCCAGATCGCGCGTCGGGAGTGGTTCTTCGACTTCTACGCCCCGCGCCTCTACGCCATGATCGTCGGCCAGGCGCCGATCATGACCGCGATATTCCTCGGCATCACCGACCTGCATCTGCTTGCACGCCTGCTGTCGCTCGGCCTGTTCGCGCTGCCGACCGCGCTCTACACGCTTGCCCTGGTGCGGGTGAAGGACGAGCCGGTGCTGCTTGCCGCGGTGATCGGCGCCATCGGCCTGGTGTTCATGACCACGTCCTTCTTCATCGTCGGCGAATACAACACCGCCTATGCGATCGCCATCGTCGTCGCCGTCCGGCTGGTGACGGCCAGGGAACTAGCCCTGCTCGACGGCCTGTTCCTCGCCGTGATCAGCCTGCTCGCGGCGCGGACCTACGAGGCGATGATCTATCTCGGGCCGCTCCTGTCGGTGATGGTACTGCATACCGTGTGGCGCATGCCGTCGCGTCGCTGGCTGCCGACCACGCTCTACCTCCTTTCCGTCGTCGGCTTCATCGGCGGCATGGCCGTCGCCATCCACTCCCTGGTCAAGCCGTGGTCGACCGAGCACCTGGACGAGACGATCGAGACCGCCAGCAACTTCTGGCAGAACGTGCAGTTCGACCTGGCGCTGGCCTCAGCGCTGGTGGTCGTCATCTGGGGCCTGATCCGGCCGCGCGACCTCCTGGGCGGCAAGCCGTATCGCTGGGCCGGTGTCCTGCTGGTGATCCTGGCGCTGACACCGCTGCTGACGCTCAGCGATACGCTGGTCCGTCCGCTCGCCAAGTCGCAGTACGTGGCGCGCCAGGCCGCCGGCCTGGTCATCGTCGCCATCGTCCTGTTCATCTGGTTCTACGGCTCGCTGCTCGGCGACAAGATCGCGGTCTTCGCCACCCTCCGCACGCCCGAGGCGGCGCGCCGCTTCCTCGCCTTCGCCGTCGTGATCGTGGTGGCGATCCTGCCGTCGGACATCTACCTGACGCGCAACTGGTCGTCGTATCTCGACATCGTGCGCGCCGAGGTGGTGGCCAAGAATGGTGTGATCCCCTTCGAGGATTCGCCGCTGGCGCGCCATCCCTACGACCTGTTGGTCGAGGCCTGGATCCTGCCAAGCCAGAGTCTGGCACTCAGGGCCAAGCGCGGGGACGGCATCATCGCGCCGCCCAGGAATTTCAAGGCCTGGCAGCCGTTCCCGCCGGCGGAACCCTATCCGCTCGGCAAGTACACGTGGCGTGAATAGCGCGCCTGCCGTGCCGCCGCCGGCCGCCTACCGCAGCGTCGTGCTGCTGCTATGGGCGCTGGCGATCAATGCCTCGATCGCCTGCCGTGGCCTGTTCTGGGACGGCTCGGCCTTCATGGCGAACATCCTCGATCTCGGCGAGGTCCACGACTTCTACACCGCCCGAGCTCACGTCGACTGGGTGACGCAGCTTCCGCTCCTGCTGATGATCGAACTCGGCGTGCGCGACACGAGATTGCTGGCGATGGTCTATTCGGCGGCGCTGTTCGGCGTGCCGACCGGCCTCTATCACGCGGCACTCGCCCGCGCCAAGCACGACGCCGTGCTGCTCGGCATCGTCATCGCCGTAACCGCCGCGGTCTATCTGCCGACCAGCTTCTTCATCATCGGCGAATACAACACCACCTTCGCTGCCGTGGTCCTCGCCATGACGGTGGCGCTGACGCCGGGCTCGCGGCGTCTCAGCGACGCGGTGCTGCTCTGCCTGCTCGGCTTCGTATGCGTGCGCTCCTACGAGACGATGGTCTATCTCGGCCCGCTTCTCGTCGGCGCCCTTGTCTGGTCGATGCGCAAGGGCGACGACCCGTGGGTGAAGGGGCTGATGGCCGTCGCCGTGATGGCGTTCATTGCGGGCGCCGTCGTCGGGCTCGTCGCCATCGTCGACTACTGGAGCCATCCGCACTTCCGGAAGGTGCGGGCGATGTCCTTCGACTTCTGGCAGAATCTGCAGTTCGCCATCCCGCTCATTGGTTTCTCGATTTCGGCCGCGATCGCCTTGCTGCGGCCGAAGTGGCTCCAGGGCAGCGGACCAACCCTGGTCGTCGCCGTCGTCGCCGCCGCGCTCGTGCTATCGCCGTGGTTCCGCCTGGTCCACGAGCCCTCCATTCTCTATCCGCCGGCGCACTACCTCGCGCGGCAGGCGGCGGGCGTGGTGCTGGCGGTACTGATGATCTGCATGTGGCTGCACGTCGCCTGGCAGCGACGGCCGCCCGAGGTCTTCACCATCTTGCGCCTGCCCGCGGTATCGCGACGCCTGGTGCTGGCCATGACGGCGCTGCTGCTGGGCGCCGCCGTTCCCGACGTGATGCTGACCGGCGTGTGGTCGGACTATCTCGTCCGCATGCGCACCCTGGCCGATACCCGCGAGGGCGCCATCCGGGCGGGCGACCTGCCGCTGGAGGTGTGGCCCGACAAGCTCTTTGCCCAGGACTGGTCGCTGCCGGCGATGAGCGCGGTGGTCAGCCGCACGCCCGGCCGTGCCTACGTGCTGGCCGACAAGGACTACCTCAGCAACCCGCCGTTCGATCCCGCCTGCGGAACGCTGCCGCATCTTCGGGGATACGGCTGGGGGAAGTGATCGGAGCGCGGGTCTCCAGGCCTGCCTCATGTCATCCTGAGCGAAGCGAAGGATCTCATGCCGGTTGCAAGCGGCGATGAGGCGCTTCGCTGCAGGAAGCAGCTATGGCCGCATCCAGTGGCTGCTCGGCCCGTTGCCGCGCACCGGCGCCGCCAGTTCGACGAACTCGCACAGGATCTTCCGCGTGTCGCGCGGATCGATGATTTCCTCGATCCAGAAGGTCTCGGCGCTGCGGAACGGTGAGCGCAGCTTGTTCAGGCGGTCCTCGATCTCGGCCATCTTGGCCTTGGGATCGGCCGCGGCGTCGATGTCGGCCCGGTAGGCCGCCTCGATGCCGCCCTCGAGCGGCAGCGAGCCCCAGCGGCCCGACGGCCAGGCGTAGCGCCAATTGAGCCGCGCGCCGTTCTGGTGCGCCGCGCCCGCGACGCCGAAGGCGTTGCGGATGATGAAGGTGCACCATGGGATCGTCGTCTGGAACATCGCCGACATGGCGCGCACGCCCTGCCGGATCACGCCGCTCTTCTCGGCCTCGAGCCCGATCAGGAAGCCCGGGCAGTCGCAGAAGTAGACCGCCGGCAGATGGAAAGTCTCCGCCATGTCGACGAAGCGCGCCACCTTCTGGCAGGCGTCGGCCGTCCAGCCGCCGCCGTAGAACATCGGATCGGATGCCATCAGCGCCACCGGCCAGCCGTCGATGCGCGCAAAGCCCGTCACCACCGACCGGCCGTAGAGCTTGCCCATCTCGAAGAAGGAGCCCTTGTCGACGATCTTCTCGATGATCGGCCGGATGCGATAGACCTTGCGGATATCGCGCGGGATCGCGTCGAACAGCGATTCCTCGCGGCGTGCCGGATCGTCGGTCACCGGCCCGCGCGGCGGCGCCTCGTGGACCGAGGAGGGCAGGTAGGAGAGGAAGCGGCGGGCCGCGGCGAACGCCTCGTCCTCGCTGTCGACCGCCTCGTCGATCGCACCGGCGCGCAGCTGGATCTCCCAACCGCCCAGTTCCTGCTTGTCGTACTGCTTGGGGCTCAGCCTGTTCACGACCGGCGGGCCCGCCACGAACATCGCCGAGATCTCCTTCACCATCACCGAGTAATGCGTGGCGGCAAGCCGCGCCGCGCCGAGGCCCGCGACCGACCCCAGGCCCAGCCCGACCGTCGGCACCTCGCCCATGTTGCGAACCACCCATTCCCAACCGCGCACGCCGGGCACGTTGGCGCGGCCCGTGGTCTCGATGGTCTTGACCGAGCCGCCGCCTCCCGAGCCCTCGATCATGCGGATCAGCGGCACGCGATACTGGTTGGCGTAGCGCTCGATGAAGATGTCCTTCTCCTTGATCGTGGCGTCGGCCGAGCCGCCGCGCACGGTGAAGTCGTCGCCGGTGACCGCGACGTGCCGGCCATCGATCTTGGCACGCCCCATCACGGCATTGGCCGGCATGAGTTCGACCAGGTCGTTGCGGCCGTCATACTCGGCCTTGCCGGCGATGCTGCCGATCTCGCGGAAACTATCCTTGTCGACCAGCCGGTCGATCCGCTCGCGTACGGTCAGTCGGCCGCCGTCGTGCTGGCGCTTGACCTTGTCGACGCCGCCCATGCGCTTGGTCATTTCCTGACGGCGACGCAGCTCGTCCATTTCCGGTTGCCAGGTCATCGCATTTCCTCGGGTGTTCGGTCGATTTCGTTCGTACCAATGCCGGCCGGCAGCGGCCACAGCGAAAGCGGCGACGGGGCGGCCACCGGGCCGATGGACGAAACGGACCTATTCCAGCTGCTTCTTGAGCTCCGCCAGGATCTTCACCCATGTGTTGCCGCCGAACTCGTTGGCGACGACTTTGCTGTCCTTCACGATCAGGAACCGCGGCGTGGCGCTCTTGCGCGGCAATTGGTCGAGGATCGGCCTGAGGTCGCCCGGCCAGAAGCGCTCCTGGTAGGCCTCCTTGAGCCTGGGCGCCTCGACCTCGATCCAGGTGACCTGCTTGTATTCGGGCGAGGCCAGCCAATCCGCCTTGTACTTGTTCTTCCAGGATGTGCACGGCTGGCAGTCCCGGCCGCCGACATAGATCACCTTGAGGGCAGGCGCGGCCTGAGCCACGGAGTGCAGTGTACGACCGCCCAGCAACGCAGCGACGACGAATGCCCGACGGTTCATCGCTTCCCTACGGTAACGGACGAGCGCTAGTAGACGACGCCGTCGATCAGGTTCTCCTCATAGAGGCGCACGAGATCGATCCCGCCCGGCGGACGCGCCGTCTTGAAGTCGGCGATGGCGCGCTGCAGGCGAGCCTCCTGGTCGCGCCGCAACGTCTCGGCTTCTTCCACGGTCACCGGCGTGAAGCGGACGACCTGGCCCGGCAGCAGGCGACTGAGCCGAGGCAGGTCGACCGAGGCCACGGTCGCGATCTTCGAGTAGCCGCCCACGGTCTGTCGGTCGGCCAGCAGCACGATCGGAAGGCCGGCGCCGGGCACCTGGATGGCGCCGGGTCCGATGCCGTCGGAAATGATATCGGCACCCTTGGAATGCTCGATTGGCGGCCCCTCGAAGCGGATGCCCATGCGATCGGCTTCCTTGGAAACGCGATAGTCGGACTCGACGAAGGTGCGCCGGCCCTTGTCGCTGAAATAGTCGTCCTGCGGCCCCCAGATGACGCGCACCGGCCCGCTGCCATAGTCGAACGGCTGCGCCAGCTTCTTCTCATCGCCCGGCGGTGCCTGCTCGCGGGCGAGCGGCAGCATGTCGCCGGCCGCGAGCTTGCGGCCCTCGAAGCCGCCGACGCCGGCGCGCGCATAGGTCGACAGGCTGTTCATGAAGGGCGGCAGGGCAAAGCCGCCGGCGACCGTGAGATAGGCGGTGCTCGATCCCTCGACCATGCCGACGCGCAGGACCTGGCCGCGCTTGAGCAGATGCGTGCGATCGGACTCCAGCGGCTTGGGCGGCGCGTCGGGTTTGTCGATCAGTGCCGGCGAGAGCGGGCCGACCAGCGCAACCCGAACGCTCTCGGCCTCGACCAGCAGATCGGGGCCCATCACGCCGATCTCCAGGCCTGCCGTACCGGGGGGATTGCCGCACAGTGCGTTGGCCAGGCGAAGAGCGATGCGATCCATGGCGCCGGCGGTCGGCATGCCGAGCGCCATGAAGCCGATTCGCCCGAGATCCTGCAGCGTGTCGAACAGGCCGGCGCGCACGACGTTCAGCCGGCCGGTCATGCGCCCTTCACCAGCTTGGCCCAGTCGAAGGTGCCGGCCTCGACGTCGCGGGCGATGCGGTCGTAGCTCTTGCGGTCGATGCGCTGGAAGGTGAGGTAGTCGCCCGGGGCCAGGAACACCGGTTGCTCGCGCCGTTGGTCGAACATCCAGAGCGGGGTGCGGCCGATCAGGTGCCAGCCGCCCGGGCTCTCGAATGGATAGATGGTCGTCATGTCCATGGCGATGGCGACCGTGGAACGCGGGACACGGACTCGCGGCTGCGACCGCCGCGGCAGGTAGAGCGACTTCTCCAGGCCGGCGATGTAGGCTAGGCCCGGCATGAAGCCCAGCACATAGACCTTGAAGCGGGAGGCGAGGTGGCCCGAGATCACGTCCTCCGGCTTTTTCTTGGTACGCTCGGCGACCTCGCGGAGATCGGGTGCGAACTCGGGATCGTCGTAGCAGCAGGGGATGGTGACCTGCCGGCTCTTCATGTCGGTCGGCAGGCCGCGCGCAATGAGACCCTCGATCTCGGGCTCGAGCTTGGCGCGCGACGTCGCCAGCGGGTCATAGCAGACCATCAGCGCTCGCATGGACGGCACGGTCTCGACGACGCCGGCGATCGCGGCAGCGCCAATGGCCGCGTGCAGGGCCATCACCCGGCCGTTGATTTCGGGAGAGATCTCGTTGCCGAATTCGACGCTGAAGGCGGTGTCGCCGCAGGACAGGTACCGTACACTCACGTCGGTAGGATATAGTGTCATCCCCTGCTCAGCGATAGTGTCATCCTGAGCCAGGCGAGGGATCTGAACGGGGCGCCTCGAGGGTCCCTCGCCACGCCCGGGATGACGGCATTCGCGAATGGGCAGCTGCCCCAAGGAGTTTTCTCATGGCTGCGACCAACGCCGGTTTCGTCAACATCAACTCCGACCTGGGCGAGAGCTTCGGCCCGTGGGTGATGGGCAATGACGCCGAGGTGCTGAAGATCGTGAAATCGGCCAACGTCGCCTGCGGCTTCCATGCCAGCGACCCTACGGTGATGGTCGACACGGTGAAGCTCTGCCGGGAGAACGGCGTGTCGATCGGCGCCCATCCCGGCTTCGCCGACCTGCAGGGCTTCGGCCGGCGCGTGATCAACCTTACGATCAAGGAGCTCGAGGCCAACATCGCCTACCAGATCGGCGCGCTGCAGGCGATCGCCGCCTTGCACGGCGCCAAGGTCACGCACATGAAGCCGCACGGCATGATGGCCAACATGTCGGCCGAGAGTGCGGAGATGTGCGATGCGATCTGCCGCGCCACCAAGGCGGTCGATCGCGACCTGATCTTCCTCGCACAGGCCAACACCGAGCAGGGCAAGGCGGCGCGCCGGGCGGGCCTGCGCGTCGCCGAGGAGGTGTTCGCCGATCGCACCTACACCGACAAGGGCCTTTTGACGCCGCGCAAGGAAGCGGGCTCGATGATCAAGGATCCCGCCCAGGCGGTGGCGCATGTCCGCCGCATGGTCGACGAGCAGGCTATCTACTCGACTTCGGGCAAGCGCATCCCCTGCCAGGTCGATTCGATCTGCGTGCACGGCGACGGGCCGACTGCGGTGACTGTGTCGAAGGCGGTGCGCGAGGGGCTCGAGGCCGCGGGTATTCGCATTGTGCCCCTGACCGAGATGCCGAGTCTGAAGCACTGATCTCCCCACTCATGTTCCTCTCCCCCTTGGGCCCCCTCGGGGGAGAGGTTAGGTGAGGGGGTTAAGCGCGAAGATTGCCTCCTGCATTACCCTCTCACCCAATCTCTCCGCCAAGGGGGAGAGGAGCCTGAGTCGCAGCTACGCAGGTACAGGGATAGAGACGCCGGTCCGGTCCTCCGCCGTCATGCCCTCGTCATCTCGGCTTGCCATGGCTCTTCCGCGAAAGGCTCGCCATGGCACGACTGTCTCAGCCCCGTATTGACCAGCGCCCTCTGCTGCCGCTGCGCAGCGACGGCCTGCGGCCCAATCCCTACGATCTCGCGATCTTCATCGTGGTCGGGGCGGCCTTCGTCATGCTGGCCCACGGCGCCCGCGAGATGGCGGAGCCGATCGGCCGGCTCGCCACCACGCCGGTCACGCTGGATCCGGCCAACCTGCCTGAATACGCCTTGCGTACCGTGCTGCGCATGTTCGCGGCCATCATCGCTTCGCTGCTCTTCACCTTCGTGGTCGGCACGCTGGCCGCCAAGAGCAAGCGCGCTGAGCTGGTGATCATCCCGGCGCTCGATATCCTGCAGTCGGTGCCCGTGCTGGGCTTCCTCACCTTCACCGTCGTCTATTTCATAAAGCTCTTTCCCGGCAGCCAGCTCGGCGCGGAGTGCGCGGCAATCTTTGCCATCTTCACCAGCCAGGCCTGGAACATGGCCTTCAGCTTCTACCAGTCTCTGCGCACCCTGCCGCCCGACCTCGAGGAGGCGGCCCGTCATTTCCGACTCTCGTCGTGGCTGCGCTTCTGGCGGCTGGAGGCGCCGTTCGCCGCACCCGGCCTGATCTGGAACACCATGATGTCGATGTCGGGTGGCTGGTTCTTCGTCGTGGCGTCGGAGGCCATCACCGTCGGCGACACCACGATCAAGCTGCCGGGCATCGGCTCGTGGCTGGCGCTCGCCATCGACAACAAGGATGTGCCCGCCGTGCTGATGGCCGTCGGCACCATGGCGTTGGTGATCCTGGCCTACGATCAGCTGCTGTTTCGTCCGATCGTCGCCTGGGCCGACAAGTTCCGCTTCGAGCAGACCGCCAGCCAGCGGCGGCCGCGCTCCTGGGTCTACGACATCTGGCGCCACGCGCGCCTGCTGCACCGGCTGGCGGCGATGGCATCGGCGCTCACCGGCTGGCTTGGTGCCCAGCTGCCGCACCGCACGTCGCGCGCCGACACCGCAGCCCGGCCGCAGCTGACACGGCTGTTCGATCGCCTGTGGCTTGCCATCGTCCTGCTGGGCTGCGCCTGGGCGCTGTGGCGCATCGTGCAGTTCGTCAACGTCTCGCTGGGCTGGCGCGATGTCGGTCAGGCGTTCGGACTGGGCCTGCTCACCTTGCTGCGTGTCGTGATCCTGATCGCGCTGGCCAGCCTGTTGTGGGTGCCAGTCGGCGTGTGGATCGGACTGAGGCCCAACGTGGCCACTCGCGCCCAGCCGATCGCGCAGTTCCTCGCCGCGTTCCCGGCCAACGTGCTCTTTCCGATCGCCGTCGTGGCGATCGTGCACTGGCGCCTCGATCCCGACATCTGGCTCAGCCCGCTGATGGTGCTGGGTACGCAGTGGTACATCCTGTTCAACGTCATCGCCGGCGCCAGCGCCTCCCGACCGACCTGCGTGAAGCCGCCCAGCTATTTCGACTGCGCTCGTGGCAGTGGTGGCGCAAGGTCATCCTGCCCGGGATCCTGCCCTACTACGTGACCGGCGCGCTGACGGCGACCGGCGGCTCGTGGAATGCCAGCATCGTGGCCGAGGTCGCAAGCTGGGGCACCACCAGGCTGGAGGCGGCCGGCCTCGGCGCCTACATCGCCGACGCCTCGGCCAATGGCGACTATGCGCGCGTCGTGCTGGGCATCGCCGTGATGTCGGTGATGGTGGTGGCCTGCAATCGCGTGGTCTGGCGGCCGCTCTATCGCCTGGCCGAACGGCGCTATCGCCTGACATGAGGAGAACGACATGGATGGCCTGAACACGCCGCTGGTCGAGGTCGACCACGTTCGCCAGTCCTATCCCAAAGGAAGCGGTGAGCGCCTGCTGGTGCTGGATGGCGTAAGCCTCAAGCTCGCCAACCGCGAGATCGTCTCCCTGCTCGGCCGCTCGGGCTGCGGCAAGTCATCGTTGCTGCGCATCATCGCGGGCCTCATGCCGGCAAGCGAAGGCCGCGTCGCCATCGACGGCCATCCCGTCGCCGCCCCCGCCAGTGAGGTCGCCATGGTGTTCCAGACCTTCGCGCTCTTTCCCTGGCTGACCGTGCAGGAGAATGTCGAGCTCGGACTCGAGGCGCTGGGCATCGTGCCCGCCGAACGCCGCCGTCGCGCGCTCGAGGCGATCGACCTGATCGGGCTGGACGGTTACGAAAGCGCCTATCCCAAGGAGCTGTCGGGCGGCATGCGCCAGCGCGTCGGCATTGCCCGTGCGCTGGTCGTTCATCCCAGACTGCTGCTGATGGACGAAGCCTTCTCCGCGCTTGATGTGCTGACCGCCGAGACCTTGCGCACCGACCTGCTCGATCTCTGGCATGAAGGACGGCTGCCGATCTCGTCCATCCTGCTGGTGACACACAACATCGAGGAGGCGGTGCTGATGAGCGACCGCATCCTTGTGCTGGCCTCCAATCCCGGGCGCGTCGCTGCCGAGATCCCCGTCGACCTGCCGCAGCCGCGCAACCGGCTCGATCCGGCCTTCCGCCGGCTGGTCGACGACATCTACGCCCTGATGACTTCCAGGCCCGCCGTCCAGCCGCCGGCGCATGCCCTGCCGGGCAGCGGCATCTCGCTGTTGCTGCCGCGCATCTCCATCAACCTGCTGGCAGGCCTGCTCGAGGCGGTCGCGGCCGATCCCTATCGCGGCCGCGCCGACCTGCCCGATCTCGCCGCGACCCTGCAGATGGAGATAGACGATCTCTTCCCGGTGGCCGAGAGCCTGCATCTGATGCGCTTCGCCGAGCTTGCCGAGGGCGACATCCGCCTGACCGAGGCGGGCCGGCGCTTTGTCGATCTCGGGCCTGACGACCGCAAGCACCTGTTCGCGCAGCATCTCCTGGCCAACGTGCCGCTCGCCGGCCACATTCGCCGGGTGCTCGACGAACGCGGCAATCATCGCGCGCCGGCCAGCCGCTTCCGCGACGAGCTCGAGGACCACATGTCCGAACAGTTCGCCGATCAGACTCTGCGCGCCGTCACCGGCTGGGGCCGCTACGCCGAGGCCTTCGCCTATGACGAGACGACCGGCGTGTTCAGCCTCGATAATCCGGGCTGACACGGGCAAGCCCGTTCGATCGGGATGGCAACGTCTTCGTGTTCGACAACGTCGTGCACATGTACGACCTGTAAGACGACAATCTCGAGCGGCCGGACAGCAAGCTCGACAGGCATTGGCATCTCAAGATAGGCGCCGGCCGCCGGCCGCACGGCCAGGACAAAGCTACGGCATCACCGACGGCTATGCCGCCTTCGCCAGGAAGTGGCCGCCCGAGGATCTCGGCCGGATGCTGTTCGAGGAGAACTCGACGGACATGGCCATCCCGGGCGTGACGGAGGTGACGATGGAAGGGATACGCCTCTCGCGCTTCGCTCTCGAACGGGCGGCGACCTTGTACGGCCGCTACACGCCCTGGGTTGGATAGCGGTCACCTGAATGTGACCGCCGCCCGCCCCTGCTTGGCAGCGACGCCTCGTCCATAGTCCCGAGGCCCGCCCGCAGAGGCGGTAACCCAGGGAGATAAACAACCATGGGCAGGCTTCTGATCGCGACCGCCGTTGTGGCCAGCTTTGTCGCGTCGCCGCTGTTCGCCCAGGCGCCCCCGCCACCGCCCGCCTACGGCCCACCCATCACCTTCGATGCCGCCAAGAAGGCGCTGGGTGCCGCCGAGGCCGAGGCCAGGAAGAACAACTGGCCGGTCGCCATCGCCATCGTCGACAGCTCGGGCAACCTCGCGGCCTTCTCCAAGATCGACAACACACAGCATGCAAGTGTCGACATCGCCATCGGCAAGTCAGTGACGTCCAACAATTTCAAGCGGCCCACCAAGGCCCTGCAGGATGCCATTGCGCAGGGCGGCGCCAACTTGCGCCTGCTCGCCGTCAAGGGGGCAACGCCGCTGGAAGGCGGCGTGCTCATCATCGCCGATGGAAAGATCATCGGCGGCATCGGCGTTTCAGGCGTGATGGCGAACCAGGACGCGGAAGTCGCCATGGCCGGGGCGGCGGCGGCCAAATAAGGCACGGCACGCGCAAGTAGGGCATCGCGCCGCCTTGTCGGCTGGCGCTCCGCCGCTATAGTCCGCCCGACTCGTTTGGGCGGACTATTTTTGATGAAGCAGCGTGTTTTCGGCTGGATCTCGGCCCTCTTCGGTATCGTGCTGGCGCTGGCGGCGATCGAACTTGCCGCCGTCGCCTGGATGTTCATCGAGGACGGCCGCTATACGCCGGCGGCCCAGCTCTTCGAGCGCACGCAGAACACCTATCTGCGTGACGCCACCAAGGGCACGACCTGCCGCTACGTCGATACGCTCTATCCGCATCCCTATGTCGGCTTCGTGCACCACGCCAATCCGCCGTGCGGCCAGTCGTGGGTCAACAACATCGGCCTCTACGGGCCCGATTATCCGACCGTCCGCAATCCCGAGCGCTACACCGTCTTGCTGAGCGGCGGTTCGGTCGCTTCGCAGCTGGCCCAGAACGCCAGGCCGCCGGCACCGCGCTATCTCGAGGAGGAGCTGAACAAGAAATACGTCAGCCCCAACGGCAAGCCGTGGCTGGTGCTGAACGGCGGGGACGGCGCCTGGAAGGAGCCGCAACCCTTCATTCTGTTCGCGATGTATGCGACCTCGATCGACGCCGTGGTCAATCTCGGCGGCTACAACGAGCATTATTTCTTCTGGCCGCACGCCGAGGAGCGGCTGGAGCGGCCGCTCAGCAACTTCATCGAGGTCAATCCCTTCGTCGCCGACGAGAATTTCGGCGATGCGGCGATCGGTTGGGTCATGGGACGGCTCGCGGGCTCGCTCGCGGCCATGCCGGTGCTGGGCCACAGCCACGCCGCCTATCTCGTCGTGCGCGGCATCGAGCAGGCGGCCAAGGGCCAGGACGTCTTCAAGTCGAGCAAGAAGACGACGCTCAACAGCATCTTCAGCATGCCCGAGGAAATCCGCCGCGACGCCGAGCGCGAGTTCGCGGTGCAGCTCGGCCTTTACCAGAAGTACCTGCGCGCCACCGAGGTGCTGGCACGCGAATACAATCTGAAGTCGGCGTTCTTCATCCAGCCGGCACCGGCCTACGGCAAGGTACTGACGGACGAGGAGAAGCGTATCGTCGGCGATCTCTCCTACGGCCCGATCTATCGCAAGATGGTGGCCGGCCTGCTGACGTTGCGCGAGCGTGGGTTGGCGATCTACGACCTCGGCGACATCTTCGCCAACGAGAAGGGCACGATCTATGCCGACCACGTCCACTATTGGCGTGACGACAATGCCGAGAGCCCCGGCAACCGCCTGATGGCGGCCCGCATCGCCGCCCAGCTTGCGGAAACCTGGGGCCTGCAGAAGAAGCAGTGAGTCTTCGCGGAAATCTGCGCGGCTTCAGTCACTGAGGCAACCGGGCTTCGCATTCGGCTTCACTTGCACCCAGCGAGGCGATGTACTTGCCTTGGCGTATGGAGGGGTCGCGCCAGGTGCCAGCAAAGGTGCGCCCGTCAACGAGTTGCATCGTGCCGCGGCCGTTATGCCCTCCACCAATCCGAATGGCACGCACCCTGGAGGAAGCCGTAGATCGAGGCGAGCAGGCAAGAAGCGGCAAAGCCCAGGATGAACCAATGGCTTCGCTCCTCGAACGCGTAGCAGGTCACCATCGCGGTCACCGACAGCAGGCCGAAGAGGGTAAGGGCGTCCACAGTCGTCAGATCGCACAGGTCCGGAAGCCGGCGAAGACATCGCTGCGGTCCGGTGTGAAGAAGTTGCGGTAGGCCGGTCGGGCGATGCGCGCGCTGGTCGCCCAGCAGCCGCCGCGCAGCACCTTGCGGGTGCCGAACCACGGCTGCGAGTAGTCCTTGTACGGATCGGCGTCGAAACCCGCGAAGGGCAGGAAGTCCGACACCGTCCATTCCCAGATATTGCCGGTCATCTGCCGGCAGCCGAAGGCGCCGTCGCCCCGACCGAGGGCCGCGACATCGATCGTCCCGTCGAAGGCGAAGTCGAGATTGGCGCGTGCCGGCGTCGGCGGCTCGTCACCCCACGGCCAGCGACGGCGCTGGTCGGCGAGTCGCGTGCCGTCGGCGGTCGGCTGGCCGATCGCGGCGGCCTCCCATTCGGCCTCGCTCGGCAGGCGACGGCCCGCCCAGCGGCACCAGGCAGCGGCCTCGAACCAGTTCACGAACACGACGGGTGCATGCGGCGCCAGTTCCTCGACGGTGCGATAGCGGCGTACCGTCCATGTGCCGTCGCGCTTGCCCTGCCAATAGACGGGCCGCTCAGCGCCGCGCTGCTCGCGCCACGCCCAGCCGGCGTCGCTCCAGAACTCCCGCGTCCGGTAGCCGCCCGCGTCGATGAAGGCGGCGAACTCGGCATTGGTCACCGGCGCGCGGGCGATGCGGAACGGCTTTAGCGCCGCCGTGTGTGCCCATTTCTCGTTGTCGAAGATGAAGCCGTCGCCCGCGGTCGAGCCGAGCCGCCATCGACCACCCGGCACGGCGACGTCGCCCGGCAAGGCGCCGGCGTTGGGCCGTCCGGTGATACCGAGGTCCCCGGGCGGCGCATAGCTCAAGGTCTGGCGCATGTAAGTCAGCGCCTCGACATGCATGTCCTCGTGCCGGACGGAGAGGTCATGGAAGTAGCGTGTCTCGTCGCCGACGCCGCCGCTCAGCAGGTCTTCCTGGCGCGCCAGCACATCGGCCATGTAGCGCCAAGTGCCGGCGCGGTCGGGAAGGTCGAGATGCCAGCGCGTGGCATGCGCCACCGCGCTCGAATCCCACAGCCGGTCGCAACGCTCGATCAGCGGCGCGCGGCCGGCCGCGTGGCGCAGTGTCCAATACTCGTGGAACCACGCGACGTGGCCGATCTCCCACAGCACGGGATTGACGATGCCGAGGTACGGTCCCATCAATTCCTGAGATGACAGATCTTCCGTCAAGCGCTCGGTGCGATGACGGGCCTCGCGCAGTTGCGCCACAAGTTCGCCGGCAGATGATCCGCTGGTCGGGCGACGGGCTTGCGTGGCCTGGTCCATGAGAATCGTCCTTATCACACCAACCGGTCCGACGGCACGTACCGGCAATCGCATTGCCGCCTCACGATGGGCCGCCATCTTGCGCAAGCTCGGCCAGCGGGTGCGTCTCGCCGCGGCCTACGACGGTGAGCCGGCCGATCTGATGATCGCCGTGCATGCCTGGCGCAGCGCCGACGCCATTGCCGCGTTCAAGTCCCGCCATCCCGAGCGGCCCGTCGTGCTCCAGCTGAGCGGCACCGACATCTACGGCTATCTGGCCTCCGACCCCGAGCCGACCCTTCGGTCGATGGCGTTGGCCGACCGCCTTGTCGCTCTCAATGATCTGGCGTGGCGCGTCGTGCCCAAACGCCTGCGCTCGCGTTTGCGGGTCATTCATCAATCGGCCGAGCCGCCGGCCCAGGCATGGAAGCCGAGCGCGCGCGGCGTGGTCATCAGCGTGATCGGCCATCTGCGCGACGTGAAGGATCCGTTGCGCGCCGCCCATGCCGTGCGCCTGCTGCCGGTGGAGAGCACGGTGCGTATCGAGCAGGTCGGGCGTGCCTATACGGCGCAGTGGGTCGCGCGTGCGCGCGCTGAAATGAAGGCCAACCCCCGCTATCGCTGGCGGGACGACGTCGTGCATGCCGAGGTCCGTCGGCTGCTGACGCGCAGTCATGCCATGGTGATATCGTCGCTGAACGAGGGCGGCGCGAACGTGATCTCGGAGGCGGCCGTCGCCGGCGTTCCCATCCTGGCATCGCGCATCGACGGCAATGTCGGACTGCTGGGCACCGCGTATCCCGGGTATTTTCCCGTCGGCGATACTCAATCCCTTGCGAGCCTGATGCAGCGGGTCGAACGGGATCCGCGGTTCGTTCGCGACCTGCGCAGGGCCGTGCGTGCACGGGCCGGCTCGTTCGCCCCGAGCCGCGAGGTTCAAGCGTGGCGTCGGCTGCTGAGGGAGATGAGAGAAGATCTGCTCGTTTGACTGCATTGCCAGCAGTCGTCCGCTCGGCTGACAACCGGACCCACTACCTTTTGTTTCGGAAACGCCTCCCAAGGCACGTACGGCACGAAAAAATTACCAGGGTATTGATCTATGGCATAATCATAGTTATATTCTCGAGATGAACGATCCCGGCCGTCCGACCCTTTACCGCCCCGACTATTGCGAGCTGGCCCGCAACTACTGCCTGCTCGGCGCCACCAACGAGGACCTCGCCAGTTTCTTCGACGTTACCACGCGAACCATAGACAACTGGATCGCGGCGCAGCCCGCATTTGCGATGGCGGTGCGTGAGGGGAAGGCCGTCGCCGATGCCCGGGTGGCGTGCTGCCTTTACGAGCGCGCCGTCGGATTCGAGCGGAAGGTCGAGCGTACGGTACTGCACCAGGGCAGGGAGCACACTCTGAGCGACACGGTGCACCATCCGCCTGACACCCGCGCCTGCATCTTCTGGCTGCGCAATCGCCAGCCCCGGCTGTGGAATGGCCGGACAACGCCGCCGGAGGGCGACCGGGCGACCTCGTCGCCAGCCCTCGATGCGGCCAGCGAACGGACCCGCCGAGGGGCTCCTGAGAGGCCCGAGGGCGCATAAACCGCCGACTTATCCTTGGCCGCGCCCCACAGGGCGGCAACCGGCGGTAGCCTAAAGATTCACCGAAACGTGCGCCGATTTCTATTGATTCCGGGACTTAGCGCAGTTTCACTAGACGAGACGCGTCAAAAAACAAGCCACGAGCCTGAAGGCCGGACAACAAGCGTCGAAAGGGATGGAGACCAACATGGCCGTCACACGTCGGCAATTCATGAAGGTGAGCGCTGCCGGGCTCGCCGCTTCCTCGGTGGGCGCCTTGGGATTCGTCGGTGCGGGCGATGTGCTTGCAGCCGGTGTGCGACCCTTCAAGCTGGAGCGCGCCACCGAAACACGCAACGCCTGCCCTTACTGCGCCGTCGCCTGCGGCGTGCTGATCTACTCGCTGGGCGACAAGTCGAAGAACGCCAAATCCTCGATCATCCATGTCGAGGGCGATCCCGACCATCCGGTCAACCGTGGCACGCTCTGCGCGCGCGGTGCGGCGTCGCTGGGCTACATCCACAGCGCCAATCGCCTGAAGTATCCGATGCACCGCAAGCCGGGCTCGGACAAGTTCGAGCGCGTGCGCTGGGACTTCGCGCTCGACCGCATCGCCAAGCTGATGAAGGAAGACCGCGACAAGAATTTCATCGCCAGGAACCGCGACGGCGTCACGGTCAACCGCTGGCTGAGCACGGGCTTCTTCGGCGGCTCCTCGCTCAGCAACGAGGCGGGTTACCTCACCTACAAGTTCGTTCGCGCGACCGGGATATTGGGTTTCGAAGATCAGGCAAGAATTTGACACGGTCCGACCGTGGCCAGTCTTGGCCCGACCTTCGGACGCGGTGCGATGACGAACTCGTGGAACGACATCAAGAACACTGATCTCGTCCTGATCATGGGCGGCAATGCCGCCGAGGCACACCCCTGCGGCTTCAAGTGGGTCACCGAAGCCAAGGCCAACAACGGCGCCAAGCTGATCGTGGTCGATCCGCGCTTCACGCGCTCGGCTGCGGTCGCCGACGTCTATGCGCCAATCCGTCCCGGCACCGACATCGCGTTCCTGTCGGGCGTGATGCGCTACCTGCTGGTCAACGACAAGATCCACCGGGAGTACGTGAAAGCGTACACCAACGCGTCGTATGTCGTGAAGGAAGGCTTCGCCTTCGACGACGGCCTGTTCACCGGCTTCGACGCCAACCGCAGGGCCTATGTCGATCGCTCGAGCTGGGACTACGAGCTCGACGAGCAGGGCATGGCCAAGGTCGACGAGACCCTGCAGAACCAGCGCTGCGCCATCAACCTCCTGAAGGCCCACGTCGAGCGTTATACGCCCGAGATGGTCGAGCGCATCACGGGGACACCCAAGGCGAAGTTCCTGCAGATCTGCGAGATGATCGCCACAACGTCGGTGCCCACGCGCACCATGACGTCGATGTACGCCCTGGGCTGGACCCAGCACACGACGGGTGCGCAGAACATCCGGTCGATGGCCATGATCCAGCTGCTGCTGGGCAACATGGGCATGCCGGGCGGCGGCGTGAACGCGCTGCGCGGTCATTCCAACGTGCAGGGTATCACCGACCTGGCGCTGCTCTCGACCTCGACGCCGGGCTATCTGGTCCTGCCGACCGACCGCGAGACGACCTACGCCGACTACATCAAGTCGCGCGCCTTCAAGCCCCTGCGGCCGGGCCAGACCAGCTTCTGGCAGAACTACGAGAAGTTCTTCGTCAGCCAGCAGAAGAGCTTCTTCGGCGCGGCCGCGACCAAGGACAACGACTGGGCCTACGACTACCTGCCCAAGTTCGACACGACCTACGACGTGTTGAAGATGGTCGACATGATGGCGGCAGGCCAGATGAACGGCCTGTTCTGCCAGGGCCTCAACATCATGATGGCCTCGCCGGACAAGAACAAGGTCGTGGCCGGGCTCGGCAAGCTCAAGTGGCTGGTCTCGATCGATCCACTCGAGACCGAGACCGCGCGGTTCTGGGAGAACCACGGCGAATTCAACAACGTCGACACCAAGTCGATCCAGACCGAGGTCATCCAGCTCCCCGCTTCGGCCTATGCCGAGGAGGAGGGCAGCTGCACCAATTCCAGCCGCGTCGTCATGTGGCACTGGAAGGCGGCGGACGGCCCGGGCGAATCCAGGAGCGACATGGAGATCGTATCGGAGCTGCATCTCAGGCTGCGCTCTCTTTACGCCAAGGAGGGCGGCGCCTTCCCCGATCCGATCGTCAAGCTGACGTGGAACTATACGCGGCCGCACAATCCCGATCCGCAGGAAGTGCTGAAGGAGATCAACGGCTACGCGCTCGAGGATCTGCCCGATCCGGTCGATCCCAGCCGGATCATGCTACGCGCCGGCCAGCTGCTGCCTAGCTTCGGCGTCATGCGGGCCGATGGCAAGACGGCGGGCGGCATGTGGATCTACACCGGCGTCTTCACCGAGGCCGGCAACATGTCGATGCGCCGCGATGCCGGCGACCCGACGGGTCTCGGCATCTACCCCAACTGGGGCTTCGCGTGGCCAGCCAACCGGCGCATCCTCTACAACCGCGCCTCGGCCGATCCCGACGGCAAGCCGTGGAGCGAGAGAAAGAAGTACGTCTGGTGGAACGGCAGCCGCTGGACCGGCGGAGACGTACCCGACTACGCGCCGACCGTCGCGCCCGACAAGGCGGTCGGCCCGTTCATCATGAACCAGGAAGGCACCGCCCGACTGTTCGCTCGCGGAGCGATGCCCGACGGGCCGTTCCCCGAGCACTACGAGCCGATGGACGCCTACATCGCCAACCCGCTGCATCCCAAGGTCAGCACCAACCCGGTGGTGAGGGTGTTCGCGGCGGACGCCAAGTCATTCGGCACGCCGGACAAGTTCCCGATCGTGGCGACCAGCTACCGGCTGGCCGAGCACTTCCACTACTGGACCAAGAACGTGCACGACAACGCGGTCCTGCAGCCCGAACTGTTCGTCGAGATGGGCGAGCGGCTGGCCAAGGCCAAGGGCATCCAGAACGGCGACTGGGTGGAGGTCTCCAGCAAGCGCGGTGCGATAAAGGCAAAGGCCTGCGTCACCAAGCGCATCCGGCCGATCATGGTCGACGGCAAGCCGTGCGACATGGTCGGACTGCCGATCCACTTCGGCTTCGTCGGCTTCGCCCGCAAGGCGCATCCGATGAACGTGCTCACGCCCTCGGTCGGCGACGCCTCGGTGAATACGCCGGAATACAAGGCGTTCCTGGTCGACGTGAAGAAGACCACGCCACCGGCCCAGCCGGCGGTCGCATAGGCGGAGGAGGGCACCATGGCTACGCTGCAATCGCTCGACATCCGCCGTCGCTCCGCCTCGACCGAGGCGCCGCCGCAGATCCGGCAGGCCCCCGTGGAAGTCGCCAAGCTGATCGATGTCTCCAAATGCATCGGCTGCAAGGCCTGCCAGGCGGCCTGCCTGGAGTGGAACGATCTCAGGCAGGAGATCGGCTACACCGACGGCACCTACGACAATCCGACCGATCTGACGCCGGCATCGTGGACCGTGATGCGCTTCACGGAATACGAGCACGGCGACGATCTGGAATGGCTGATCCGCAAGGACGGCTGCATGCATTGCGACGACCCGGGCTGCCTGAAAGCCTGCCCGGCACCGGGTGCGATCGTGCAGTACACCAACGGCATCGTCGACTTCGTGTCGGAGAACTGCATCGGCTGCGGCTACTGCGTGAAGGGCTGCCCCTTCAACATCCCGCGCATCTCCAAGGTCGATCGCAAGGCCTACAAGTGAACGCTGTGTTCCGACCGGGTCGCGGTCGGCCAGGCGCCGGCCTGCGCCAAGGCCTGCCCGACCCAGGCGATCTACTTCGGCTCCAAGACCGACATGATCGCCCATGCCGAGAACCGCATCACCGACCTCAAGTCGCGCGGCTTCAAGAACGCCGGGCTGTACAATCCGCCGGGCGTCGGCGGCACGCATGTCATGTACGTGCTGCACCATGCCGACAATCCGTCGCTCTATGCCGGCCTCCCGAACGATCCCAGAATCAGTCCCATGGTCGGGTTCTGGAAGGGAGTCATGAAGCCGATCTCGCTGGCGGCGATCGCCTTCGCCGGTGTGTTCGGCTTCCTGCACTACATCACCAAGGGTCCCAACGAGGTCAGCGACGCCGATCAGCGCAAGGCTGACGAAGTGGCGGGAGGCAAGAGCTCATGAGCGAGAATAACGTCGTCTCGCGCTACACGACGGGCGCCCGCATCAACCACTGGATCACCGCCATTTCTTTGATCCTGCTGGGGCTGAGCGGCATGGCGCTGTTCCATCCCTCGCTCTACTTCCTCACCAATCTGTTCGGCGGCGGCCAGATGACACGCGCGATCCATCCCTGGATCGGCGTGGTGCTGTTCTTCAGCTTCCTCGGCCTGTTCTTCCGGTTCTTCACGCTCAATTTGTGGAACCGCGACGACACGGTGTGGATGAAGAACCTCGGCAAGGTGATCAACAACGAGGAGGAGGGGCTGCCGGAACTCGGCAAGTACAATGCCGGCCAGAAGCTCGTCTTCTGGGGACAGTCGATCCTGATCCTGCTGCTGTTCGGCAGCGGGCTGGTGCTGTGGGACGTCTACTTCGAGGCCTACACCAGCATCGATCAGAAGCGGCTGGCGGCGGTCGTCCATGCGCTGTGTGCGATCGGCGCCATCCTGATCTGGATCGTCCACGTCTATGCTGCGATCTGGGTCAAGGGCACGCTGCGCGCCATGACCCGTGGGTCGGTCACGCGCGGTTGGAGCTGGAAGCATCATCGCAAATGGTTTCGCCAGGAAGTCGGTAAACACTGAGTGAGTGACAATACCGTCGGGTCGTTCGCCGAGAGCGACCCCGTCAAGCTGCCCGATCTTTCGACGGTCTTCGCCAAGCGCGCGGAGCGGCTCGGCGCGTTGGCGCCTGGGCACGAGCTCGAAGGCTTCTTGCGCATGCTCTCAGCCCTGGTTGCCGCCCAACACGAAGCGTTGAATGGCTTGCCGTCCGGCACCTTGCCGCGGCCGGCTCGGGGTGCGCCGCTCGATCCCGCGACCTGCAAGCGCGACGAAAGCTGGCGCGCGGCGCTGACGCGGATTCTCGAGCGCATCGACGTTGAGGCGCTGCCCGAGCCCGCTCGGCAGGCCCGGGCGGCGCTCGCTGCGGCCTCAGCCGACGATCTCGAGGCGTGGGCCGATCGATTCCTGGGGGGCGACGTGAAGCCCGGCCAGGCCGCTGGGATGGTGTTCGTGGCGGCGGCACTGCAGGTCGCCTGGACGCGCATGGCGGCGCTGCTCGACGCGGCCGCGCTCGATCCGGCCAATGCCGGCCAGTGCCCGGCCTGCGGTTCGCCATCGGTCGCCGGCATGATCGCGCCAGGCGGGACCAAGTTCGGCCATCGCCATCTGCATTGCTCGCTCTGCGCCACGTCGTGGCACTACGTGCGGACGCGCTGCGTGCATTGCGGCAGCACCGATAAGATCTCGTTCCGTCAGTTCGCCCGCGCGTCGTACCTGCGGGCCGAATGCTGCGAGGCCTGCAAGGGCTATTCGAAGGTGTTCTATGTCGAAAGCATGCGCACGCTGGAGCCGCTGGCCGACGATCTCGGTTCGCTGGGGCTCGACGTGCTGGTCGGCGAAGAAGGTTTCTCCCGAGTCGCCAATCCCTTCGTGCTCGGGGTCATGGCCGAATCCGACGGAAGCAATTGATGGCAATGTTCGAGTACATAACGCACGATGCGTGCATCCTGCGGGGATCTCCCGGCGGGCATCCGGAATTCGTCGGTCGTCCTCGTCCGCATAGGCGTTGCCGCGGCGGGCCAATTTGGCCAATCTGCGCCCTGCCGGGCGAATGGCCCGGCTGAGACGTCTTGGGGAAACGACCCGTGTCGCGTGCCGACCCTGCCGAAACCAGCCCTTTGCGGCGTCCGCCATCCATCGATCGCATGGCCAACTGGCCCTCGCTGGCGCCGCTGACGGCGCGCGCCGGGCGGCCGCTGGTGATCGAGGCCCTGCGCGCCTGGGCCGACGCCAAGCGCGGCAGCGAGGAAGTCGCCGACGAGGCCGCTTGCGCCCGCTGGTGCGAGCAGCGGCTGGTCGGCCTGGTGCAGCCCTCGCAACGCCGCGTCTTCAATCTGACCGGCACCGTGCTGCACACCAATCTCGGCCGGGCGTTGCTGGCCGAGGAGGCGATCGAGGCCGCAGTGGCGGCGATGCGTTCGCCGACCACGCTGGAATACGATCTTTCGGGCGCAGGCCGCGGCGAGCGCGACGATCACATCGCGCCGTGGCTGCATCGCCTGACCGGCGCGGAAGCCGCGACCGCGGTCAACAACAATGCCGCCGCCGTGCTGCTGGTGCTGGCCACGCTCGCCGCCGGCCGCGAAGTCATCGTCTCGCGCGGCGAGCTCATCGAGATCGGCGGTGCCTTCCGCATTCCCGACATCATGGCCCGCGCCGGCTGCCGGCTGGTCGAGGTCGGCACCACCAACCGCACGCATCTCAAGGACTATGCCGCCGCGATCGGCCCTGACACCGCGGCGATCATGAAAGTTCATCCCTCGAACTATACCGTCATGGGTTTCGTCAAGACGGTGTCGGCTGCCGAACTCGTGCCGCTCGCCCGCGAAAAGGGCCTGCCCGTGATCGAGGATCTCGGCAGCGGCACGCTGGTCGATCTCGAAACCTGGGGACTCCCGCACGAGCCAACGGCGCGCGAGGCGGTGGCGGCCGGCATCGATGTCGTGACCTTCTCCGGCGACAAGCTGTTGGGCGGTCCGCAGGCCGGCCTGATCGTCGGACGCCGGGCCCTGATCGAGCGCATCGCGCGCAATCCCATGAAGCGTGCACTGCGCCTCGACAAGGTGCGGCTGGCCGCGCTCGAGGCGACGCTGCGACTCTATGCCGATCCGACGCGGCTCGCCGAGCGCCTGCCGACGGTGCGTGCGCTCGCCCGGTCGGCAGGCGAGATCAAGGCGCTTGCCGAGCGCCTGCTGCCCGTCGTCGCCAGGGCGGTCGGCGGCGACGCCACGGTCGGCGTCGAGCCGGTGCGTGGCCAGATCGGGTCGGGCGCCTTGCCGGTCGATCTGCTGCCGTCGTTCGCGATCGACGTACGCGGCAAGGGCCTCGATCGGCTGGCCGCCGCCTTCCGCAGCCTGCCCATCCCGGAGATCGGCCGCATCAGCGACGGCACGCTCTACTTCGTCCTGCTCACGCTCGACGATGAGCCGGCCTTCACGGATCAATTGGACGCGCTTCGTGTCGTGGCTGGGTAGGATGTTCGGCGCC
>JAEZIF010000360.1 GCA_023416135.1 Pseudomonadota bacterium
AGTTCTACGTCTGCTCGCTGTCGTGCCGCTCGATCGTCTACAAGGGCATGTTCCTGGCCGAGCATCTGTCGGCCTTCTACCCGGACCTGCTGGACGAGCGCTTCGTCTCGCGCTTCGCCATCTTCCATCAGCGCTACTCGACCAACACCTTCCCGCAATGGAAGCTCGCCCAGCCGTTCCGCGTGCTGGCGCACAACGGCGAGATCAACACCATCCTGGGCAACGTCAACTGGATGAAGAGCCATGAGGCGCGGCTCGCCCATGACGGCTTCGGCCGCTCGATGGAAGACCTCAAGCCCATCATCCAGCCCGAGGCGTCGGATTCGTCGGCGCTCGACAACGTCTTCGAGCTGCTGGTGCGCGGCCATCGCAACCTGCCGATGGTCAAGCTGATGATGATCCCCGAGGCATCGTCGGCCAACCCGAACGTGCCGCCCAAGCACCGCGCCATGTACAACTACGTCAACGGCGTCATGGAGCCGTGGGACGGCCCGGCCGCCATCGCTGCCGTCGCCGGCAAGTGGGCGCTGGTCGGCATGGACCGCAACGGGCTGCGGCCCATGCGCTACGTGCGCACCGCCGACGAGCTTCTGATCGCGGGCTCCGAGGCCGGCATGGTGCCGCAGGACGAGCTCAAGATCGTCGAGAAGGGCCGGCTCGGCCCGGGCGAGATGCTGGCCGTCGATATGGAACAGCCCGCGCTCTACAAGGATCGCGAGCTGAAGGACATGCTCGCCGACACGCACGACTATGCCGAGTGGACCAACCGCACCGTCGAGCTCGATTCGCTGATCAAGCAGGACGCGCCGGCCGCCGAGCATTTCGCCCCGGACGAGTTGCGCCGCCGGCAGTTCGCGGTCGGCTGGTCGATCGAGGATCTGGAGATGATCCTCCATCCCATGGTCGAGGACGGCAAGGAAGCCGTCGGCTCGATGGGCGACGACGCGCCGCTAGCGGTGCTTTCGGATACCTATCGCGGCATGCACCACTTCTTCCGCCAGAACTTCAGCCAAGTGACCAATCCGCCGATCGACAGCTTGCGCGAGCGCAATGTCATGACGATCCGCACGCGGCTCGGCAACCTCGGCAACATCCTCGACGAGAGCCCCGAGCAGAGCGAGATGCTCTCGCTGCAGTCGCCGATCGTGCTCAACGCCGAGTTCGAGGCGATGCGCAAGTACATGGGCGACAGTGCCGCGCGCATCGACTGCACCTTCGACCCCCGTCCTGGCGATGGCAGGGGCGGCCTCGACGCCATGCGCCAGGCCTTCGACCGCATCTGCCACGAGGCCGAGGAGGCCGTGCGCCGCGGCTGCCTGCACATCGTGCTGACCGATGCCAACGTCGATGCCGAACGCGCGGCCCTGCCCATGATCCTGGCGGCGGGCGGCGTGCACTCCTACCTGGTGCGCCAGTCGTTGCGCACCTTCATCTCGCTGAACGTGCGCTCGGCCGAGTGCCTGGACGTGCACTATGCCGCCGTCATCATCGGCGTCGGCGCGACCACGGTGAACCCCTACCTCGCCGAAGAGACGATCGCGGCGCGCCACAAGCGCGGCCTGTTCGGCAAGCTGTCGCTCGGCCAGTGCCTCGCAAACTACAAGAAGGCGCTCGACGACGGCCTGCTCAAGGTGATGTCCAAGATGGGCATCTCGGTGCTGTCGTCCTACCGCGGCGGCTGCAACTTTGAGGCCGTCGGCCTGTCGCGCTCGCTAGTGCAGGAATTCTTCCCCGGCATGCCGTCCCGCATCTCGGGCATCGGCCTGCGCGGCGTGCAGGAGAAGATCGCCGAGCAGCACCAGCGCGCCTTCGACGAGGACGTGATCGCCCTGCCGATCGGCGGCTTCTACAAGATGCGGCGCGGCGGCGACCGGCACAATTTCGAGGGCAACCTCATCCACATGCTGCAGGATGCGGTGAACACCGAGTCCTACGACAAGTACCGCAAGTACAGCGAGCAGGTGCGGCGACTCCCGCCCATCAACCTGCGCGACCTGCTGGATTTCAGGACCGACCGCGCGCCGATCCCGATCGACGACGTCGAATCCATCACCGAGCTGCGCAAGCGCCTGGTGGCGCCGGGCATCTCGCTGGGCGCACTGGGACCGGAGGCGCACGAGACCCTGTCCATCGCCATGAACCGCATCGGCGCCAAGTCGGATTCGGGCGAAGGCGGCGAGGATCCGGCGCGCTACAAGGCACGCTCCAACGGCGACAACGCTTCTTCGGCCATCAAGCAGGTGGCGTCGGGCCGCTTCGGCGTCACGGCGGAGTACCTGAACAACTGCCGCGAGCTCGAGATCAAGGTCGCCCAGGGCGCCAAGCCCGGCGAGGGTGGCCAGCTCCCGGGCCTCAAGGTCAGCGAGATGATCGCCAAGCTGCGTCATTCGACGCCGGGCGTCACCCTGATCAGCCCGCCGCCGCATCATGACATCTACTCGATCGAGGACCTGGCGCAGCTGATCTACGACCTGAAGCAGATCAACCCCGAGGCGCGTGTCACGGTGAAGCTGGTGGCCCGCTCGGGCATCGGCACCATCGCGGCCGGCGTCGCCAAGGCCAAGGCCGACGTGATCCTCGTGTCGGGTCACAGCGGCGGCACGGGCGCTTCGCCCCAGACCAGCATCAAGTACGCCGGTATTCCCTGGGAGATGGGCCTCTCGGAAACGCACCAGGTGCTGACGCTCAATCGCTTGCGCGACAAGGTGCTGCTGCGCACCGACGGCGGCATCAAGACCGGCCGCGACGTGGTGGTGGCCGCGATGCTGGGTGCCGAGGAGTACGGCATCGGCACGGCCTCGCTGATCGCAATGGGCTGCATCATGGTACGGCAGTGCCATTCCAACACCTGCCCGGTCGGCGTCTGCACCCAGGATCCCAAGCTGCGCGCCAAGTTCGAGGGAACGCCGGAGAAGGTGGTCAATCTCTTCAGCTTCGTCGCCGAAGAGGTGCGCACCATTCTGGCGCAGCTGGGTTACCGCTCGCTGCTGGAGATCGTCGGCCGCTCCGACCTTCTGAAGCAGGTGAGCCGCGGCGCGCGTTATCTCGACGATCTCGACCTCAACCCGCTGCTGACGCGGGCCGACGGCGGCCGCGAGACCGTGCATTGCACGGTCGAGGGCCGCAACGAGGTACCCGACACGCTCGACGCCCAGATGATCCGCGACGCCCAGCCGCTGTTCACCCACCGCGAGAAGATGCAGCTGCAGTACAGCGTCCGGAACACCCATCGCGCCGTGGGCACGCGGCTTGCCGCCATGATCACGCGCAAGTACGGCATGGCCGAGCTGCAGCCCGACACCGTGACGGTGCGGCTGCGCGGCACGGCCGGCCAGTCGCTGGGCGCCTTCGCCGTCCGCGGCATGAAGCTCGAGGTGTTGGGCGATGCCAACGACTATGTCGGCAAGGGACTGAGCGGGGGCACGATCGTCGTGAGGCCCACGGTCTCGAGTCCGCTGGTGCCGCAGGACAACGCCATCATCGGCAACACCGTCCTCTACGGCGCAACGGCAGGCAAGCTGTTCGCCTGCGGCCGTGCCGGCGAGCGCTTCGCTGTCAGGAACTCCGGCGCCGACACGGTGGTCGAGGGCGTCGGCTCCAACGGCTGCGAATACATGACGGGCGGCACCGCAGTGATCCTGGGCGGGCTCGGCGTCAATTTCGCGGCCGGCATGACCGGCGGCATGGCCTTCGTCTACGACCCCGACGACGTCTTCAAGCTAAAGGTCAATCCCGAGACGGTGAGCTGGCAGCGCATCGACCATCCGCACTGGGAGGGCGTGCTCAAGGCACTGGTCGAGGAGCATGTCGCCGAGACCAGGTCGCCGCTGGGGGCGCGCCTGCTGAACGACTGGAACCGCGAGGTCGAGCGCTTCTGGCAGGTGGTGCCCAAGGAAATGCTGTCGCGACTGCCGGTACCGCTGACGACGATCGAAGCAAAGCGCGCGTAGCCTCTCCGTTGACGGGACGGCGCGTCGCCTACCTCCAGCTCGGGCTCGCCGTCGTCCTGTTCGGGCTGACCTGGCCGGTCATCAGGATCGGGCTGTCAGCCGCCACGCCGGTCTGGCTCGCCGCGGGGCGGGCCGGTCTCTCGGCGATCAGCGCGTTCGCCCTGCTGGCGGCGCTGCAGCGGCTGCAGTGGCCGAGCCGCGCCGACTGGCCGATCGTGCTGTCGGTCGGCGCATTCCAGCTCAGCTTCTTCTTCGCGCTGTCCAACATGGGCGTGCAGATCGTGCCGCCGGGCCGCTCGGGCGTGCTCGCCTACACGACCATGCTGTGGATCGTGCCGCTTTCGCTGCTGGTCGGCGAACGCGTCGGCCGGCGCGGCATTGCCGGCGCCCTGCTCGGGCTTTCAGGCATTGTCGTGCTGATCGATCCCTGGCGCTTCGACTGGAACGACCGGCGCATCGTCGAGGGCCATGCCTGGCTCCTGCTGGCAGGCCTGAGCTGGGCCATTGCCGTCCCGCATGCACGCCGCCATCGCTGGCGCCTGGCGCCGCTCGACGTGCTGCCCTGGCAGATGTCGGTGGCGACGATCCTGCTCGGCGTCCTGGCGCTGGTCCTCGAGCCCGGCGGTCATCTCGATTTCGGCCAGCCTGCGCTCTGGGTAGCGCTGGCGTATCTCGGCATCATTGCGGGGCCTGCCGGGACATGGGCCGCGGTCTCGGTCGCCCGGGCGTTGCCGCCCGTCACCGCGTCGCTCGGCATGCTGGGCACGCCATTGCTCGCCATCGCCTCCTCGGTCGTCCTGACCGGCGAGCCCATCACCGCCGGTCTGCTGATCGGAACGGCGCTGATCATCGGGGGAATTGCCATCGTCATCCTGGACCGTAAGACTTGAGACATGGCCAGGATCGACATTGAGCGGCGTGGCGCGATCGCCATCGCCCGCTTCGACAACCCGCCCAAGGGCTACATGAACGCCCAAATGACGGGCGCGCTCCAAAGCGCGATCGACGAACTTCTCGCCGATGACGCTGTGCGAGTGCTGGTCTTCACCGGCGCGCTCGAGGGTGTGTTCATCGAGCACTACGACGTCTCGGAGCTGGTGGCGCTGTCGGAGCGGATGCGAGCGAAGCGCGCTGCCTTTTCGCTCGAGCGCCTCGCGCCTGAAGGCGCCTACCACAAGCTCCTCGCACGCCTGGAAGGCGCGCCCAAGCCCGTGATTGCGGCCATCAACGGCACCGCGATGGGCGGCGGCTTCGAGTTCGCCATGGCCTGCGACATCCGTCTGGCCGAACGTGGGCCGTACCATCTCGGTCAGCCCGAGATCAATATCGGCATCCTGGCCGGCGCCGGCGGCACGCAGCGCCTGGTGCGGCTGGTCGGCGAGGCGCGCGCGCTCGAGCTGTCGTTGATGGGCCGCACGGTCTCGCCTGACGAGGCGGCGGCGATCGGTATGGTGCACGCCGCGGTCGACGGCCCGGTGCTCGATCATGCGCTGGCGATGGCGGCACGCCTTGCCGGTCAGCCGCCGAAGGCTGTGGCGCACATCAAGCGGCTGGTGCGCGGCGCGTCGGGGATGCCGCTGGACCAGGGGCTGGCGCATGAACGCACACTGTTCATGGACCTCGCCGTCAGCGACGATGGCCACAGGCTGATGAGCGAGTTCGTCGCCGGCAAGCGTACGATACGGGATTAACCGGGGAGCGATCAGCGTGGCAACGAAGACCTGGGGAATGATGACCAAGGCCGAACGCGACGCGGCCTACAACAACACCGACGCCGTGAAGAACAGCGCCGAGCTCAACGCGGCGCGGATCGCGGCGTCCGAAGCCTTCCGCAAGGCCCATCCCGAGCATCTCGACCTGCGCTACGGTCCCAAGGAACGCAACGTCTGGGATCTGTTTCCTGCCAAGGACGCCAATGCGCCCTGCCTGGTGTTCATCCATGGCGGCTACTGGCAGCGGAACAGCCGAGACCAGTTTGCGAGCCTGATCGCCGGCGTTTACGCGCACGGCTGGGCGGCGGCCCTGCCCGGCTACACGCTGGCGCCCGACGCCTCGCTCACCGAGATCGTGGCCGAGATCGGCGCCGCGCTCGACTGGCTGGCGGCCAACGGCGCCGCGCACGGCATCAACGGCAAGGTGATCCTGTCCGGTTGGTCGGCCGGCGGGCATCTCACGGCCCAGTGCCTGGGCCATGCCAGGGTCAGCGCCGGCATGGCGGTATCAGGCGTGTTCGAGCTGGGCCCGATCCGCGATACCTACCTCAACGACAAGATGCGGTTCACCGACGCCGAGCTCGCGTCCCTCTCGCCGCTCCGGTTGCCCATGATCAACAAGCCGCTGGCGATCACCTACGGAACGGCCGAGTTGCCACCCCTGGTCGCCGACAGCCGCGCCTTGCACGAGAAGCGCTCCGCACAGCACCTGCCCGGGCCGCTGATCCCGGTCGCGGGAGCCGACCATTTCACAATTACCCACGCGCTGCGCGACGCCGATGGAATCCTGACGCGTCAGCTCCTGCTGCTGGCCGACTGAAAGACGATCTACGCTTTCGGCAGTTCGGTCTGGCTGAATCGTCGCCGATGAACAGCAGCGGCGCGCCGCGGGCCACTGCAAGGGCATGGGAGAAGCAGTCGCCGAAGTTCAGCGCCGCGCCGGCTCTGCCCTTGCCCCACACCTCGAAAGCGTCGATCGCCAAGCCGGCCATTGGTTGGTCTACCACGACATCCGTCAGTCCCAGCGTATTCCACCCGCGATCGAACGCAGCGCGAGTCCATCCGAAACGTCCCATGAGGACGAAGCAGCTTCGACGCGGGCGACCGGCGTGACCAGGACCCTCTCCGCCTCGTCCATGGCCTGCCGAACCCTGCCGCTTGTGGCCCGCGCGTCAGGAGTTCCATGATCGCGGACGTGTCTATTGCGATGTCGGTCACCGAGGCAAGCCGTCGGGCCCGTACAGATTGCCGTGGTCGGCCAGCCTTGCCCGTTCGGCCTCGCTTGCCGGCAACCTGTGGCGCTTCCAGATGTCGGCAAGCACCCGATCGAGCTCTCGGCGACGGCGCTTGCCGCGCGTGGCCTCATCCTGCTCATGGAGAACGCGCTCGCAGGCGACGGCCACGGCCTCGGAAATCGTCATGTTCAGCTGCTTCGCGAGCTTGCGCGCTGCCTTTTCGGCACGGGGATTGGCGATGCTGATCATTTCGACGTCTGTATATGGCTGGTTGTACCGCGGTCAATGTCGACGCCAGGCTTCCCGACAAGACTTGGCACGACTGTTGCCTCCTTCCCCTTAGCCAAGTGGGAGGCCCAAATGATCAATCGCCGTCGCCTGCTCGCGGGAGCTGGCTTCGCCGCAACCACGCTCGCCGCGCCTGTCGTGCTGCGGGCCCAACCCAAGACCGTGAAAATGGGGGCGCTGCGGCTGGTCCATTCCATGCCGCCCTACTTCTACGAGAAGTTCGCGCCGGCCGATCTCAAGATCGAGGTCATCGTTTTCGACAGCCCGACCGACGGCAAGAACGCCGTGGTCACCAAGTCGGTCGATTTCGGCACCTTCGGCATCGCCGCCGCCATCCTGGGCGGCGCCGTCGGCGAGCCGGTCGTGGTGGTCGGCGCCATGTCGAACAAGGGCATGGGCGTGATCTCCAAGGCCGGATCCGACGTCAAGACCATCAAGGACCTGAAGGGCAAGAAGGTCGGCATCTGGCCGGGCTCGACGCAGGAGGTCTTCATCATGGAGCGCCTGCGCATGGAGGGCATGTCGATCAAGGATGTGACGCCCGTCCGCGTGCCGTTCGGAGAGATGGCCGCCATGCTGGCCCGCGGCGACGTCGACGCTTATGTCGGCGCCGAGCCGGGGCCGGCGCTTTCCATCACGTCGGGCGCCGGCCAGCTGGTCGAGTATCCCTACGGCACCTCGATGGGCGGCCTGAACATGATCTTCGGCACTCACGAGGAGACCGTCGCCAAGAACCCCGACCTGGTGCGCACCATGCTCAAGATCCAGCGCCAGGCAGCCGAGTACATGATGGCCAACAAGCCGGCCGTCGTGGACGCCACGGTGCAGAAGCTCGGCGCCAACCGCGCCGCCGTCGACCAGGCGCTGGGCGCCAACAACGTCGAGTATGTGTGGAAGCTCGACGGCACGGTTCAAGGCCAGGCCAAGACCTATGCTCAGCACATGCTCGAGCTGAAGCAGATCCGCGCATTGCCGAAGTTCGAGACCTTCCTCAATCCGAAGTTCTCGGACGAGATCGCGAACAGCTAGCCCCTGTCGTGCTGGGCGCCGCGGAGGGTGGCATGAAAATCGAACGAGCACGGCGTAGTCGATGGCGATGAGATCCTTCGCTTCGCTCAGGATGACGGAGGAGCGCGTACCCGCGCCTGCTGTTCGTCTGAAAGCGCTGTGGCGACGCATCAAGCCGCTGATGCTGGCGCTGATCGTGCCGCTGCTGCTGCTCGCCTTCTGGCAAGTCGCGACGACGCGGCAATGGACCAAGCTGATCCCCACGCCCGGCGAGGTCGCCGAGTACATGGTCGACTTCGCCGTGGGCGGCATCTACGACGACGCCTATTCGGCCACGCTCACCGGCCACCTGCTGGCATCGATGAGCCGCGTCTATGGCGGCTTCGCGCTGGCTGCCCTGTTCGCCTTGCCGATCGGCATGATGGTCGGCCGCATGCCGACCGCGCGCATGCTGCTCGATCCCTTCCTGCAGGTGATGCGGCCGATCCCGGTCACCGCCTGGCTGCCGCTGTCGATGATCCTGTTCGGCCTGGGCGCGAAGTCGGCCTTCGCACTCGTCTGCCTCGGCGCCTTCTATCCGATCCTGCTCAACACCATCTTCGGCGTGCGCTCGGTCGACCCCAGGCTGTTCGAGGCCGCCTCGATGCTGGGCTGCCGCGGCAATGCGCAGTTCTACAAGGTGGTGCTGCCGGCCGCCGCGCCCTCGATCTTCACCGGGCTCAGGCTGGGCCTCGGCCTCGCCTGGTTCGTGATCGTGGTCGGCGAGATGACCGGCGTGCCGCAGGGCCTGGGTGCCGTCATCATGGACGCTCGCACGCTGTCGCGCACCGACCTCGTGATCTGCGGCATGATCGTGATCGGGCTGGCGGGCTACATCTCCGCCCGCATCGTCGTCAGCATCGGCAATCGCCTGCTGCGCTGGAGTCCGGGTCACAACAATGGCTGAAGGCGCGATCCCCATCATCCGGATCGACCGGGTCTTCAAGCACTTCCAGCTTCAGGACCAGACGATCCATGCGCTGTCCGACGCCTCGCTCACCATCGCCAAGGGCGAGTTCGTCTGCCTGATCGGCGCCTCAGGCTGCGGCAAGTCCACCCTGCTGCGCATCATGGCGGGCTTCGAGCAACCCTCGTCCGGCCAGGCCCTGATGTGGGACAAGCCGATCGAGGGGCCCGACCCGTCGCGCGGCATGGTGTTTCAGGACTACGCGCTGTTCCCGTGGCTGTCGGTGCGCGACAATATCGGCTTCGGTCCTGCCTCGCGCGGGCTCGGCAAGTCCGAGGTCAAGGACGCGGTCGACAGGTTCGTCGAGCTGGTCGGCCTGCAAAAGTTCGCCAGCGCCTATCCGCACCAGCTTTCGGGCGGCATGAAGCAGCGCGTGGCGATCGCCCGTGTGCTCGCCAACGACGCCGAGCTGGTGCTGATGGACGAGCCGTTCGGCGCGCTCGATGCCATGACGCGAGAGCGCCTCCAGGACGAGCTCTTGGATATCTGGCAGCGCACGAAACTCACCGTCGTCTTCGTGACGCATTCGATCGAGGAGGCGATCTTCCTCGCCGACCGAGTGGTCGTGATGACGCCCGGCCCGGGCCGCATCGAAAGCGACAACCGGCTCGACCTGCCAAGGCCGCGCGACGTCGCCAGCCCGGAATTCAACACCATCCGTCGGGCGCTCGGGGCAAAATTGCACAGCCATCATTCGAAGAAGGCAGCCTGAGTCGGAGCGCGGACCTCCCGGGTCCGCGC
>JAEZIF010000376.1 GCA_023416135.1 Pseudomonadota bacterium
GCGGTGTCCTGGTCGAAATGGACATGGGCGTCGATGCCGCCCGGCACGGCGATCAGGCCGCTGGCGTCGATCTCCTTCCGGCCCTTGTCCAGCCGCTCGCCCAGGGCAACCACCCGACCGCCGGTGATGCCGATATCGCCCTTCACCACGTCTGCTGCGGTCGCAATCGTGGTGTTGCGGATCACGAGATCGTACTCGGCCATGTGGTCCTCGCGCTGCGTTGGGCGACTGTCAGGCTAACGTGGGAAGGCGTAGCAAGTCATGGGCCATCGCCTAAGGCCCAGGACCCTCTCGACAACGTCGCCGGCAGCTCGATTCAAAGTGACTAAAGCTACGGAGGCGGAAGTGAAACACCGCTCCTTGCCGGACATGATGAATCTGTGCTTCTGGATGGCATCCCTCGTTTTCCTGTTCCTCGCGACGTCAATGGCAGCACGGCCTTTGCCCTGCTGTCGGCGCTGCTGGCGGTCTGGTTTCTGCTTCACCCGCCGACCTGGGGCCTGCACGGCCGGTGAATGGCAACTGTCGTGTGGGGAAAGTCACATATCCCGGTCGGCCCGCTGTGAGAATTACTGCGTTGCGCTCAGTGTTTTTCAGATTGGAGCTCGAGGCATGCCGCGCCTTCTGATCTTCACGAAACCTTCGCCCTTGATTGCGCGCGCTTATGTACCTGACCACGCGGTCGGCGTGGGCGGACGTAATTTGCGTAAAGACGTGCTGCTGGTGCAGTTCCTCCTCGTGGCCATACAGCGCAAGCCAGAAGTTTCAGCAGGGCGCGTCCGGGACTACTCCAAGGACAGCAGGGGAAGATTGATCGCCCTGGCTATTGATGGTTTGTGCGGGCCGCAGACGATTGCCGCGATCCGACGTTACCAGGAACTCTACGATATTGAAGAAGACGACCCCACGTCCATCTCCGCGATGATACACGACGGTCGAGTTGATCCACCTACTAAGGGTAAGCTGTTGGGGCCTCGGCAAGGGCATGTTCTCACCATCGGTCGAATGAACATGCTGTACCGAGCGCAGTTCGGCGAGGACCAGCACAACCGGTTGTATGTCGATCCCTCGTTTCCAAGGGAATTACACGACGATTTCTTCGTCGGTTAAGCAGCTGACGACATTTCGCGGCGGTTGGGCCTTGGTCGGCGCACCGCTGCACGGGAGAAGATTGGCGACGCCGAATGGCAATAGGCCGACGCTACGCTTTTCCAGAAGAGCATTGGCGTCGTAACAGGACCAACATCCGCTATAGCGGCTGCCGCTTTCGAAATCGTCGCGAACACCGAGCCGTCGGCCGTGTCCTGTCGAAATGGACATGGGCGTCGATGCCGCCCGGCGCGGCGCTCAGGCCGCTGGCGTCGATCTTCTTCCTGCCCTTGTCCAGCCGCTCGCCGAGGGCAACCACGCGTCCGCCGGATACGCCGATACGCCCCTCACCACGTCGCTGCCGCCCAATGGTGGTGTTGCGGATCACGAGATCGTATTCGGCTATCCGTTCCCTCCCAGGCGTTGCTTTAGCAATCGGCGTGCCGCTGGCTTTCGCGTATTCACTGCCTGGACCCGGCGCGCAGGCGGGTCCACACTCCGGCCAACGAAAATGGGAGCCGTCATGAAACTCTGGACCGGACTGCTGGTCGGATTGCTCGCTGCAGGAGCCCTGGTCGCTCCCGCCGCGGCGCAAAACGCCGCCAAGCCCGCCATCGTCTATTCGACCGGCGGCAAGTTCGACAAATCCTTCAACGAGGGCGTGAGCCAGGGCGCGCAGCGCTTCAACAAGGAAACCGGCATCGCCATCGCCGAGTTCGAGCCCAACAACGAGACGCAGTTCGAGCAGGCGCACCGCCGCTTCGCCCAGAGGGGCCAGGACCCGATCATCGCCGTCGGTTTCTCGCAGGCCGTGGCCCTGGAGAAGGTCGCCAAGGAATTCCCCAACGTGCACTTCACGATCATCGACATGGTGGTGCCGCTGGCCAACGTGCAGTCCGTCACTTTCAAGGAGCATGAAGGCTCCTTCCTGGTCGGCGTGCTGGCGGCGCTCGCCTCCAAGAGCGGCAAGATCGGCTTCGTCGGCGGCATGGACATCCCGCTGATCCGCCGCTTCCAGTGCGGCTTCGAGCAGGGCATCAAGTACGCCAATCCCAAGGCCGAGCTGATCGCCAACATGACCGGCACGACTCCGGCCGCCTGGAACGACCCGGGCCGCGGCGCAGAACTCGCCAAGGGCCAGTTCGATCGCGGCGTCGACGTCGTCTATGCCGCCGCGGGCTCGACCGGCATCGGCGTGCTGCAGGCCGCCAAGGACCGCGGCAAGCTCGCGATCGGCGTCGATTCCAACCAGAACCACCTGCATCCCGGCACGATGCTGACCTCGATGATCAAGCGCGTCGATCTTGCCGCCTACAACAGTTTCAAGGCGGCCAACGACAAGAACTGGAAGGGCGGCGTCGCCGCCCTCGGCCTCAAGGAGGGTGGCGTCGACTGGGCCCTCGACAAGGACAACGAGGCGCTGGTGACGCCGGAGATGAAGGCCAAGGTCGACGCAGCCAAGGCCGACATCATCGCGGGCAAGGTCGCCGTCCACGACTACATGAGCAACAACGCCTGCAAGTGACGTCGGCCGGATTGCGCTTGCATTTTATATAACCATGGTTATTATGGCGTAGCCATGGTTGTGTGCCCTGATTCCGTTTGTACGTCGACACCCACCCCCTACCGGTTGGGGGTGAGCAAGGACCCTTGCCACCAGGGCCTCTGTCGGAAATGCCGGAAATGCCGGAAAATCCTACCGGCGGTTGCGTAATGGCAGCTCCGGCCATCGAGCTTTCAGGTATCCGGAAATCGTTCGGCAGCGTGCAGGCCGTGCGCGGCGTGTCGCTGGCCATCGCCAAGGGCGCCATCACCGGCATCGTCGGCGAGAACGGCGCCGGCAAGTCGACCCTGATGAGCATCCTCTACGGGCTCTATCGCGCCGATGCCGGCGAAATCCGTATCGACGGCCGGGCCGTGCGCATGGAAAGCCCGCACGACGCCATCGCCCACGGCATCGGCATGGTCCACCAGCATTTCATGCTGGTCGATACCTTCACGGTGCTGGAGAACCTGGTGCTGGGCGCCGAGGGCGGGCCGTTGCTGGCGGGGGGCCTCGCCGCGGCGCGGGCCGAGCTCGAGCGGCTGGCGCGCGAGTACGGGCTCGTGGTCGATCCCGATGCAAAGATCGCCGATCTGTCGGTCGGCGAGCAGCAGCGCGTCGAGATCCTGAAGGTGC
>JAEZIF010000484.1 GCA_023416135.1 Pseudomonadota bacterium
CCATGTCGCGGAAGATCGGCAGCACCTCGCGATAGCTCCAGCCGCGATTGCCGAGCTGCGCCCAGGTGTCGTAGTCCTGCGCCTGGCCGCGCACGAACACCATGCCGTTGATCGACGACGAGCCGCCTAAAAGCTTGCCGCGCGGGATCGGGATGCGGCGCTGGCCGGTCGACGCCTCGGGCTCCGAGGCATAGAGCCAGTTCGCCGCGGGGTTGTCGATCAGCTTGGCGAAGCCGACCGGGATCCACGACCAGGGATGGCTTTCGCGCCCGGCTTCCAGCACCAGCACCCTGTGCCGGGGATCGGCGCTCAGCCGGTTGGCCAGCACCGAGCCGGCCGAGCCGGCGCCGACGACGATGAAGTCAAAGGTCGGTTGGTCCATTCTTCCCCCCGGCGATTTGCATCGGTCATTTGTTGGCAACTAGAGCGTTTTCCATTCGAGGGGAACCGCTCACGGTTCCCCTCGAATGGAAAAGCGCGCTGTGGCGCTGCTGATTACACAGGCACATTCCGTTCGGCTGATTCCAGCCGAACGAAATGTGCTCTAGGTGAGCGCACGGTTGGTTCGTGCGTCAAGTGGATCTCGCCAGGCGTTCCAGGTGGAGCAGGCTATCGATCATGACGGTCGGTGAAACATGGATGCCTTCAGGGGGCCAGACGGGGTTGCCGGCACTGCTGGCGCCGATGCTCGACCCGAAAATCTTGGGGCCTTACGGCACGAAAAAATAGAACCGCAGTTGACCAGTATAGATACGCAAGTTATAGTAGCCCGCGCTCGCCTTCCGGCGGCTCTGCTCTTTGCATCGTTCATCCAATACCCATCGCGCCCGGCCGCAGTCGGGCCGGCCTCTCCGGCCGAGCGAAATCCAACATCTAAATTATCTTTACTATCTAAATTCGCCGGCAAGCCCATCGATAGTGGGTCGGCTTCCGCGCACCACTACGAAAGTACCGGCGGAAATGCCGATAATGCCGCAAAACCATCTGACCCGCCCGGAACGCCTGTTGTTGTCGCGATTCATGCGACAGCGTTCGCGGGTCGGCGGTGCCCGAAAGAGCAGACGCATCAACCGCTTGCAGGAACTTCCGGAAAGGCGCAGCGAACGCGATCCCGTTTGCCGGTCAGCCAGTCAACCTCCCTTTGCGAGACGCGCCTGCCGACATGGTCGCCTTCGCCGGGGCGTGTCTGCCGACCTTCCCCGCAATCCGGCGGAATGCTAGCGTTTGCGACGTTCAGCGGGTTCGTCCGCGGAATGTCGGACAACAAGGCAGAGGAGCCTTTCATGCCCGATGGCGCGGCTCTCCCGGTTCTCGACCACGAACTGGCCGATGACGAGCTTCAATGGATGAAGTCCGTCTACGCGGACTTCAGCAAGGCGCGCGCCGCGGCCAGTCCCGGATCCGACCCCAAGGAAGCGCTGCGCGCCATTCTGGCCCGCCCCGAATATCGCCTGTCCGCCGCGCCGGATCTCAGCGGACCCGGCCCGTGGCGTCTCGGCCAGAACCGGCACGGTCGCGGCGTCGCGGCGGTGTTCCTGCCGAAAGTCGAGCTTCACACGCACATCGCCAGCCGCACCGATCAGTTCCCGATGTATGTCGTGGGCGAGGCGGAAGGCTTCTCCCTCGACGAGAACGGCAAGCCGGTGCTGGAGCCGGTGGTCGGCGGCAGCCATTTCCACAACGCGCCCGGCGCGCCGCATGCCTTCGTGCCGAAGGTCGGCGTTCCCAAGCCGGACAACTGGGAGATCGCCTTCATTGCGATCACGCCGCGCAACCTGAAGGAAGATACGCACCGCGTGTCCGACGAGGTCCGTGCGCTTTACAGGCAGGTCGTCGGCCAGGACGCCCCCTTGGGCGTCTGACGAGTCAGCCTATCGAGCCAGCTCTGCCAGCTTGGCGAAGGTAGTGCCCTTCGCGCAGGAAGGCCGCCACGGCGCACTGAGGGGATGCGGGGGCCAGCCATGGCCCGATGGTACTCTCCGATTTTCCGATTTCGGTACTGTTTTACGGCCACGGCAGACGCATGTCAGCGCGGACCAGAGAGACGGATGACCGAGGAGAACTGTCATGAAGGCGATCGTGGTGACGGACCAGGCTGCGGGAACGGCCGGGATGAAGCTGGTGGAGCGGCCCGAGCCGCAGGCCGCGATAAACGACGTGATCGTTCGGGTTCATGCGTCGGGATTCGTCCCGGATGAGCTGACGTGGCCGCCGACCTGGACCGATCGCCTCGACCGTGACCGCACACCGTCGATCCCCGGCCATGAGCTGGCCGGCGTGGTCACCGCCCTCGGCTACGGCACGAGGGGGCTGTCGGTGGGACAGCGGGTGCTCGGCCTCACGGACTGGCATCGCGACGGCACCCTGGCGGAGTACGTGGCCGTCGAGGCGCGCAACCTCGCGCCGCTGCCGGGCGACGTCGAGTTCACGGTGGGCGCGAGCCTGCCGATCTCGGGCCTGACGGCGTGGCAGGGACTGTTCGAGCACGGCCGCCTTCAGGCGGGGCAGAGCGTCCTCGTGCACGGCGCGGCCGGCGCCGTCGGTTCGATGGTGACGCAACTGGCACGCGAGGCTGGCGCGTATGTCATCGGCACCGGACGCGCGGCCCACCGTCAGACGGCCCTCGACTTCGGCGCGCAGGCGTTCGTCGACCTCGAGAACGACGCCCTGGAAG
>JAEZIF010000217.1 GCA_023416135.1 Pseudomonadota bacterium
TATGTCAACGCAACGACGACCGAGCCCGCATCAAATGGATGTTCAACACCCAGCGCGCCCGCATCAAACTTCTGCGGGCCTATCCTGACCCCGTCAAAGAGTCATAATCTCTGTGCGCAGGTACTAGCGCAAAGCGCTGAAAGGACCTTGGTTTCCTTTCGCGGCCTCCGAACCAGCGGCGACGGACCTGCCGCGGCGCCCCACTTGCCATCCTTGCAATCCGCCGGTCCGGCCATCGGATCGGACCTCCTGGCAAGGTGTTCGAAAGAACAGAACACCGCCTGCGCGTATCGGCTCTATCGCGGCTCGATGGCAATTGGCGAGGCTGGCACCCGCAGCGGTCATCACCGGGAGCGGGTTGGACAAGTCGGTCATTAGCAGGCGTGCAGGCCAGACTCATCATCAGGAGGGGAAATTCATGAAGGGGATCAGGGCAACAATCGTGTCGCTCGTGTCAATTGCCACGCTAGCGACGGCAGTTGCTTCGCCAGGGAACGCCAACACCTTGCGCTGGGCGAACAGCGCCGACATCACGACGGTGGATCCGCACGGTTCCTATGGCGTCTTCAACATGGGCTTCATGGGCAACATCTATGAAGGACTTGTCCGCCTCAACCGCGACTACAAGATCGAGCCCTCCCTCGCGGTCTCGTGGGAGCGGGTAGACCCGGTGACCTGGCGCTTCAGGCTGCGCCCCAATGTGAAGTTCCACAACGGCAATGCCTTCACGGCCGACGACGTGGCTGCGTCCCTGATGCGCGCCGCCGACCCGAACTCGCCGTTCCGGCCTGGCGCCTACTGGATCAAGGACGTCAAGAAGATCGACGACCTCACGGTGGACGTCCTCTCGGAAGGTCCGCATGGAACGGTCCTCAATGACCTCGCAGCCATCTATGTCATGGACAAGGAATGGATGGTCGCGAACGACGCTCTCCGCTCGACCAATCAGGCTAAGGGTGAGAAGGGCTTCGCGGACGACAATGCCAACGGAACCGGCCCGTTCGTCCTGGTCAGCCGCCGTCCGGACAGCGAGACCGTCCTCAAGGCCAATCCAAACTGGTGGCACAAGGCAGAGCACAATCTCACGGGCGTCATCCTCAGGCCGATCGCGTCCGACGCGACCCGCATGTCTTCGCTATTGTCGGGCGAGATCGACCTCGCCACGCCCGCGCCCCTGCAGGACGTCGGACGGCTGCAGGGTTCGGATGCCGTCAAGGCGATCGTCGGAGACAGCACGAAGATCTACTTCCTCAATCTCAATCAGTATGGCGCCAGGCTGAATGACAGCAACATCACGGACAAGAACCCGCTCAATGATGTGCGCGTGAGGAAAGCCCTTTACCAGGCGTTGAACATCGAGCTGATCGCATCCCGGATCTTTCGTGGGATGACGAAGCAGACGGGTAACTACCTGGCGCCGCAGATCCAGGGCTACAGCGCTTCGCTCGACGCCCCGCTGGTGAAGTTCGATCCGGCCGCCGCAAAGAAGCTGCTGGCCGAGGCCGGCTATCCGAACGGCTTCGAGGTCGGCTTCGACTGTGCCGCGGCCGTTTACATCAACAGCGAGCAGATGTGTCAGGCCATGACGGCCATGTGGTCGCAGATCGGCGTGAAGGCCAATCTCAGTGTGATGCCGTGGTCCGCTTACAGCCCGAAGACGCTCAACAAGAAGTCGGACATCTGGCAGATCAGCTGGGCCAACACCCCGCAGCTCGATGGATTCGCCTTCGCGAACAACGTCATAAGGTCCAAGGGGCTCTACAACCCCGGCTACGACAATCCCAAGGCCGACGAGCTCATCGAGGTGATCCGCACGGAGCAGGACCCGAAGCGGCGCCAGGAGCTCATGGCCCAGTTGTTCGGCATCTACAGGCAGGATGTCGGCACGATTCCGCTGCTCTTCGAGCCGCTGGTCTGGGGAGCGAAGAAGAAGTTCAACATCTTCCAGCCGGCCGATGGCATGTTCCGTTTGTACTGGGCGCGCTTCGACTGATCGAAGCCGTTGGACGTCGGCGCCTGCACCGCGCGGGCATGATCTCTCCGTGAGATGCATGCCTTCGCGGCGCCGAGAACGGCGCCGGCTCATGCGATGGTGCCGGGCCGGCGCATCACTTGAATCAGCTGCGATCCGATCGCGCTTTCCGAATTCGACGCATCACTTGGCGAAACGATGATTCCCTTCATCTCTCGAAGGCTTCTCCAGGGCCTCATCGTCATGTTGGTCGTGGCGCTTATCGCCTTCGGACTGTTTCACTTCGTCGGCGACCCGGTGAACAACATGGTCGGCCAGGAAGTCGGCGGGGAAATCCGCGAGCAGCTGAGGGAGAGCCTCGGTCTCAACGACCCTATTCTCGTGCAATTCGCCAGGTTCGTGGCGCGCACAGCGACGGGTGAATTCGGCGTCTCGTTCCGGAACGGTGTCCCGGTGTCGACCCTCCTCCTCGAAAGAATGCCGGCAACGCTGGAGCTGGTGCTTTGTGCAAGCGCCTTTGCCCTGTCGCTGGGCATTCCCATGGGGATCTACTCCGCCATCAATCGGCGGGGCCTTCTGACCGGGTTCATCCAGATCGTTTCCCTTACCGGCGTCTCGCTTCCAAGCTTCGTGGTCGGCATCGTGCTGATCATTCTGTTCTCGGTCGATCTTGGCTGGCTGCCGTCCTCCGGCCGGGGCGAGGTCGTGAAGTTGGGTGCCTGGTCGACAGGGTTGCTGACCGCCAGTGGACTGAAGTCGCTCATCCTCCCGTCGATCACGCTGGGTCTGTTCCAGTTGACCCTCGTCATGCGTCTCGTTCGGGCCGAGATGCTGGAGGTCCTGCGCACGGACTACATCAAGTTCGCCCGGGCGCGCGGTCTGAGCGATGGCATCATCAACTTCCACCTTGCGCTCAAGAACACCCTCATTCCCGTCGTCACGGTGATCGGATTGCAGATCGGCTCGTTGATCGCGTTCGCGATCGTGACCGAGACGGTGTTCCAGTGGCCCGGCATGGGGCTGCTGTTCATCCAGGCCGTCGACTTTGCCGACATTCCGGTGATGTCCTCCTATCTGGTGCTCATTTCACTGATGTTCGTGATCATCAATCTCGTCGTCGACCTGCTCTACTACGCGATCGATCCGCGCCTGCAGATCGGCGGCGCCCAGACAGGAGGCGCCAAGTGACGACGAGGACGGCCCGCCTGTCCAGGATCTGCGAGGTGCTTGGCCGTGCCTATGACAGCGACCTCTTCTGGAGCTTTCGGCACACCCCGTCGGCGGTTGTCGCCGCGGTCGTCGCGTGTGCCTTCCTGCTGCTGGCGTTGCTCGCGCCATGGGTCGCTCCGCAGAACCCGTTCAACCTTTCGGCGCTTAGCCTGATGGATTCCGAACTGCCGCCCGCCTGGGTCTCGGGAGGCGACAGCCGCTTTATCCTGGGAACCGATGTTCAGGGACGCGACATCTTCTCGACGATTCTTTACGGCCTCCGGATCTCCATGGTGGTCGGGTTCGCCAGTGTCCTCCTGGCAATGACGTTGGGCGTGTCGCTTGGCCTTGCAGCCGGCTACGCCGGCGGGCGGGTCGAGGTCCTGATCATGAGGATCGCCGACGTCCAGCTGAGCTTCCCGGCGATTCTTGTCGCATTGCTTGTCAACGGTGTTGCGCGCGCGGCTCTCCCGCGCGAGGTCTTCAACGACATCGCGATGCTCATCCTGGTCCTGTCGATCGGGGTGTCGAGCTGGGTCCAGTACGCGCGCACGGTGCGCAGCCTTGTCGTGGTGGAGAAGGGGAAGGAGTACGTCCAGGCCGTGAACATTCTGGGCCGGCACCCGCTCTTCATCGCCGCACGTCACATCCTGCCCAACACGACAGGTCCCATCACCGTCATCGCCACGATCAACCTTGCTCTGGCGATCCTGACGGAGGCGACGTTGAGCTATCTCGGCGTTGGCATGCCGCCCGTCACGCCGTCACTCGGTACGCTCGTGCGGCTCGGCAACGAATTCATGCTCTCCGGCAAATGGTGGATCGTGATCTTCCCGTCCGCCGCCCTCGTCGGAATCGTGCTGGCGGTGAACCTTCTGGGCGACTGGCTGCGTGACGCCCTCAACCCGAAGCTCCGCTGATGTCCGGGTACCGTGCCACCCCGCTGCTGGAAGTGCGCAACGTGCGCGTCGAATACCCGACGCGGACGGGGCCTCTGACGCCGGTGAAGGACGTCTCGTTCTCGCTCGATGCTGGCGAGGTGCTGGGCATCGTCGGCGAGTCCGGAGCCGGAAAGTCGATGATGGGCAGCGCGATCATCGGCCTCCTGGAGCCACCCGGCCGGGTGGTGGCGGGCGAGGTGCTGCTGGAGGGCGAGCGAATCGACAACCTGAGCCGTGCCGCACTCACGCGGATCAGGGGCCGCAAGATCGGACTTGTGCCGCAGGACCCCCTGACGAGTCTTAATCCGCTGTTCACGGTCGGACAGCAGCTCGTTCAGACCATACGCGCGCACCATGATATGTCGGCCGCGCAGGCGCGGGCACGGGCCCTCGAGCTGCTGACCGAAGTGGGGATACCGGCGCCCGACCGTCGCATCGACCAGTATCCGCATCAGTTCTCGGGCGGAATGCGCCAACGCGTCGTCATTGCGCTCGCCTTGTGCGCGGGCCCAAGGCTGGTGATCGCCGACGAGCCGACGACGGCGCTGGACGTGTCAATCCAGGCGCAGATCATCGATGTCCTCAAGCGCACGTGCCGCGATCACGGTGCTGCGATCATCCTCATCACGCATGATATGGGCGTTATCGCGGAAACCGCCGACCGGGTGGGGGTCATGTATGCCGGCCGCCTCGTCGAGATCGGCCCCCTGCGCTCGGTCGTGAGTGAGCCGGCTCATCCTTATACAGCGGGCCTGATGTCTTCGATCCCGGTGGTTGGTAAGGATCTCGAGCGGCTTTCCCAGATCGCGGGAGCCATGCCACGCCTCACGGCGACGCCCCGCGGGTGTGCCTTTCATCCTCGCTGCCCGAAGGCCTTCGACCGGTGCAAGCTCGAGCTCCCGGAGCTCGTCCCGGCCCGGGCCTCCCGCGCAGCCTGCTGGCTCTACGAGAGACCACGTGCATGACCGACGCACCCATGCAGAGCACTGATACGCCTCCCCGGGTGGAGATCCGCGACCTCAGGAAGTACTTTGACGTCTCGCCCCCTCTCGTCACGCGTCTCATGAAGCGGCAGGGCCGCAGCGTGGTGAAGGCGATCGACGGCGTGAGCCTGCGCATCCCGCGTGGCACCACGTTCAGCCTGGTGGGGGAGTCCGGCTGCGGCAAGTCGACGATCGCCAGGGTGGTCGTGGGGCTCTATGGACCGACCGCAGGGAGCGTGGAGTATGACGGCACACCGATCGAGCCTGCCGGCAAACGACCGGCCAGGCGGCGGCATGTTCAGATGATTTTCCAGGACCCCTACGCAAGCCTCAACCCGCGATGGCGCGTGCGGGATATCGTGGCCGAACCGATCGTGGCCCACCGGCTGATGGACGACCGCCGCGCGATTGAACGTCGGGTGGGCGAGCTGTTGGAGATGGTGAACCTGGCCGCGCGGGATGGGGAGAAGTTCCCCCACGAATTTTCCGGCGGACAGCGGCAGCGCATCTCCATCGCGCGGGCTCTGGCCAGCAAGCCCGAGTTTCTGGTCTGTGACGAACCGACCTCGGCGCTCGACGTTTCGGTGCAGGCGCAGATCCTGAACCTGATGAAGGATCTTCAGCGCGAGTTCGGCCTGACCTATCTGTTCATCAGTCACGACCTGGCCGTAGTCTATCACATCTCGGATTTCATCGGAATCATGTACCTGGGCCGGCTGGTGGAATCGGGGCCGGCGAAGGACATCTTCGCGGCACCCCGGCATCCGTATACGCAGCTGCTGTTGCAGGCGATCCCGAAGCTCGAGCCGCGGAACGGCCAGCGCATGCCGCTCCGTGGGGAGATTCCGAGTCCGATCGCATCACCGCCGGGCTGCCATTTTCATCCGCGCTGCCCGCTCGCCAACGACCGGTGCCGCACCGAGGCGCCCCGGGTGCTTCGGACGCCGGATCACCGCGAGATACGTTGCCACGCGGCGGAAGAGGGGCGCCTGACGCCGCTTTCGACCCCGTCATCCCACTAGCCGTTCCCAAGTGACAACTGCCAAAGGAGAGATCTGATGCCTGACAGCACCGTAATCTACGTCGATGCGCACGCTCACAAGCGGCCCTATTCGAACGCATCCGTCATCGGGCCCTGGATCTATACGAAGGGAACCGCGGGTTTCCATCCGGAGACAGGCGAGATCTCCTTGGACATTCGGGAGCAGACCTCCCAATGCATGAAGAATCTTGCCGACATTCTCGCGGCATGCGGCGCGACGTTCGCCGATGTCGTCAAGGTCAACGTCTATCTCACCGACGTCAGGGACTACGACGCGGTGAACGAGGTGTATTCGGGGGCGATGGGCGGTCTCAAGCCGGCCCGCTGCTGTGTTGGCGTGCCGGCGCTGCCGTCGCTGAACGAGAACATGAAGATCGAGATGATCGCCTACAAGGAGAACCCGGGGAAAAAGTAGCCGGAAACATGATGCGGATGGCCTCCGGCCTCTCCAGGCATCGTGTGTCGGCCGGGACTTGGCTCGGCCGAGACACGGCGCCAGGCGCTCGTCTTCGGCTGGCGACGGAGGCAAGAGGTCCGACGAACGCTCGGGAACTCGAGCGCAGGGGACAGACAATCGCCTGCACCCAAAAAGAACCAGAGATCTGACGGAACACGACAACCCGACGTCGCACGCGGCCCTGAAGGACGTGGTCAAGGCCAACGTTTATTTGGTCGACATTGGCGACTATGATCGAGTGAATGCGGTCTACATGAGCACATCTGCGGGCACCGGCCCGCGCGGTGCTGCATCGGGGTGGCGACGCTACCATCTGTCGAAAGGATGAAGATCGAGATGGTGGCCTATTCCCCAAGTCCTGCCTAGGCTCACTGCGTGTTGATGGACGCCGCACTGCGGTACTTTCTGGAAGTCGCCGAGTGCGGCTCTATCCGCTTGGCTGCCGACCGGCTTCAGATCGCGCCGAGCGCGATCAGCCGGCAGATCAAGTTGCTCGAGCATCAGCTGGGGGCGGAGCTGCTGACGCGCAATCGACTGGGAATCGCGCTCACCGAGCAAGGACGGCTGGTCGTTGCATTCGCCAAGGGCACGAGGCGCGAGGTCGAGCAACTCCGATCGGCGATCGACGATCTGAGCGAACTGCGGCGGGGTGTCGTAAAGCTGGCGGTCGTAGAGGCTACCATCGACCGGATATTGCCGGTGTGCGTTTCGCGCCTGCGCCTCAAGTATCCCAAGATCGAGGTCAGTTTGGCCATGCTCGGGACACATCAGGTCGCCGAGGCCGTGCTCCGCCAGGACGCAGAGATCGGTGTGGCGCTGGACCCTCCCTTGAGGAGCGAGCTGCTGTTGAGAATGCGGTGGCCTCAGCCGCTTCGGGCGGTGGCGCGACCCGAGCATTCGATCGGAAAGGCCAACTCGAGGACCTTGGCCACGGTCCTCGAGCAGCCGCACGTGCTGCCCGATCGCAGCTTCGGCATCCGGACGCTGATCGAGCGGTCGGCCACCAGGCAGAATCTGGCGACGCAGCCGTTCCTCGAGGCAAATTCGCTGGGCGCCTTGAAGGCCCTTGTCCTTGCGACGGATGCGGTGACGATCCTTCCTCCGGAGTGCGTGCTCAAGGAGGAAACGGCCGGACAGCTCGCGACCTTCAGCATCGAGGATCCGATCCTCTCGCGTGCCGCCATTGATGTCATCACCTTGCGAACGCCTGCGCTCAGCAAGGCTGCGGCGACACTGCTTTCCTTCCTCCGCCGGGCGATCGCCGACCATCGTCTCTGATGTGCGAAAATTCAGAACACGGCCCACCAGACTTTGACATTACCTAAGCGCAGCCGATCACCCAGAGTCTTGCTCGAGTTATGATTTCTCGAGCTGGCTGGCGAGCCAGGATGACATGGAGAGAAGGGTGAAAGTGGCGACTGCGCAGTTCGATATCATTCGCTCCCCCTACGACAATGTTCCGGTTGGACAGATGCCGCTGTCGGACGAGGCCGCCATCGAGAAGGCTATCCTGGCAGCCGAGAAGTCGTTCCACGTCATGCGAAAACTGCCGCGCTTCGTACGCGCGGACATCCTTGCCCGCGCGGCCGCAATCATGGAGGCACGGTTTGACGAGTTCGTCGGGCTCATTGCGTCCGAGGCCGGGAAGCCGTTGTACGACGCCCGCGGCGAAGTGGGCCGCTCGATCTTCAATCTCACGAACGCCGCGGCCGAGGCGCGCCGCTATGGCGGTCACGAAGTGCCCCTGGACATGGATGCCCGGGTTTTCGCTTACCAGACGACTCAGCGTTCCGGTCGGCGCCTCGACCTCAAGAACGTCGACATGGAGGAACTCTCCATCTTGCGCCGTCGAGTGGGCATTGCGCGCCGCTTTCCGATCGGGCCGATCCTCGCGATCGCGCCGTTCAACTTCCCGCTCAATCTCGTTCTTCACAAGGTTGGACCGGCGCTCGCTGTGGGCAACAGCGTCGTCCTGAAGCCGGCGCCGCAAACTCCACTTACCTCGCTGCTCTTGGCGGAGGTCCTGACCGAAGCGGGCCTCCCCGAGGGGGCGCTGTCAGTCGTGCATTGCCCGGTGCCGCTCGCGGAGAAGATGGTCAAGGACCACCGCTTCGCCATGGTGACGTTCACCGGTTCCGCCAGCGTCGGGTGGCACATCAAGGCCATTGCCGGCCGGAAGAAGGTCTCCCTGGAACTCGGCGGGAACGCGGCGGTCATCGTTTGCTCCGACGCCGATCTCGATCTTGCCGCCGAACGATGCGTGCGCGGCGGTGTCGTGTACGGCGGACAGTACTGCATTGGCGTCCAGCGCATTCTCGTCGAAAAGGACGTCTACCGGCAGTTCCTTGATCTTCTCGTGAAGCGCGTGTCTGCCTGCAAAGTGGGAGATCCCCTGGTCGAAGGCACGGACGTCGGTCCGGTCATCAACAGGTCTTCCGCGGACCGCATCGAATCGTGGATCTCCGAGGCTCGGCGCGACGGAGCGGAAGTCAGGGTGGGTGGCAATCGCAACGGTGCCGTCGTCGATCCGACTGTGCTTGTCGGCACCCGTTCCGGAATGAAGGTCGAGGACGAGGAGATCTTCGGCCCTGTCCTTACCGTCAACGAGTTCGACACGTTCGAGCAGGCCGTGCTCCGCGCCAATTCCTCGCGCTACGGCCTGCAAGGCGGCCTCTTCACGCGCGACCTTCGGCGGGCCTTCGGCGCGATCGAAGACTGGGATGTCGGCGGCCTGATGGTCAACGACGTGCCGATCTTCCGCCTCGACAACATGCCGTTCGGCGGCTGGAAGGAGTCCGGGATCGGGCGCGAGGGCACGACCTTCGCCATGGACGAGATGACGGACATCAAGCACCTGGTGATAAATTACGCCTGACCCAGACGGTCGCGCCTATGCACGCCGGCCGAGCTTGCCTGCGGCGGTCGTGTACAACACTCCGGTTTGCCGCGATCGGGCGCAAGGCGGCGGGCCCACCTCGAACCGAACTCCTTGGAGTCTTCGGCGATAGCTTGGCGGAGGATTGCAAGAACCCAGCAACTGCAACAAGTTTCCGGGGCTTTGTTCGCAACCAAGTTCATGTTCAGCGACTGGCAGCGGGCTCCCGCACGCAGGCGAGTGCCCTTTCGAACAGCGCGCCGTCGGCCGAAGGGCGGTCGAGGCAGCCGACCAGAACGGCTGGTGGCATGGACGATTGCACGCAGAAGATGCGCATGAAATCGGCTGCCAGGGCCGTCTTCTCGATGGCTGGCAGGCGCCGCCATTCTTGCGGCGTCATGAACAGAATCGACCCCGAGGGCGGCGGCGCCGCGGAAAGCGGCGGCGCGACCATGGCGATCAGCACGACGAGCCAGGATCGCCTCATTTCGGCGGCACGTCGAGCACCGGGCTCTTGTCGAAGAAGTTGAACGGCCGCAGGCGGAAACCGTGCCACAGGGCAGGCATGGCCGGCCAGTCCTCGGCTCGCGGGACATGGCGGAAGCCCATGACGGCCCACAGAACCAGGTCATTACCGTCGATCGACCGCTCTGCTTTCACCCAACGCGGCAGCCCGTCCATCTCGGGATTTTCGTTCGGATAGGCACCGGCGGCAAACTTCTGGCCTGGATCGAAGGCGGTGGCCCACAGCGTGTAGGCGGAGAAGCCGGCGCGCACCTGGACGGGATCGTCGGGGGCAAGAATCGACACCGAGGTGTGGCCGGGCAGCAGCTGATAGGATGTCGGGTAGCCGTAGGCGTTCTTGCGGCGTGTACTCTCGACACGGAATTGTGCGGCGCCCAACGGCGTCGTCACCGGCCCTTAAACGCCCATCGGCCGGGTCTCCACCTGCCACAGGCTGCGCCGCGGCCCGTCTTGGGAAATGCGGCGCGGCACGATCCGATCCTCGACCAGCCTGTTCTCTGAACCGTCGGCGTCCATGTCGATTCGGAACGCTACGTAGTGATCGTGATTGACCGCCAGCAGGTGTGGCGCAACCAGCGTTCCCGAGGCTGTATCGGCGGCGGCCGTCGGGTCGTCGAGCTTCCTCGCTTCGACGCGCTTGTTGTCGACGAGGCCATAGGCGCCCAGACGCATGCCGAAGCCGTACTCGCCGATGTCCATGTAGGCGCGGAACGCCCAAGTCGGCGAGGCATCCATGTAGGGCACGAACATCTCGCTGGCCGACATCTGGTAGGCAACGTCGCGCGGCCCGGCCTTGTCGTCGTAGCGGATCAGCGACAGCACGACACCCGGCCGCGGTTCCAGGCGGACGTGGAACGACCACTTGTCCCAGCGGACCAGCCCGTCGCGCAGAACGACGTTCGACCCTTCGGGCGCGACAATCTCGACCTTTCGCGCGGCTTCCATCACGTCGCCCTCTTCAAGGCAATCGCTGGCCTACTTGGCATGAAAACAGGCGGTGTACGCCCGCCGCTCAGCAGTCCGGAAGCGGCGGAACTGGCCAAATGCAAAGCGATTCTGCATGAGGCCGGCCTGTTGAGAGAGTGAGTACTGGAGCTCGGCGCGCGTGCCTCGTCTAGATGTGATGGGGTGGATGCCCCCATCGATGCAAGAGGCCATCTTGTTGGCCAAGGCGATAGCCACAACCAATCGCGGCTTGTGGACCAGCATTCGGGCAGCCACGACCCCGTGGCCGCGCCCTTGCGGACTGCCCATCTAACGACGGTCATGGCGCCGATGATCAACAGCCGGCGGCCGGGCGGCTGCTTAGCCAGCAAGCCGAGCAACTGTGCTCGCGACACCCTCTTGCGCAACACCGGCCGGCCGTCCTTCGCCGCCACATGTACTTGAAAGACGCGCTTTGCCAAGTCGATCCCGATGATCGTAGCCTTCTCCATGGATGCCCTCTCCTCTGTGGCTGGTAATGCAGATAACCAGCGGGGCACACTTGATGCCGTCGGGAGGGGCATCCACCCCATTACAGCTAGAGCGGGACGACATATTGAGGAATTGAAATGGGACCGGATGACGGCCGTTTCCTCGTCCTGGCCGACCGTTCATCGAGGCGATCAGGTGCGAGAAGAAGCGCTGCTTGGCGGACTCGAAGGCCGATCGTGGGGCGGACTTCGCCGGTGCATGGAGCGTGCCGCGCTCGCGGGTGACGTTGGCGGCCTGCAGGGCGACGTCGAGGCCGTCGTGGATGATCTGAAGCCACGGGCATAGGCGTCGTAGATGCGGATCTGCTCGGGCGTGAGCGCGTTCTCGACCAACTCATACTCCATGCCCTCGTAGGACAGGGAGCGTGCAGCGTAGAGGCGCAGCGCGTTGAGACCGCGGGCCGCCAGGACCTCCACGCGCAGCGCGCCGCTGACTATCTTGCAGGCCGGCAGCGTCCGCCATGCAGGCCGCCGTATGAAGCGCTGTCCGGTTCTATGGCGAAAACCCGTATTCAAGCGTTTTCACGTCGCGCGGCGGCAGGCATCAGCCCCCTTGCCATGAAAGGTGGATCGAATTGGGTGCGGG
>JAEZIF010000520.1 GCA_023416135.1 Pseudomonadota bacterium
CCAGGAGGCCTGGAACAGGGCGACCCCGACCAGCGACAGCACGATCATCGGCAGCCAGTCGCGACGCGCCAGGGCGATGGGCTTGCGCATCAGCACCGCTGCGGCGAACAGGAAGAGGGCAGCCAGCAGGTAGCGCGAGGCGCTGTAGAGCAAGGGGCTCATGACGGCGAGCACATCCTTGGCGAACGGATAGCTCGACCCCAGCAACATCGCCGTGCCGAACATGATGGCATCGCCGCCGAAGCGGGAGGTGCCTCTCATGCGACGTCAGGCCGTCACTCCTTCGGTGCCGTCGACGCCTTCTGCGCTCCCCAGAAGCCGAACAGGGCGCCCGCAACGCGGCGAATCTGGATCTCCTCCGAGCCCTCGGTGATGCGGTAGCGCCGGTGGTGGCGATAGATGTGCTCGAAAGGCATGTGCCGCGAATAGCCGATGCCGCCATGGACCTGGATGGCGCGGTCAGCGGCCTCGCAGACCAGGCGGTTGGCGCGGTAGTTCGACATCGCCACCCATTCGCTGACGTTCATGTGGTGCTCGCGGTCGAGATGCCAGGCGGTCTTGCGCACCAGGCCACGTGTCATCTCGGCTTCGGTGTGCAACTCGGCGAGCGGGAACTGGATCGCCTGATTCGAGGCCAGTGCCTTGCCGAACACTTTGCGGTTCTTGGCGTAGGCCACCGACATGTCGATGCAGTACTGCGCGGCACCCAGGCTCGAGGCGGCCTGGCGAATGCGGTTCTCGTGCACGAACGTCTGGGCCACGTCGAGCCCGCGACCTTCCTCGCCCAGCATGGTCGAAGCCGGCACCTTGACGTCGGTCAAAGACACCTCGGCGTGGTCCGACGGCATGTTGTAGGTCCACCACATGTGCTCGACCTTGAACCCCGGTGACTTGACCGGCGTCAGGAAGGCCGAGATGCCGCGCGCATCGCCGGCCTTGCCCGAGGTGCGGGCGAAGACGAGGTCGACCGTCGCGGTGTGCATGCCGGTGTTGAACCGCTTCATGCCGTTGATCACCCAGTCGGAGCCTTGCCTGGTCGCGGTGGTCTCCATGAAGGTGGCGTCCGAGCCGTGGTTGGGCTCGGTGAGGCCGAAAGCGATGCGTTCCTTGCCGGTCAGCATGCCTTCGAGATAGCGGTCCTTCTGCTCCTTGGTGCCGAAGCGGTGCAGCAGCAGGGCGACGGGAAAGTTTCCGACGATCGAGCTCTCGTTCTGCAGGTCGTTGTGCAGGCCAAGTCCCTTGTGCGCCAAGTGTTCGCGGATGATCGCCATGGCGAGGTTGGAGCCGTCCTTGCCGCCGAGTTCCTTGGGCAGGCCGAAGCGCAGATGGCCCGCCTTGTCCGCGCGGCGACGCATCTCGGCCAGGAGTTCCTCCCATTCGTGACGTGGCTGGCCGTCATTGTCCCAGTCGGTGCGGGCATGTTCGCGGCGATGGTCGAAGAAGCGGATATTGTCGTTCTCGCGCTCCAGCGGCCGGATCTCGCGCTCGATGAAGGCGTCGAGTTCCCTCAGGTAGTCTGAAATCTCTGCGGGAATGTCGAAATCCATGGGACCGCTCCTCAGGTAAACGTTCGTTCACCTCGTATCTTTAGCGGCCGGGAGATCGATGCGGAAGCGGCTGCCGCCACCGTCCGCCGCCAGGCAAACGGCGTCGCCGCCATGACGGCGGGCGATGTCGAGCACCAGCGCCAGGCCAAGCCCGCTGCCGCGGCCGGTCTCGCTGCCCCCGGCCAGGCGATAGAATGGCTCGAAGATGCGCTGTCGTTCCGCGGCCGGTACGCCCGGCCCGCGGTCGGAGACCTCCAACACGGCGCGCCCGGCCTCCTCGGTCACCGAGACTTCGATCTGCCCCTCGCCACCATGGCGCCGGGCGTTCTCCAGGAGATTGCGGATCAGCCGACGCAGCAATGTCCGATCGCCCGACACGGTGACCGGCTGGCCCGTGACATCGAGGTCGAAGCGCGCAGCCTCTTCCGCGGCCAGCGCCAGGAGGTCGACGGGCTCGCGGTGCTCGAGCGTGGGCAAGGCTTCGAGGCGACTCGCCAGAAGGATCTGCTCGATGAGCTGGTCGAGCTCCTCGACGTCTCGCTTCAGGGATTCGCGGGTCTTGGCGTCGGCATCCTCGCCCAGCATCGACGCGGCAACGGCGATACGCGCAAGCGGGGTGCGCAGTTCGTGGCTGCAGTTGGCGAGCAGCATGCGGTGGGCGGCGACGAGCTGCTCTATGCGGTCGGCCGAGCGATTGAAGCTTTGGGCGAGCGCCGCGACCTCGTCACGTCCTTCCACCTTCACACGCGCGCCAAGATCGTTGCCAAAGCGCTCGACGCCGGCCTTCAGGCGCTCGAGCCGCCGGCCGAGCCCGCGCACGACCGGATAGGCGCCGACGGCGATGGCCAGCGCGACCAGCGCCAGGAAAGCGGTGATCCAAAACGTCGGGTTGATCGGCCGCTCTCGCACCTGGCGTGCGACCAGCCAGCGTCCGTCGGGAAGTTGCAGGGTGAAGTTCGGTCCGCCGGGGCCGCGCCGCCAGCCCTGGCGCGCCCGCGCCGGATCGAACCGTGGCGGCGGCCGCCCTGCCATGGCGATCAACCTGCCGTCCGGTCGATACAGGGCGATGTCGAAGCGCAGCTTGCGATGCAGGACCTCTATCGAGCGCTGCTGCTCGATGACGGGTGAATCGAGATCGGGCAGCAGCGCCCCGGTGAGCTCGGCCGCGACCTCGAAGTACTGCGGCGTACGCGCATCATCGTCGGCCAGCCGCCAAAGCAGCGCCGCCGCACCGACGAATACCGCCAGCACGACGAGGATGGTGAGATAGAACTGGAGGTAGAGGCGCTGCATTCAGATCTCCTCCTCCGTCATACGGAGAAGGCTGATGTGCGGGCTCACCGGTCCTGATCCTTCGCGAAGACGTAACCCGCACCGCGCACCGTGAGGATGCGGCGCGGCTTCTTGGGGTCGTCCTCGATGGCGGCGCGGATGCGCGAGATGTGGACGTCGACCGAGCGGTCGAAGGCTTCGAGCTTCTCGCCCTTGAGCAGGTCCATCAGCGCGTCGCGCGACAGCACGCGGCCGGCGCGCTCGGCGAGCGCCAGCAGCAGCGCGAACTGGTAGGAGGTGATGGTTCGTTCTTCGCCGTCGACCCGCACCAGGCGGGCCCCCTTGTCGATCTCGAGCCTGCCGAAGTGCAGCGTGTCGTTCTTCGTCGGCGTGCCCTTGCGGCGCAGGATGGCGCGCAGGCGGGCCTGCAGCTCGCGCGGTTCGAACGGCTTGGCGAGATAGTCGTCGGCGCCGACCTCCAGGCCGATCACGCGGTCCATCGGTTCGCCGCGCGCCGTCAGCATCAGGATCGGCACGTCGGTGACGCCACGCAGACGCCGGCAGAGGTCGAGGCCGTCGGCGTCGGGCAGCATGAGGTCGAGGATGATGGCGTCGAAGGTCTCACGCTTCAGAAGCGCTTCGCCTTCGCGTGCCGTACCGGCGATCGTCAAACGAAAGCCCGCCCCGCCGAGATAGTCGGAGACCATCCCGGCGAGGCGGCTGTCGTCGTCGATCATCAGGATGCGTGCGGCCATCGCCTCAGTATCGGGCCGCATCACCCCCGATGTCATCCGGCCTTAGCCGTGCCGCTTGCCGTGGCGCTCGCTCCACGCCTTGAAGAAGGCCTGGCGCTGCGAAGCATTCAGCACGTTGCCGGCATCGACCAGCGCCTGGGTGAAGCGCTTGGAGCTGGCATCGGCGATCTTCATCTGCTCGGCGCGCAGCTGCTCGATCCGCGCCGGGTCGATGGTCGCGGCGGTCATCGCCGCCTGCATCGCCTTGCGGTTCTCGACGCGCTGGTCATGGAAGCCCTTCATGTCCTTGAAGGCGGCCTGAAGAATGCCCGTGACCTTGCTCTTCTGGTCGGCGGTGGCATCGGTGCCCGACAGCGCCTTGTCCACGCGCTTCTCGATGCGCTGCTGGAACTTGGCCGGATCGAACGCCTGGCCGTCGGTCTTGGCGAAGGCCGTGCTGCCCGCGGTGGCCGCGAGGCTGCCGGCCAACAGGGCCGCCATGATCGTGGTCAGGCTCTTGCGGCGCGTGCCGACAAGGATCTTGTCGTTTGTCATGCTACTCTCCTTTGACTGGGGGTTTGGGGTTCCCCGTCACAGTGATATGGGGCACGACCGTTTCCCCTCCCTCTCGGCAGTGTAAAGTTCTGTAAAGATGACCAAGCTCCAGACCGAGCGGCTCCGCCTGCGGCCCCTGGTGGCCGGCGACGCCGAAGCCTATGCCGCCATGCGCTGCCATCCCGAGGTGGCCAAGTGGCTGCCACCCGTCGTCGGCGAGCCCGTCGATGCCGTCCGCGGCACGATCGGCCGTTTCGCCAGCGGTTGGCAGGAGCGACGATATGCGCCGTGGGGCGTGTTCCTCGGTGACAGGCTGATCGGCCATGGCGGCCTGAACTTCGTGCCCGAGTTCGACGCGACCGAGGTGCTTTGGGCGCTCCATCCCGATGCCTGGGGCCACGGCTATGCCACCGAGGTGGCGCGTGCGGCCCTCGATTACGGCTTCGACACGTTGCAGCTCGATCTGATCTTCGCCATCACGCTGCCCGACAACCTCGCCTCGCAGGCGGTGATGAAGCGACTCGGGCTCACCTATCGCCGCCGCGTCGATTACAAGTCGTTCACCGACATCGTCTGGTACGATATCGACCGCAAGGCCTGGAACGCGCTTTAGTTGGGGTCAGGAGGCTCCAGGCAGGTCGATCTGGAAGACGGCGCCCTCGTCGGAGGGCCGCAGCGACAGCGTGCCGCCCGCTTCGCGCACGATGCCGAAGGACAGCGGCAGGCCGAGGCCGGTGCCTTGGCCGGTCGGCTTGGAGGTGAAGAAGGGCTCGAAGATGCGCTCGCGAATGTCGGCCGGCACGCCGGGTCCGTTGTCGGCAATGGTGATGAGAACGCGACCGTCGCTGTTGCGCCCGGTGGTCAGGGCGATCCACCTATCGGTGCGCATCGATTGCAGCAGCGCATCGCGGGCGTTGACCAGCACGTTGACCAATGCCTGCTCGAGCAGGCTCTGATGGCTGCGCACCATCAGCGGCTCCCCACCCAGCCCCTCGCGAACCGTGATGTCGACACTACGCAGACGCTGGCCGACCAGGATGAGCGCCCCGCGGCAGGCATCGCGCACGTCGAACAGCGAGGGTTCGCCCTCCGGCGTGCGGCCGAATACGCGCATGCGGGTTAGGATCGAGGCGGCGCGGTCGACCTGGGCGATGATGCGGCTGAGCTTGCCGGCGACGAACGGACGAAGCTCGCTGTCGCTGATGGGCGGGCGAAAACCTGCTTCGCAGGGGGCGGCCGGCACGACCTCGGACAAGGCATTCTGTGCCGCCATCTTGATGACGTTCAGGGGCTGGCTGAGCTCGTGCGCCATGCCGCTGGTCATCTCGCCCAAGGTGACGAGCTTCGCCGTCTGCGCGACGACCTGCAGCGCCTGGTGACGCAGCGTCTCGTCCTGTCCCATCAGGATGGTGCAATCGCCGATCTCCGGCAGCGACCGATGCGACAGCGAGAAATGCAAGTGTCGCGTGGCGTCGCCGGGCCGGACAACCTGGAGATCGACCTCGATGCCGGGCGCGTCGTTGCCGGCGGCGAAGGCGAGGATGGGCGCCGCGCCCTGGACGGCCTGGTCGCGCAGGATGTCGCCGGGCTCGTTGCTGCCGGCGACGACCTGGCGAAACCGGTCGTTGCTGTAGATCACGCGGCCCTGCCGATCGAGAACCGCGCACAGCGCCGTCGGTGTGTCGATCAGGGCCGCCAGCAGCCGGCGCTCCAAGGCCAGCCGCGCTGCCGCTTCGGTACGCGCACTGAGCCGCAGGATCAAGGCGGCGACGAGCACCGCGACGGCGCTCAGCAGCAAGGCCAGGGTAAGGATGAAGTAAAGGCGTTCCCGCCATTGGCCGAGAAAGGTCTGGTTGCCGATCGTCACGGCGACCAGCACGGGAAAGCCTTCGACGGCGCGCGACGAGACGATGCGCCCTTCCGGAGCCGAAGGCTGCCACCACGGCGGCTCGCGAGTGACCTGGGCGCTGCCCGAAAGGCCATCGCGGATCATGCGGATCGGCTGGGCGTCGGCATAGCTCTTGCCCAATAGGTCGGGTTTGTTCAGCGTTGTCGCGAGCAGCGACCCGTCGATCCGGAACAGCGACACCGAGCTGTCCTCGCCGAGCGAGATCAGGCGAAAGAGGTTGGAGAAGTATTCCGCTTCAATGCCGACAACGGCGACGCCCAGCAGCTGGCCGTTCCTGGATCTGATCCGGCGCGACAAATAGAAAGTCCAGCGCCCGGTGTTGAGGGCGGACACGGCACGGCTGATGGAGACCGGCGGGCTGTCCGGGTCGACCTGGGCCAGGAAGGCCTCTCGATCACCGATATGGATCGGCGGCGGCGGCCAGCTGGTCGACGAGCCGAGGAGATCTCCCTCTTTGCTGAATATCGAGGCGACGCTGACCTGGGGCAAGCCGGACAAGCGGTCGCGGATGGCTTCGTGGAACCGACGCTGCTCGACGGCGGCGGCGAACTGCGTCTCGGACTGGATGCCCTCGTCGTCGATCCAGTCCATCATGGACCGCAACATGAGATCGGTCGCGACCAGGGCCTGCTGGGTATAGGCCGCGGTGGTCAGGCTGAAGTTGGCCGCCATCCGCTTCCAGCCGTCTACCTCGTCGCGAAAGATCTGCCACAGTACCGCGACGGTGACGCCCCACAGCAACACGATGTTGAGGATCGCGATGACGAGGATGCCGCGTCCGCTCGAACTCCAGAACGAGCCCTGCCGCCGGCGGCCGGCGAGCCGGGCCTGCAACGAAGTATGAGGCTGGCTCAAAGGCTCCCTCCCCGAGGAGACGCTTTGCGGATGTTGCCGACACACAGGACGGGGCGGCCGAACGGCGCCGCAGCCCCCTTGATCAATATGCACCGCTTGACGTGCGGGCGTTCTCGCAAAAATATCCAATCCGGATGGATTCGCCGGGAGGCGGGCGATGGAAGGGGCGGACAGCGCCGTCCAGGACGATCGATCGCTCGATGTCCTGGTGGTTGACGATGACCAGGACGCCGTAGAGGAGCTCGTCGAGTACCTCAGCAAGGCGAACTTGCGTTGCCGCCCCGCGACCGACGGTTGGGCAGCGTTGCAGGTCCTGGCCGACGGCTATCGACCGCAGGTGGTCGTGACCGATCTCAGGATGCCGGAGCTGAGCGGCATGGAGTTCGCCGAACGCCTGAGCCAGCTCGGTGAAACCGAGCGACCCGAGGTCATCTTCGTCAGTGGCAATGCGGGTTTTGACGATGCGGTGCAGGCGATCAGGCTGGGTGCGCGCGACATGCTGACCAAGCCGATCGATGGCCCGCGGCTGATCCGTGCGGTGAAATCGGCACAGCACGCCCGTCAGATGAAGCTGCGGCCAAGGGAAGTGACAGCGCCGCCACCACCTGTGGGCAAGGCCAAAGCGAGCGGAGGCGGGGGAGCCGACAACCGCAAGCGCGCCGCCCTCAGCGAGCTCAAGACCATGCGTCGGTTGCGCACCCAGTACTTTCCGGCCGAGCTGTTTTCCGATCCATGCTGGGAGATGCTGCTCGATCTATACGATGCGGCGCTGGCCGGCGCTGAAGTCACGGTGACCAGCCTGGGCGCTGCTTCGGGCGTGCCGCAGACGACTGCGCTTCGGCGCATGGAAACGCTGCAGGATCATCACCTGATCGTCCGCAGCGAAGACAGGGCAGACAAACGCCGAACCCTCATCAAGCTCAGCGACGCCGGCATGCAGGCGGTCGAGGACTTCTTCGAGACCTACCTGGACCGAAGGACTTGAAGCTTAGGGATGCTTAAATTTTGCCTTGGTATGCACAAAGAACGGTTGACCTCGCGTCGGGGTCGCGCCTTAAATTCCGGTAGGCGACTGCGTAATTCGACTTGAGCAATGAAGATCCTGGTCATCGAGGACGACGCGGATCTCTGCGTCGAGATCGTCGAGTACCTGGGGCGCCGCGACCATGAGGTCAGCGGCTGTCGGACTGCGGCCGGTGCCCGTCAGGCATTGGCCGCCGGCAAGGCCTCGTTCGAAGCGGTCGTCTGCGACATTGGATTGCCCGATGGCGATGGCTTGCGCCTCTACGTCGAAAGTGTATCCGAGATGCCGGGCTGCCGCTGGGTCCTGATGTCGGGCGCACACGACATGGCGCGCTTGCAGCGCGAACTCAAGGCGCAAAGGGCAAGGCCGGTCGCGCTCGAGAAGCCGCTTCCGTTGAGGCTGCTGCGCGAAGCGCTGGAAAGCTCCTGAGGCCTCAGTCGAGCCGATCCGGATCCACCGCTTCAGCCGAGCGGGCGACGCTTTTCCGGCGCGCCCGAGTCATCTCGGTTCAGTACGGCGGAGGCGGCCCGGTGGGTGGCGGGATCGCCCGCCGCCAGCACCGATCCGTCGGAGTTCATGTCGAGCTCGCCGCCCCGCCAGTCGGTGATGAGACCGCCGGCGCCCTTGATGACGGGCACGAGCGCGGCGAAGTCGTAGAGCTTCAGGGAGTTCTCGACCACGAGGTCGACATGACCCGAGGCAAGCAGCCCGTAGACATAGCAGTCGCCGCCCCAACGGAAGAGCTTCACCCGCTGGGTCAGCGCCGCGTGGCGCCTTTCCCACTCGCCGGGGAACATGATCGGCGCCGTCGAATACATGTAGGCATGGGCGAGGTCGGGGCAGGCCCGCACGCCGATCGGCTTGCCGTTGAAGGTCGAGCGCTCGCCCGCGACGCCGAGCCACCGCTCGCCCAGGATTGGCTGGTCGATGATGCCCAGCACGGGCTTGCCGCGATGCAGGAGCGCGATCAGCGTGCCGAAGATCGGAAGGCCGGTGATGAAGGCCTTGGTGCCGTCGATCGGATCCAGCACCCAGACATAGTCGGCATCGGTCCGCACCGCGCCGTGCTCCTCACCGAAAACGCCGTGCTGCGGCACGTGCTCGGCAAGCAGCGCGCGCATGGCCCTCTCGGCCTCACGGTCGGCGATGGTGACGGGGCTCGCATCGGTCTTGTCGTCGACCGGGACGGCGGTGCGGAAATAGCGGTTGGCGATCGGGCGCGCAGCGTCGGCGAGACGCTCGGCCAGAGCGACCAGCTCGGCAGGGACCGACCCGGCCATGTCGTTGCTTGCAGCCTTAGGGAAGCGGCTTGGGTGATTCCGCCAGGGAGCGCAGATAGGCGATCACGTCGGCGCGCTCCTGCTCCTTGGGCAGGCCTGCGAAGGCCAGCTTGGTGCCCTTCACGTAGGCGGTCGGCTTGAAGATCATGTGATCGATGTCTTCGTAGGTCCAGTCGCCGCCCTTGCCCTGCAGGGCCGAGGAATAGCTGAAGCCGGCGTGGCCCGCCTTCTTGCGGCCGACGATGTCCCACAAATTCGGACCGACCTTGTTGGCGCCACCCTTGTCGGGGGTGTGGCAGGTGAAGCACTGCTTCTGGAAGATCGCCTTGCCGGCCTCGACATTGGCGCCGGCGAGCTTGGGGCCGATCGGCGGCAGCTCCTGTGCGGGCGCCGCGGCGACAGCCGTCTGCGGCGCCTCGTCGGACACCGCGAGCGCGGGCTTGTCGAGTTTGTGCGGGTGAACCAGGGCGTTGGAGACTTTGCCCACCACCATCGCGAACAGCGCCGAGGCCAGTACGCAGCCCGCAACCGTGTTGAAACTGGCCATATCAGATCCTGAAGCGCCAAAATGCAGGACGTTGCTGTAGCACGCCCTCAGTGCGGTCAGTAGTATCCGATCACGACCTCGCGCTCGCGCGGCGGAACGTCGCAAGTGCTGGATTTTGCGGGGTTTTTCGCTCTCCGGCGCATGCTTGCCGGACGATTTGACGTAGGTGATCCGGCGGGCGAAACAACCCGCCGACCATTAGGCATGGGGCGCGAGACCCGGGGGATCGACGAGATGGCAAAGGGGCGGACAAGCCGCGGCAACAAGGGCGTGGCCAGCAACACCATCGCCTTTCAGGGCGAGGCCGGCGCCAACTCCGACATGGCCTGCCGCTCGGCCTTTCCTTACATGACGACCCTGCCGTGCCCGACCTTCGAGACGGCGATGGCCGCGGTCCAGGGCGGCAAGGCCGAACTGGCGATGATCCCGGTCGAGAACTCGATCGCCGGCCGGGTCGCCGACCTGCACAGCCTGCTGCCCCACACCAAGCTCAAGATCGTCGCCGAGCACTTCCAGCGCGTCGAGCATTGTCTGGTGGCGTTGCCCGGAGCCACGCTGAAATCGATCAAGACGGTGAAGAGCCACGTCCAGGCGCTGGCGCAGTGCCGCAACTTCCTGAAGAAGCATCGCTATGAGCCGTTGGTCCACGGCGACACCGCGGGTGCGGCGCGCGAGATCGCCGAGGATGGCGACAAGAGCGTGGGCGCCATCGCCTCCTCGCTGGCCGCACGGATCTACGACCTGAAGGTGCTGGCACGCAACATCGAGGACGCCGACCACAACACCACGCGCATGCTGGTGTTCTCGCGGGACGAGGCCCAGCCCGACTGGCGCACCGTGCAGTGTATGACCGCCTTCCTGTTCCGGGTGAAGAGCGTGCCGGCTGCGCTCTACAAGGCGTTGGGCGGCTTCGCCACCAACGGTATCAACATCGTGAAGCTCGAGAGCTATCTGTCGGGTGCGCACTTCGAGCAGGCGCAGTTCTATGCCGAGGTCGAGGGGCACCCGGCGCAACGCGGGGTGAAGCTCGCGCTGGAAGAGCTCGGCTTCTTCTCCGAGGAGTTCAAGCCGCTCGGCAGCTTCCCGGCGCATCCCTTCCGTCGCAAGGGCTGGGAAGCGCCGACACGGCCCGGAACCTGAAACAAGGTACCTGATCGCCATGACGCAACAGCCGGTCCGCATCGCACCTTCGATCCTGTCGGCCGATTTCGCCGCCCTGGGCCGCGAGATCGAGGCCGTGACGGCGGCGGGCGCCGACTGGATCCATGTCGATGTCATGGACAATCACTTCGTGCCCAACCTCACCATCGGCCCGGTGGTCGTGAAGGCATTGCGGCCGCACAGCAAGCTGCCGTTCGACTGCCATCTCATGGTGACGCCGGTCGATCCGCTGGTGCCGGCCTTTGCCGAGGCGGGCGCCGACACGATCTCTTTCCATCCCGAGGCGGGTCCGCACGTCCATCGCACCATCCAGCTCATCAAGAGCCGCGGCAAGAGAGCGGGCTGCGTGCTCAATCCGGCGACGCCGCTTGCCGCCATCGAGAACGTGCTGGGCGACCTCGACCTGGTGCTGGTGATGAGCGTCAATCCCGGCTTCGGCGGCCAGGCGTTCATCGAAAGCCAGCTCGCCAAGATCGCGGCCGTGCGCAAGGCGATCGACGCGCTGGGCAAGCCGATCGACCTCGAGGTCGATGGCGGTGTCAACGCCGAGACTGCCCGGCGCTGCATCGAGGCCGGCGCCGACGCGCTGGTGGCGGGGACGGCGGTGTTCGCCGGCGGCCCGGACAAGTACGCTGCCAACATCGAGGCGCTGCGCGCGTGAAGGTCACGCGGCAGGCCCTCGCAATCGCGCGAATCCAGGCCGGCTCGGGTGCCCCCGAGGAGAAGGCTCGGATCATGGCCTGGGACCGGCTCAACGGCATGCTCTCGACGCTCGATTCCAAGACGTCGGTGCTGCTGCGCTTCAACGCCATCGTCGTCGCTGCCCTGGCCTATGTCCTGGTCATCGCCCCGACCGAGCCGTTCATGGGCACCAATGCGACCGTCCGGTTGATCGGCCAGCTGATCGGCCACGCCAGCCTGCTGGCCAGCGTCGTCAGCTGCGGCTTCGCCTTCCCGGTGATCAACGTGCAATGGGACTTCTTCGGCATTCGGCTCGATCGGCCGCTCGATGGCGAAACGCCTTTCGATGATGCCGTCCTGCAGCGGCTCGGCGACCTCGTCGGCCGGCGCACGCGGCTCTATTCCTGGGCGTGGCGGCTGGCCGTGGTCGGCGGAATTGGCTTTGCCGTCCTTGTCGGAATCGGCACCCTGCACTGAAAGCAGGAGGGCCCATGGCCGACATCATCCTTCATCACTATGCCGCCTCGCCGTTCGCCGAGAAGGTGCGCATCGCCCTTGGCCTGAAACAGGCCTCGTGGATGTCGGTCGACATCCCCAACGTCATGCCCAAGCCGGACCTGATGCCGTTGACCGGCGGCTATCGCAAGACGCCGGTGATGCAGATCGGAGCCGACATCTACTGCGACACCCAGCTCATCATGCTGGAGCTCGACAGGCGGCTGCCGACGCCGAGCCTGTTGCCCAAGGGCCGCGAGGGCGAAGCCCGCGCCATCGCCATGTGGGTCGACCGCAACATCTTCTCGCCGGCGGTCGGCGTGGTCATGAGCCAGGTCCCGATCGAGGGCAGGTTCGGCGAGGCCTTCAAGAAGGACCGCAGCGAATTCTCCGGCCGCAATTTCGATCCCGAGCGATTGCGTGCGGCGTTGCCGATGATGCGCGACCAGACATATGCCCTGCTGTCGCTGGCCAGGGCGATGCTGAGCGACGGACGCGAGTTTTTGCTCGGCCCGGAGCCCTGCCTGGCCGACTGTGCTCTCTACAATCCGGTATGGTTCATCCAAAGCCAGCTCGGCGAGACGGCTGCGCCGCTCGATCGGCTGCCCGATATCGTCGCCTGGTCGCAGCGCATGAAGAGGCTGGGCGGCGGCAGGCCGAGCGATATCGCGGCAGGTGAAGCGCTCGACATCGCCAAGGCAGCCGAGCCCGGCTCGACGGTCGTCGACGTCGACGATCCCAGCGGCCTCGAGGCCGGCCGGAAGGTCAGCGTCACGCCCGACGATACCGGCAGGGTGCCTGTCGAGGGTATCCTGGTTGGCCTGACGCCCGATCGCGTCTCGATCCGGCGCAGCGATCCCCGAGTCGGCGAAGTGGTCGTTCACTTCCCGCGCGCCGGCTTCGTCGTGCTGCCGCTATAGCGAGATCTCGCCTTTCAGCACCGGCACGCAGCCGCCGCCGACGCTGGCGCGGATGCCGTCCGCAGCACGCCACGCCGTGCAGGCAAGCAGGCTCGGCCGGCCCATCTCGACGCCCTGGGTGATGTCGTAGCGCGCCTTGTCGGCCGCGCCGAGCGACAGCAGCAGGGCGACGAGCGGCGTTGCCGCGCTGCCGGTGGCGGCATCCTCGATCGTGCCGGACAGCGGCGAGAACATGCGTGCCCGCAGCCTCGTCGCCTCGGCGTTCTTGCCGTCATTGGCATAAAGATAGAGCGGCAGGCGGCGCGCGCCGAGATGAGGAAAGGCCTCACGCGCCGCCTTGAAGCGCGCGACGTCAGGAGTGGCGCGCGTCAGGGCAGGGGGCGTGATCTCGGCGACGATGAAGGAGTTGCCGACCGAGGCCACGACAGGCCGGTGCGCCGCGACCAGGACCTCGCCGGGGTCGATGCCGACGCAACCCGCCAACAGCTCGGCCGGCATCTCTTCCCCGAGCGACAAGGGCTGCGGGGCGGCAATGGTGACCGTGCCGGCGCCGTCGGCGTGGACCTCGACCAGGCCGGCGATCTCTTCGAAGCGCAGCAGGCCGTCGCGGGCACGGCTCAGGCCCGCCAGCACCCAGCCTGTGCCGACATTGGGATGGCCGGCGAACGGCATCTCGGCGGTGCGGTTGAAGATGCGCACGCGCGCGGTGTTCGCGGCATCGGCCGGCGGCAGCACGAAGGTCGTTTCGCTGAGATTGAACTCCGCGGCCAGCGACTGCATCTCGCCGTCGCTGAGACCCTGGGCGTCGGGAAACACCGCCAGCGGATTTCCGCCGAAACGCCGGTCGGTGAAGACGTCGACCGTCACGAACGAGAAAGAGCGCATCACGTCCCTCAGACGATCTCGATGCCGACCTCGTCGGCAATGCGGCGCAGGCCCGCCAGGGAGCGCGCCGTGGCATTGCGGCCATCCTGCGGGCAGTGGGTCTCGATGCTGGCCAGCACTTCCTTGACCTGCACTCCTTTCAGCAACCGCTTGAGCTCGGCTGCCCACGGCACATCGCCGTCGCCCAGCGGTACCGTGCGGTTCGCCGAGAGGTCGCGGTCCTTGAGGTGGATAGCCGTGGTGAAGGGAGCGAGGGCGGCGATGTCGGCGTCGCTCGGCCGCTCGCCGGTCGACCAGGAATTGGCGATATCGACCAGAGGCCGCAAGTAGCGCAGCTTCGGCTGGGTATCCTGCTCGAACTCCTCCTCGTCGGGATTCACTTCATTGGAGGCCTTCTCGTCGGCCACGAAGAAGGCGGCAAGCTCGGCGATGTTGCCGACATTGCAGACCGGCTCGTTCTCGAGCTGCAACGTGATGTCGTAGTGGCTGGCAAGGCCCAGCAGCTTGCCGAGATTGCCGTTCAGCCGGCCGAGATCGGAGGGCCGAAACCCACCGTAGCGCAGATAACTAAAAATCCGCATGTGGGGTGCGCCCAGGATGACCGCGATCTGCATGGCATGGGCAACCCAGTCTTCGACCGGGCAGTCCTCCGGATTGAAGGCGAAATCGACCTTGTCGCCGCCACTGGACAATCTGCCGGGTGCCTTCCACTTGAAGGCCGGCGACACGAAGGCTGGCACGGTGATCCCCGCCTTTTCGAGCGTCCTGCTGATATGGATGACCTCGTCGGCCTTCATGCCGAGCAGGTTGCGCCCGCCCACGGTGCGCATGTCGAGACGTTGCAAGCCGTGTTCGTGGGCAAATGAGATCATTTCATCCAGAGACGGGCCGATTTCGTCGCCGATGACGGAGAGCTGAAGGCGCGGAAGAGTCATGACGCCAGCCTACTATGGCCCAATAACTTTGGCTAAAGTCGAATGTGCGACGGATGGAGATGGCATGAGCGACGACACGGCGATCTTCGTGGGAGCGAGCGATGCCGACCAGTTCCTGCTCCTGAAATACGCCAATCGGCACGGCCTGATCGCCGGTGCCACCGGCACCGGCAAGACGGTGACCCTGCAGACCATCGCCGAGGGGTTTTCCACGTACGGTGTTCCGGTCTTCATGGCCGACGTCAAAGGCGACCTGTCCGGCGTCGGCCAGGCGGGCGGCGACAATCCGCGCGCGCTCGAGCGGGCCAGGCAGCTCGGGATCGAAGGCTATGCCGGCCGCGCCTTCCCGACGATCTACTGGGATCTGTTCGGCGACAAGGGCCATCCGGTGCGCACCACGGTGACGGAGATCGGCCCCGTGCTGATGGCCCGCCTGCTGCAGCTCAACGCCACGCAGGAAGGCGTCCTGAACATCGTCTTCAAGGTCGCCGACGAGCAGGGCCTGCTGCTGCTCGACTTCAAGGACCTGCAGTCGGTGCTGCAATGGACGGCCGAGAACGCAGGCTCGCTCACCACCAGGTACGGCAACGTCAGCAAGCAGACTGTCGGCACCATCCAGCGCGCGTTGCTGACGCTGGAGCAGCAGGGCGGCGAGCGCTTCTTCGGCGAGCCGGCGCTCGATCTCAAGGACATGATCGGCCGCGACGCTTCCGGCGCCGGCTACATCAACATCCTCGCCGCCGACAGGTTGATGCAGAGCCCGCGCCTCTACGCCACGTTCCTGCTGTGGCTCCTGTCGGAGCTGTTCGAGGTCATGCCCGAGATCGGCGATGCCGATCGGCCGAAGTTCGTCTTCTTCTTCGACGAGGCGCATCTCCTGTTCGACGACGCACCCAAGGCACTGCTCGACAAGATCGAGCAGGTCGTGCGGCTGATCCGTTCCAAGGGTGTCGGCGTCTACTTCATCACCCAGAACCCGCTCGACATCCCCGAGTCGGTGCTGGGCCAGCTCGGCAATCGCGTGCAGCATGCGCTGCGCGCGTTCACGCCGAAGGACCAGAGGGCGGTGAAGACCGCTGCCGACACCTTCCGGCCCAACAAAAAGTTCAACGCTGCCGAGGCCATCCTCGAGCTGGGCGTCGGCGAGGCGCTGGTCTCGTTCCTCGACGCCAAGGGCGTGCCCGAGCCGGTCGAGCGCTGCTTCATCGCGCCGCCGCGCGGCCGTATCGGCCGGGCCACCGACGCCGAGCGCGCGGCCGCGATCAAGACGAGTCCGCTCGCCGGAAAGTACGACCGCACGGTCGACCGCGAATCGGCCTACGAAGTGCTGAACGGCCGCGCCGCCGCCGGCCAGGTCGAGCATGAAGCGGCCGAGCCGGCGCCCACGCCGAGCCGGCGCGGCCAGTACGATGCGCCGCCGCCGGCGAGCTCGGGTCCGTGGGGGCGGACCCGGATCCCGCAGACGGAACAGCAAGAAGCGCCGCCGCCGGCGAAGGCGCGGCCTCGGGCTCAGCCTCGGCCGCCCGCCGAACAGCGGCCTCCGCGGACACCTGCGAGCCGCAGCGATTCGATCAGCACGACGGTCGCCAAGACGGCGGCACGCACCGTGACCAATGTCCTGGTCCGCGAGGTGACCAGGGCGGTGTTCAAGAACGGCGGGTCGATCCTGCGCGGCGTGCTGGGCTCGCTGCGCAAGTAGCCGTCAGGCTTCGACGATCAGCGTTCCATCCATGTCCTCGTGGCCGCCGCCACAGAAGACATCGCAGAAGAAGGTGAAGCTGCCGGGCCTGGCGGGCAGCAGCTCGACGCGCGTTTCCTGGCCCGGCACGATGTCGGTACGCACGCCGAGGTCGGGCATCTTGAAGCCGTGGATGCGGTCCTCCGACGTGAGCACCAGGACCACCGGCTGACCGGCCTTGACCGTCACCTTGTCGGGGTGGAACTCGAACTTTTTCGCACTGATGCGGATTTCCGCGGGCGTTTCGGCGGCGAGGCGCGCGGCGCCCAATGCGCTGCCGGCCAGCAGCGCGATCATCGTCCTGCGGTGCATGGCGTCAGCTCCGGGTTACCGGCAGTTCGGTCAGCGTGACCATGTCCGCCATCGTGACATCGCGTGTGCCCAGTCCCTTGCCCGGCATCGCCGCGTCGTAGGCGAGCGGCGCCCGCTTGGGCTGCGAGCCGGGGGCGGGCAGCGCGAAGATCAGGGAGTTCGCCGCATGATGGGCGATGTGCCCGGTCATGTGGTGATGCTCCTGGTGGATGTGACCGTAGAACACCACGACGTTGCGATAGGGCATCAGGAGCTCGATCGCCTTGGCGCCGTCGGCGGTGGTCCAGTCCCAGCTCGGCTGCAGGTCGAACAACGGCCGGTGCGTCAGCACGACGATGCGGTCATCCGCCTTGCGCTGGGCGAGGTCGGCGGCGAGCCAGGCAAGCTGCTCGTCGCCCAGCTTGGCGGCCGGATCGGAGACGTTGTCGAGGGCGATGAAGTGCACGCCCTTGTGATCGAAGGTGTAGTGGGTCGCGCCGAAGAACTCCTTGTAGGCCTCGCCCTTGTCGAGCGAGGCGTCGTGCTCACCCGGCATGAAGCGGACGTCCTTGACGGTGAGCGCCGAGACGATCTCGCGGAAGCGCTTCATGCGTTCGCGCCGCTGCTTTGCATCGTCAGTGGTGTGGGTGAGGTCGCCGGTGAAGACGATGAAGTCGGGCTGGCGCGCGAGGCCGTTCACGGTCGCCACCGCCTTCTCGAGCGTGTGCTCGGCATCGGGGTTTGCAGGCCCGCTGTAACCCCAATGGGTGTCGGAGAACTGAACGAAATGGAAGTCGCTGGCCTGTGCCCGGGTGGGTCGGTCGGGGAACAGGCCGGCGGTGAAGGCAACGCCGGCGAAACCGGCAAGCTTCAGGAAGTCGCGGCGATCCGATTGCAGCATGATGACAGTCCTCCGCAGTGAAGTCGCAGGGACTACCGCTGCCGCGCCGTCGTTATTCCGGAACTTCCGGCATGGAATAAAATCGACGGTCGGCCGGTATTGATGTCCTATGCGCTGCATGTCGGATGCGCCGAACCCCGATGCCGGCACGGTCGATCGTTTTCGCACCGTCATCCTGCCGCATCTCGACGCCGCCTTCGGTTATGCGCGCTGGCTGACGCGCGACCCGGTGCAGGCGCAGGACGTCGCGCAGGAGGCGATGCTGCGCGCGCTGCGCTACTTCCACGCCTTCCGCGGCGGGGACGCCAAGCCGTGGCTGCTGCGCATCGTGCGCAACACCTGGCTCGACCTCGCCGGCCGCCACGCGGCGGAGAAGGTGCCGCTGGAGGAGATCGAGGATCGCGCCGGCGACGGACCCGATCCCGAGCAGAGTGCCCTCGCCGGCGACCGGCGGCGCCGGATCGCCGCCGCGCTCGCGGCATTGCCGGCCGAGGCGCGCGAGGTCCTCGTCCTGCGCGAGATCGAGGACCTTTCGTACAAGCGCATCGCCGTGGTGCTCGATCTGCCGATCGGCACCGTCATGTCCCGCCTGGCGCGGGCGCGCGAGAAACTGGCGGCCGGGCTGCGCGCCGGCCTTGAAAGGAGAGACCATGGACTGCCCGACATGTGAGGCGATGGTCGGCGCCTATGTCGATGGCGAGCTGTCGGCCGCCGAGAGCGCCGAGTTCGAGCGCGCGATCGAAAGCTGCCCGGAGTGCCGCCGTCGCCTGGAAGAGACGCGGATGGTAAGCGGGCTGCTGCGCGACCTGCCGGCCGAGCCCGCGCCCGACCTTTTACGCGCCAGGGTCGAGCGCGAGCTGCGCGCGATCGCGGGCCGTCCCCGCGAGCGTACGCGCTGGATGGCCGCGGCCGCGAGCTTCATCGTGGCGCTCGGCCTCGGCTGGCTGGGGGCAACCCTGGTCAGCCAGCGCGACCGCGAGACCGATGCTCTGCTGTCGGGTTACCTGCGCATCGCCATGAGCGACCACCCTGTCGAAGTCGCCTCGTCCGATCGCCACACCGTCAAGCCGTGGTTCGCCGGTCGCATCGACTACGCACCGCCGGTCCACGATCTCACCGCCGCAGGCTTTCCGCTGGCCGGCGGCCGGCTCGACATGGTCGACGGCCGCAAGGTCGCGGTGATGGTCTATCGCCGCAATCGGCATTGGATCGCTCTCTCGGCGTGGCCGGCGACGTCGGCTGGCGATGCTGCAGCCAGCGTCAGCCAGCGCGACGGTTTCGCGCTGGCCGAATGGCGCCGAGGCGGCTTCGAATTGCGGGCTGTCGGCGATGTGACGCCGGCCGACATGAGATCGTTCGTGACGGCGCTCGGTCGCGCCGTCGACGGCGATCGCTGACCGCTCAGGCCAGCCGGTCGAGCTCCTTGACGATGGCGTCGCCCATTTCCTGGGTGCCGACCTTCTTCACGCCGTCGGTCTTGCCGCCGGCCAGCAGGTCGGCGGTGCGATAGCCGGCCTTCAGCACGTT
>JAEZIF010000003.1 GCA_023416135.1 Pseudomonadota bacterium
AGCCCCAGGAGCTTGAACAGCGGCACCATGATGCTGGCGAAGAACACCAGGGCGGCGAGCGGATACATGCCGGAATCCAGCAGTTCCTCGACGCCGCCCATGATGGTGCTGGGCTGGCCGGAGCCGAGCTGGATCACGGTCAGCACCGGATAGACGTTGGCCGGGATGTAGAGAACGATGGCCGCCAGCACCAGCGCCCAGGTGCGCGATACGCTGTTGGGCTTACGCTCATGAACCCACGAGCCACAACGCGGGCAATGGCCTTCGGTCTCCGCCGGCACGCAGACCAGCCCGCAACCTTCGCACCCCATTGCGCCCGGTTTCCACGCAAGCGGCGGCGCTTCCGGCATGGGGGCATGCGTCAAGCCGCGCCGCTCGATTTCCTCCCAGACGGCATGCGGATCGAACGCGACCTCGGCCCACACCCAGACGACGGTCAGCACCCCCAGCGCATAGACGGCGGGACCGAGCTCGATGGTCACCAGGTCGCCGAGCTTGGTATAGGCCACGAACACGCCGAGCAGCAGCACCTCCAGCATGCACCAGGTGTTGAGCCGGCGTGACAGCAGGAACATGTCGCGAATACCGGGCGGCGGACGCCGCATCTTGAGCCCGATCAGCACGTAGAACGTGGCCAGGAACTTGCCGAGCGGCGCGTAGGCCGTCGTAAAGGCCACGGCGATGGCAACCGGCCACAGGCCGCGGGCAACCAGCTCGCGCGGTCCGGACTCGAGAAAGGTCTCGCGCACGATGCCGACGGCCGAGACCTTCATCAGCATGCCCAGCCACACGACGGCGAACAGCACCATGGCGGCAAAGGTGAGTGCGAGATGCCGGTTCAGAGGGTCGACACGCGTGACGCGTAGCGCGGTGCGGCAGCGCGTGCAGTTACTGCGCAGCCCGGGCGCCATCGCCGGAACGACCTGGAACAAGCCGCAGCCCGGACACTCCCGAAGCTGCGGCCGGGTCATCCGCGCACGGGCGGCGAGCCTCGCGTCACGAAAGGACCTGCGGGTCCGTCCGGCGGAGAAAATGCTCACTGCAACAGCGTGGCGATGCCGTCGGCCAGCTCGCCGAGGGCGTCGCTGATCGCCGCCACCAGGCCCGGCGTGTCCGGGGTGGCGAGCGGCTTGCTGATGGTGAAGGTGCGCGCCGCCGTCCGTCGAGGGCGGTTGAACTCGGCGGCGACCTGGGCGATCAGGATCAGCGAGCCTGCCTTGTCGGCGTCGAGCCGCTGGACGTTGATGCCGACGATGACGTTGTGATCGACGTTGATGGCACCGCTTTCGCTGTACACCGAGCTGTTGGGCAGGCGCTGCGACAGCTCGACCACCAGCACACGGCCGATCAGGCTTGCCAGCGGCGCGCCCCACCAGTCGTTGGCGCGGATGTCGAGCTTGTAGCCTTCCGAGGAGCGCACGATCTCGCGGCGGTCGAGGTAGCTCGCCAAGCCGATATCCTTCAGCAGCACGACCTTCGGCCCGCGCGACAGGGTCGGCCCGCTGCGCGGCACGATCGTGTAGTAGTTGGGATCCGGGGAGGTGCCGCAGGCCGCAGCGACGAGCGGCAGGCCGAGAGCGAAGCGGCGGCGGCCGAGAGAGAGGTCCTTCATTCCCTGCCCGTGTTGGTGCGGCCCTTGATCAGGGCCTCGGGATGGCGTGACAACAGGTCGCTGAGCGCGCGGAGCGAGCGCGCCGTGTCGGTGAGTTGCGGCAGCAGGCGGTCGAGGTCGCGGCGGAAGCGCGAATCGTCGCCGTACCCGGCTTTGAACGAACCGAACAGGCGATTGGCCGAGGTCAGCGACTCCTGCAGCTGCTGGGCGATCGCCGGCAGCCGCTTCAGCGCCGGCGAGCCTTCGGTGTCGAGCGTCCGGACGATGTCCTGGACATCGACCATCGCCTTCTCGAGCGCCGTCAGCGTGCGTTTCATCTGCGCGCCGTTGATCATGGTATCGAGCCCGGCCGTGGCGCCTTCGAGGCTCCTGCCGATCTTGTCGTATTCGATGCGATTGAGCTTGGTCAGAAGCTCGGCCGCCGATCGCGTGATGGCGTCAAAGCCACCGACTTCCGAGGTGGGGATGATGTAGATGTCGCCCTTCTTCTCCAGTGCGGCGGGCGGCGCATCGGGCACTTGCTCGAGCGCTATTTCCTTCGAGCCGGTGATGATGCTCGTCGACTGCAGAGTGGCGCGCATGCCGCGCTTGATCATCTCCTCCGCGAGATTCTCCACGTTGCCTTGTGCGGCCACCGCAATGTTGGCGACTCGGCCGGCTTCGACGCGATAGTGCACCGGCACTACGACGCGATCGAGCTTTGGATCGTAGACCAGGTCGACGTCGGTCACCTCGCCTATCCTGAGGCCGTGGAGCGTGACCTGGGCGCCCGGCTCGAGGCCTGCCACCGAGCCCGGGAAATACGACAACAGCCGGATCTGTCGCCCGAAGCCGACGGCCCTCGCTTCCTCGAAGTTGCGGTAAAGCGGGAACACCTGGTTTTCGGCGGCGACCGGCTGCTTGTCGTCGCTCGAGGTCTCGAAGGCAAGGCCGCCGAGCAGCAGCGCCCGGACCGATTCCATGCGGAACTGAACACCGTCTCCGCCGAACTTCAGCGATATGCCGGACGCGTTCCAGAACAGCGTGTCGGTGTGGACGTACTGGTCGTAAGGCGCGCGCACGAAGGCGTGGATGGTGACGCGGCTGGCGAGGTCGCCGATATCCCATCCCAGAACCGTGCCGACCTCGATGTCGCGGAAGAAGATCGGCGAGCCGAGGCTGATCGAGCCCAGCCGCTTGCTGACCAGCATGTAGGTCGTGCCCTTGGTCCAGGCCTGCAGCACCGGCGGATCCTGCTCGCCGATGAAGTCGCGCTTGGGCGAGCCTTTCTCGGCCGACGGCCGCATGCCGATGTAGGAACCGGAGATCAGGGTCTCCAGCCCGGTGATGTTGCCTGCGAACAGCTCGGGCTTGACCACCCAGAAGATCGTCTTGTCGGTGAGCAGCGGCTCGGCCTCGCGCACCGTCTCGATCGTCACGATCACCTTGGTGAGGTCGGGCGACACGGTGATCCCCTTCACCGTCCCCATGACCACGTTCTTGTATTTGAGCTGCGACTGCCCGGCGGTGAGGCCGGCGGCGCTGTCGAAGGCGATGGTGATGGTCGGACCCTTCTTGGAAAAGGTATCCCACGCCAGCCAGAGGGCGATCAGGCCGGTCAGGATCGGTACGATCCAAATCAACGGAATGCGGCGGCGTCGGTGCACGCCCGCTGTCGGCAACTCTACGCGCCCTCCAGTGTCGGTCATCGTGCCTTCAACCTGCTCGCCCCCGGCGGCAACCTAGCTCAAATTCTGCCGGCTGCCACCCGTCGTTGGACGGGATCAGAGTGCAGATTTTCACCGCTCCCGGTCGTCGATGTCGCGCGCCAGCACCTCGCGCTTGCCGACATGGTTGGCCGCGCTGACGACGCCCTCGCGCTCCATGCGCTCGACGATGCGGGCGGCGCGGTTATAGCCGATCTGCAGATAGCGCTGGATGAAGCTGGTGCTGCACTTGCGCTCGCGCGCCACCAGAGCGATCGCCTGATCGTAGAGCTGGTCGCTCTCGCCTTCCTCTCCACCCTCGCCCGGCAGGCCGGGTCCGCCTTCCTCGGCGTCGGGGTCGTTGGTGACCGATTCGATGTAGGACGGCGCGCCCTGGGCCCGCAGATGCCGCACGACCTCCTCGACCTCGCCGTCGGAGACGAACGGACCGTGCACGCGCGCGATCTTGCCGCCGCCCGCCATGTAGAGCATGTCGCCCTGACCCAGCAGTTGCTCGCCGCCCTGCTCGCCCAGGATGGTGCGGCTGTCGATCTTGGACGTCACCTGGAAGGAGATGCGGGTCGGAAAGTTGGCCTTGATGGTGCCGGTGATGACGTCGACCGACGGCCGCTGGGTCGCCATGACCACGTGGATGCCGGCGGCGCGCGCCATCTGGGCGAGCCGCTGCACGGCCGCCTCGATCTCCTTGCCGGCGACCAGCATCAGGTCGGCCATCTCGTCGATGATGACCACGATGAAGGGCAACGGCGTGAGATCGATCTCCTCTTCCTCGAACACCGGCCGGCGAGTCTCGGGATCGATGCCGGTCTGGACCTGTCGGGTGAGCGCCTGGCCCTTGCGCTTGGCGTCGCCCAGCCGCTCGTTATATCCCGCGATGTTGCGCACGCCGAGCGCGCTCATGGCGCGATAGCGATCCTCCATCTCGCGCACCACCCACTTCAGCGCCACGATCGCCTTGCGCGGCTCGGTGACGACCGGCGTGAGCAGATGCGGGATGTCCTGGTAGACGCTGAGCTCCAGCATCTTGGGATCGATCATGATGAAGCGGCAGCGATCCGGCGGCAGCCTGTAGAGCAGCGACAGGATCATGGTGTTGACCGCCACCGACTTGCCCGAGCCGGTGGTGCCGCCGATCAACAGATGCGGCATGCGCGCGAGGTCGGCGATCACCGGATCGCCGCCGATGTCCTTGCCCAGCGCCAGCGGCAGGTTGAGGCGTGTGTCCTCGTAATGCCGCGTCGACAGCAGCTCGCGCAGGAACACCGTCTCGCGCCGCGCGTTGGGCAGCTCGATGCCGATCACATTGCGGCCCGGCACGGTGGCGACGCGCGCCGACACCGCGCTCATCGAGCGGGCGATATCGTCGGCGAGGCCGATGACGCGGCTCGACTTGGTGCCGGGCGCGGGCTCGAGCTCGTAGAGCGTCACGACCGGACCCGGCCGCACCTTCACGATCTGGCCTTTCACGCCGAAATCGTCGAGCACGGTTTCGAGCAGGCGAGCGTTCTGCTCCAGCGCCTCCTCGTCGATCTTGGTCTCGGCCCCGACACGCGAGGGCAGCGAGAGGATGTCGAGCGGCGGCAGCTTGTACTCGCCGGTCACGAGATCGAGCTCGCGCTGGCCGGCCTTGGCGGCGCGCTTGCCTTGAGCCGCCGACGACTTGCGCGGCACGATGGTGACGCCGGCGGCCGCGGCAGGCGGCGACGTCTCGGCAGCGAGCGCGTCGGGCGCGAACGGGTTGTCGTCCTCGGCTTCGGCCTCGGGTTGAGCCGCGGTCTGCGGCTCGGCTACCGGCGCACTGGGCGGCGGCGAGGCGGGAGGCGGCGAGGTCGGCTCGATACGCTCGGCGGCAGGGGCGGCAGGCCGCAGGCGGCCAAGGATCGGCTCGATACGCAGCCCGGCGACCCGGTCGAACAGGGTGCGCTCCTGCACCGATTCCGCCGCCGTCGGCGGCTGCAGCGGCTGGTGATCCGCCGGCATCTCGGGGATCTCGCCGGCCGGCCTCTCGATCGGCGCGTACGGCGCGTCGACCATCAGCGATTCGCGCGACGGCAGGGGCGCGCCCTCTTCCGGGATCTGCTCGAAGCGCGGCGGGAAATGCGCCGGATCGTACTGGCTGGCGTCGATCTCGCCCGGGATTTCGGCGTAGCCGATCGCCGGCGCCGGCAGGTCGGCATCCTGCGCGGGCGGCGGCGGCTTGCCGCGCCACAGGTCGATGCCCGCGCGCACCGCCCAGGCGGCGCCCAGGAAAGGCGCGCGCAGGATGCGGAAGATCAGCGGCAAGTCGGTCCGGTTCATGCCGAGCGCCGGCGCCATGGCAATGAAGGCGAGCGCCGCGCAGGCCGGCTCGATCAAGGCGAGACTGCCGCCGCTCGAGTGGGTCAGCACCAGCTCGCGGAAACGGCCGACGAGCGCCAGCCCGACCAGGCCGCCCGGCCCGGCATGGGTGGCGGCCGCGCCGACGTCGCCCAGCCCGACACAGGCCACGCTCATCATCAGCAGCGCCAGCAGCAGCAGGGAGAGTCGCAGGCCGAAGAAGCCGAGATAGTGTGTGCGCACCATGCGCACGCCCCAGGTGATCAACGCCACCGGCACGAGGATGATGGCGAGCCCGAAGGTCTGCAGCAGGAGGTCGGAGATGTAGGCGCCCGGCACACCGATCATGTTGTGCGGCGCGCGGCCCGTCGCGTGGTTGAGCGACGGGTCGCCTGGGCTGTAGGTGAACAGCGCCAGCAGCAAGCCGACGCCGAGCGCCGCGACAGCGGCGCCGACCAGCTCCATCATGCGCCGCCGCAGGAAATCGCGCCCGCCTTCCGGCAGGATCGCGGTCTTGCGGGGAGCGACGGAGGCGGCGCCGATGATCGCCATGGCGTCCCCTAGAGCACCGCGGCGAGGCGGGTCATGCCCTCGCGCGTCGTCTGTTCGTCATGCACCAGGGCGACGCGGATGTAGCGTTCGGCGGTGTTGATGCCGTCGATCTCGCGGCAGACATAGGCGCCGGGCAGCACCTTCACGTGCGCCTCGCGCCACAGCTTGCGGGTCGCTTCCTCGCCGTCACCGACATCGAGCCACAGGAAGAAGCCGCCGCCCGGCGTGTAGTAGCCGAAGCGGTTGTGAAGAATCTGCTCGGCGACGCGGAAGTTCTTCCGGTACCACTCGCGCGTCTGGATGGGATGCGTCTCCTCGCGCCACAGCGCCGCCGACGCCTTCTGGACAGCGAACGGGATCTGCGGGCCGCCGTAGGTTCGCCAGCGCAGCGTCATCGCCACCAGTCGCGGATCGCCGGCCATGAAGCCGGACCGCAGGCCGGCGGCGTTCGAGCGCTTGGACAGCGAATGGAAGACCGCAAGGTTCTTGAACGGATCCTTGCCCCCGGTCGTATCCATGGCCAGCGCCGCCTCGAGCGCACCGGGCGGCGGCTCGCGGGTGTAGATCTCGGCGTAGCATTCATCGACCGCCAGCACGGCATCGTGCTCGCGGCACTTGGCCAGAAGCTTCTGCAGGTAGTCGATGCTGGCGATGGCGCCCTGCGGGTTGGCGGGCGAGCAGAGATAGACGACCGACATCCGCTTCCACGTCGCCTCGTCGAGGCCGAGGAAGTCGGGAAGGAAACCGTTGTCGGCATTGGCGTCGACCAGCACCGGCTCGGCGCCCGACAGCACCGCGCCGCCGAGATAGGCCTGATAAAACGGGTTGGGCAACGCCACGGCCGGCTTTGCGCCCGCCTTCTGCTGCGGCGTCGCCACCGTCGAGATGATGTAGACGCCTTCCTTGCTGCCGGCAGTCGGAATGACATGCTGCGCCGGATCGAGCAGGCCCGCCGGCAGGCGATAGCGCCGGCTCAGCCATTCGACGATGGCGAGGTTGAGATCGGGCAGGCCCTGGTTGGGCGGATAGCGGTTCCAGCCGTCGATCTCGTCATTGACGATCTGGCGCGCGAAGGCAGGCATGGCGCCCTGCGGCTCGCCGACCGACATGTTGATCAGCGACAGGTGCGCCGGCGGCGCGATCGGAGCGATGAGAGCGTTCAACCGTGCGAACGGAAAATCTGTCAGCGTCTCCGTGAGGCGCGGATTGAACATCGAGACCATCCAATGGGCCCGCGAGGGCCGAAGCAAAGCAATGACGCCGGCGGAAGGGGGCCCGGCCGGGTAAACAATCGCCGCATTCTATGAAACAAAGCCAATAACAACAAGGGAATAGCCCGCATTCTTCATGCAGGAGAAGGGTTTGGGACCCGCCTCCCGCATGGCCACAAGAACTGGGGCCTACTGTACGCGCTCCCCGTGCAGGGCGGTGTCCCAGCCCCTCGACTTCCTCGTCCCAGGTGACCCTGAGCCCGATCATGGGATGATCCAGGTGGCGATGCCGCAGAACAGGGTGACGGCCACCACGCCGTAGAGCTGGGTCAGGATCTGGGCGCCGTTGCCGTCGACCAGGCCGACCGGCTGGCCCTTGTTGACGTCGTTGATCAGCCTGGTGGCGAACACGCCGGCCAGGATGGTGCCCAAGATGCCGCCGACCCCGTGCACGCCGAAGACGTCGAGCGAATCGTCGTAGCCCAGCCTTGTCTTTGCCACGACCGATGCCCAGTAACAGATCAGGCCGGCGGCGAAGCAGCCGATCACCATGGCGGCCCACGGCTCGACGTAGCCCGCGGCCGGCGTGATGGTGCCGAGGCCCGCCACGGCGCCCGATAGGATGCCCAGCACAGAAGGCTTGCCGCGGCTTGCCCATTCGACCGACATCCACACCAGGGCGGCGACGGCGGCCGAGATGTGGTGTTGAGCATGGCCGAGCCCGCGAGCTCGCCCGAGGCCAGCGCGGAACCGGCATTGAAGCCGAACCAGCCGACCCACAGCAGCGAGGTACCGATCAGGGTGAGCACCAGATTGTGCGGCGCCATGTATTCGACGCCGTAGCCCTGGCGCTTGCCGATCACCAGGCAGCAGACCAGGCAGGCCATGCCGACATTGAGATGGACGACCAGGCCGCCCGCGAAGTCGAGCACGCCCGCGGCACCGAGAAAGCCGCCGCCCCACACCCAGTGCGCCACCGGCACGTAGACGAACAGCAGCCACAGCGCCATGAACCACATCATGGCCGAGAACTTCATGCGCTCGGCGAAGGCGCCGGCGATGATCGCCGGCATGATGATGGCGAAGGTCGCCTGGTACATCAGGAAGACGTTCTCGGGCACCGTCTTGGCGAGCTCGTGCACGCTGCCCTGCAGGCCCGAACCGAACGCGCGAGAGAGCGAGCCGATCACGCCGTTCAGGTCGCCGCCGTTGGTGAAGGCGAGCGAATAGCCGACGATGAACCACAACACGGTCACCAGAGCGGCGACGGCGAAGGCCTACACGGCCGTCGCCAGCATGTTCTTCTTGCGCACCATGCCGCAGTAGAACAACGCCAGCCCCGGAATGTTCATCATCAGGACCAGGCAGGTGGCGACGAGCAGCCGAGCCGTGACGCCGGTATCGATGGTGGGCTTGTCGGCGGCGATGGCCGCGCCAGCGAACATCAAGCCGAACGCCGGCGCGCACGCCAAAGGCGCGCCGAAGCGCGATACCGTCTTGTCATTTTCTCTCCCGTGTCTTCTTGCCTTGTTTGGCTTGCTTGCCTTGTTCTTCTTGAATTCGGTCCTGATCAGAGTGCGTTGGAGCCCGTCTCGCCGGTGCGGATGCGCAGCGCCTGCTCGACCGGCGTGATGAAGATCTTGCCGTCGCCGATCTTGCCGGTGTGCGCGGCCTTCTGAATGGCTTCGATGGCGCGCTCGACCTGGGTATCGTCGACCACGATCTCGATCTTCACCTTGAGCAGGAAGCTCACGAGGTACTCGGCGCCGCGATAGATCTCGGTCTGGCCCTTCTGGCGGCCGAAGCCTTTCACTTCGCTCACCGTCAGGCCTGAAACGCCGACACCGGTCAGGGCGTCACGCACCTCGTCGAGCTTGAACGGCTTGATGATGGCGGACACCAGCTTCATGACCTCTCCTCCGGGATGTGCACACAGACTGGCGTCTGGCAGGGAAGACGTCAAACGCCGCGAAAAAACGGCCCGGCGAGAGGCTCGCCGGGCCCTAGGTACCGCCGCGACACGGATGCGGCGGGAGGGGAGGAACCAGGATTTCCTCGTCTCGCGTCTTCCTCCTCTCCCCCTGGCGGGGGAGAGGAACATGAAGGGCGAGAAGTGGACGATCAGTGCACCGTCTCGCCGTGCAGGTTGATGTCGAGGCCCTCGATCTCCTCTTCGGTCGTGACGCGCAACCCGATCAGAGCGTCGACGATCTTGAGGATGATGAAGGTGGCGATGGCGCACCAGGCGATGCAGACCAGCGCGCCCCAGAGCTGGGTCAGGACCTGGCCGGGGTTGCCGTCGATCAGGCCCTTCTTGCCTTCGCCGCCGATCGCCTCGATGGCGAACACGCCGGTCAGGATGGCGCCGGCGAAGCCGCCAATGCCGTGCACGCCGAAAGCGTCGAGCGAATCGTCGTAGCCCATCGCCTTCTTCAGGGTCGTGGCGCCCCAGAAGCAGACCAGGCCGGCGACGATGCCGATCACCAGCGCGCCCATCGGATTGACGAAGCCCGAGGCCGGCGTGATCGCGACCAGGCCGGCGACGGCGCCGGAGATGATGCCGAGCACCGACGGCTTGCCGCGCGTCGCCCACTCCGCGAACATCCAGGCGAGTGCCGCCGCGGCCGTCGCGAACTGGGTGACGGCCATCGCCATGCCGGCATTGACGCTGGCGCCGGCCGCCGAACCGGCATTGAAGCCGAACCAGCCGACCCACAGCAGCGAAGCGCCGATCACGGCGTAGACGAGGTTGAACGGCGCCAGGTTCTCGGTGCCGAAGCCCTTGCGCTTGCCCATCACCAGGGCACAGACCAGGCCGGCCACGCCGGCATTGATGTGCACCACGGTGCCGCCGGCAAAGTCGAGCACGCCCCAGTCGCCCAGGAAGCCGCCGCCCCACACCCAATGCGCGATCGGCGCGTAGACGATCAGCGACCACAGCGCCATGAACCACATCATGGCCGAGAACTTCATGCGCTCGGCGAAGGCGCCGGCGATCAGCGCCGGCGTGATGATGGCGAAGGTCAGCTGAAAGCACAGGAAGACGGTTTCCGGGATGGTCTTGGCGAGGTCGTGCACGCCGTCCAGCGTCAGGCCGCGAAGAAAGACGCGGCTCAGGCCGCCGACGATGGTGCTGCCCGGCGTGAAGGCGAGGCTGTAGCCCACGATCAGCCAGAGCACGGAGATCAGGCAGGTGATGGCGAAGCTCTGCATCACCGCGGCCAGCACGTTCTTCTTGCGCACCATGCCGCCATAGAACAGCGCCAGGCCCGGAATGGTCATCATGAGCACCAGCGCCGTCGACGTCAGCATCCAGGCGGTGTCGCCGGTGTCGAGCTTTGGCTTCTCGTCGGCGGCGAGCGCCAGAGCGGGCAGCAGCAGCGTGCCGGCCGCCCCAAGGCCGGCGAGCAGCGGATTGAGCTTGAACTTCATCGTACTTCCCTCGGAGTGTTGATTGGTTGACGGACGCGGGATCACAGCGCCTCGGCGCCGGACTCGCCGGTGCGGATGCGGATCGCCTGCTCGATGGACGTCACGAAAATCTTGCCGTCACCGATCTTGCCGGTGCCGGCGGCCTTGCGGATCGTCTCGACGGCGCGTTCGACCAGCCCGTCGTCGATCACCACTTCGATCTTGACCTTGGGCAGGAAGCTCACGGCGTATTCGGCGCCGCGATAGATCTCGGTCTGGCCTTTCTGCCGGCCAAAGCCCTTCACCTCACTCACCGTCAGGCCCTGGATGCCGAGCGACGTCAGCGCATCGCGCACGTCGTCGAGCTTGAATGGCTTGAAGATGGCCATGATCATTTTCATTCGGTCGCCCTCCAACGGGCGGAACACCCGCCCCCAATTTCACAGCATTGAATGCAAATCTCGTGCCAGCCGACTTTCCGGCCCATTTCAAGGAGTTGGCATCCGGCTTGCACGAGCAATCGCAGAAGTAACAATCGAGTTTGGGGGTGGTCGTGCTGCTTAATAAAAATGCCGTACTCGCCTTTGGGTTGTTCACAATCTGGTCAGCCGGGCTGGCGAGCGCGCAGACGCCCGCTGCCACGACCGCGATCGAAGGCAAGGGTCAAATCCAGGGACAATCTCAGGCGCAGGCGCCGGCACAGCCCACGCCGGGCCAAGGCCCGGCTCAGACGAACGAAGCGCCTCCCGAGAAAGAAGTCTGGAAGGCGCCGTTCGGCGGTTCGTGGACCGCCACCTTCGCCTTCGCCACCGACTATTCTTATCGCGGCATCTCGCAAACACAACGTCAGGTCGCGGCCCAGCCGTCGTTCACCTACGAGACGCCAACGGTCAGCGAGAACGTGGCGCTCAGCGCCTACGTCGGCGCCTGGGGCAGCAACGTCTATTTCGGCAACACCAATCCCACGATCGCCGAGATCGACCTCATCGCCGGCCTCAGGCTCAAGGCGTTCGATGGCAAGTTCACCGGCGACCTGGGCTATATCC
>JAEZIF010000039.1 GCA_023416135.1 Pseudomonadota bacterium
GCGGCTGGCCGACCCTCTACAAGTCGAGGCGAGGAAGTTGACAATGGCAGGATTCACCGAAGCGGACGTGTTCGACCAGTCGGGCAAGTGCTTCATCGTCACCGGTGCCAACACGGGCATCGGCTTCGAAGTGGCGCGCGTTCTGGCGGTGCGACGCGCCCGCATGCTGCTCGCCTGCCGCGACAAAGCGAAGGCTGAGGCCGCCGTGGCTCGGCTCGGCCGGCTGGCGCGGGGAGCTGACGTGGCCTTCCTGCCCCTCGACCAGGCGGATCTCGCCAGCGTGCACGTGGCGGCCGAGCTGGCCGCGAAAGAGCCGCGCCTCGACGCGCTCATCAACAATGCCGGCGTGATGCGTCCGCCGTTGACGCGCACCCGGCAGGGCTTCGAGCTGCAGTTCGGCGTCAATCATCTCGGCTGCTTCGCGCTCACCGCCCTGCTGCTGCCCCAGCTCGCCAAGACGGCGGGGGCGAGAATCGTCGTCACCGCCAGCATCGCCCACCGGCGCGGACGCATCGCCTGGGACGATCTCAATGCCGAGAAGAGCTACGACCGGTCCCAGCGCTACGCCGACAGCAAGCTTGCCAACATGCTGTTCTTCTTCGAGCTGGACCGGCGGCTGCGTGCCGCGGGCTCTCCGCTGACCGTCGTCGGCTGCCATCCCGGGATCGCGGCGACCGACCTGGGCCGGCATCTGGGACCGCTCCAACTGCTGTTCCCTTTGGTCGGCATGACCCTCAACACCGCCGCCATGGGCGCCTGGCCCACGCTCCAGGCAGCGACGGCAACGGTGACCCCCGGCGGCTATTACGGTCCGATCGGGCTGGGCGAAATGCGTGGGCCTTCGGGTCCGGCGTCGCGAACGCGGCAGGCCGCGGATCGCGAACTCGCCCGGCGTCTCTGGGACGTCTCGGTCTCCATGACCGGCACCGATCCCGGCCTGCCGCCGTGAGGTTCAGGCCGCCTCCCGCACCTTCTGGACGTAGACGTTGATGACCAGCGCCGCCAGCAGGATGAGGCCGCGGATCAGGATCTTCAGGAAGCTGTCGATCTGGACGTGGTCCAGGCCGTTGTTCAGCACGCCCAGGATCAGAAGGCCGATGATGGTGTTGCCGATGCCGCCGCGGCCACCGAACAGGCTGGTGCCGCCGACCACGACAGCGGCGATGGCGTCGAGCAGGTAGCCGTCGAACTCGTTCTGCTGGGCGCTGCCGAAATGGGCGACCCCCAGCATGCCGGCGACGCCCGAGCACATCGCCGAGATGACGATGACGGCGCCCAGCACCAGCTTGACGTTGACGCCGGCATACTCGGCCGCCTCGCGGTTGCCGCCGACCATGTACACGTAACGGCCGAAGCGCGTGTAGGTCAGCACCAGATGGCCGGCCAGCAGGAAGGCCGCGGCGACCAGCACGAGGCAGGGAATGCCGGCCACCCGGCCCGCCCCCAGGAGAGAGACGAGATCGGGCACGGCATAGGCGATCTGGCCGCGCACCAGCAGGGCGCAGATGCCGGCGCCGATCTGCATCATGGCGAGGGTCATGATGAAGGACGGGATGCCGATCAGCGTGATGCCCGCGGCATTGACCAGGCCCAGCATGAAGCAGCCGATCAGCGCCAGGATGATGGCGGCGAACCCCGGCAGCGGCACGTTGGCGATGTTCACGTAGCCTTCCTGGAGCGTGAAGTAGGCGACGGCGATGCCGGTGACGTTGGCGATGGCCGCGACCGACAAATCAATCTCGGCGCACAGGATCACGAAGGTGAGACCGACCGCCATGATCCCCGTCACCGAGATCTGGGTCAGGATGTTCGCCGCATTGTCCAGCGAGGCAAAGGACCCGCTGGTCAGACTGAAGAAGACGACCAGCACGATCAGCGTGGCGAACGGCGCGATGATGCGCATCTGGTTGCGCAGGAAGGCTCCCATCACCGTCATGTCACGCCGCCTCCAGAAGCTGGTCCTTGCTCACGGTGCGCTCCGCGAATTCGTGCACGATGCGGCCCTTCTTCATCACCACGATGCGGTCGGCGAGCGACAGCACGGTCTCGGGCTCGGTCGACAGCACGACGACGCCCATGCCGCGGTCGCGCAGGCCCTTCACGATGCGCACGACATCCTCCTTGGCGCCGACATCCATGCCGCGCGTCGGCTCGCTCAGCACCAGTACCTTGGGGGGCCAGGTCAGCCATTTGGCGAGCGCCACCTTCTGCTGGTTGCCGCCCGACAGGCTGCCGAGCAAGGTCTCGACCGTCGGCGGCCGGATCGACAGCGACTGCACCTGCCGGCGGGCGATGTCCTTCTCGACCGAGGGCCTCAGCAGCAGGCGGCCGATGCGATCCAGCACGCTGATCGACATGTTCTTGTAGACCGGCTCGGCGTGGAAGAGCATCGACCGGCGGCTCTCCGGCACGAAGGCGATGCCGGCCCGGCAGGCCTCGTTGGTGCCGCGCGGGCGCAAAGCCTTGCCGCCGATCGACAGCGTGCCGGCATCGGCCCGCAGCTTGCCGAACAGGGTGCGGGCAAGCTCGATCAGGCCGCAGCCCATGAAGCCGTAGATGCCCAAGACCTCCCCGGCCCTGACGTCGAGCGACACGTCGGCGAAGGCGCGACCGGCCGCGAGCCCGCGCACGCCGAGCACGACCGGCGCGTCGGGCCGGCCGTGGAGCGCGATGGCGCCGGTGTAGCTGCCTTCCAGTTCCTCGTGGCCGCGCCCGATCATGCGCTGGATCAGCCAGCCCTTGTCGATGCTGCCGGCCGCCTCGGTGGCAATCAGCCGGCCGTTGCGGAAGATCGTGACCGTGTCGGAGATCGCCAGCACGTCGTCGAGGAAGTGCGAGATGAAGACGATGCCGCGGCCGCTCGAGCGCACGCCGCGCAACACCTCGAACAGGCGCTGGACTTCGGGCGGCGACAGGGCCGAGGTCGGCTCGTCGAGGATGACGATGCGCGCGCCGGAGAACAGCACGCGGGCGAGCTCGATTAGCTGCTGCAGGCCGATCGCCAGCGAGCCCATGCGCGCGCCCGGGTCGACATCGATGCCGAGGCTGGCGAGATGCCGGCGGGCGCCGTCCATCATGGCGCGCCAGTCGACGATGCCGCCGCGTGTCGGCTGGTGGCCGAGATAGACGTTCTCGGCCACGCTGAGGTCGGGCACCACGCTCAGCTCCTGGTGGACCATGCCGATGCCGGCCGCCAGCGCCTCGCGCGGCGAGCGGAAATGCACCGGCCGGCCGTCGATCGCCATGCGACCGTCGTACTGACCGTGCAGGCCGGCAATGATCTTCATCAGCGTCGACTTGCCGGCGCCGTTCTCGCCGACCAGGCCGTGGATCTCGCCACGGCGCAGCACGAAGTCGACGTCGCGCAGGGCCGCGACGCCGCCGAACGACTTGGAGATGCCGCGCAGTTCCAGCGGCGGCGCGGCTTCTTCGCTCATGCCAGCGATGCCGATCAGATCAGGAAGTGATCCTGCATCCACAGCATGCCGGCGGCATTCTCCTTGGTCACCACCGGACCGTCGGTGACGATGCTCTTGGGAATACCGCTGCCGGCCTTCTCGCCGGCCGTGACCGCCGCCACGCCGGCGATGATGGCGCCGCCATGGATGCGGCAGCTCGGGTTGCGCACGGTGGCGAACATGCGGCCATCGGAGACCGCGTTGATGGCGGGCGGCATGGCGTCGACGCCGCCGATCAGGATGTTGGTCCGGTTGCGCGCCTTCATGACGTTGTAGGCGGCGAGCGCCATGTCGTCGTTATGGAAGAACGCCGCGTCGATCTGCGGGAACTTGGTCAGGTAGGTCTCCCACAGGCGCGCCACCTTGGTGACGTCCCAGTCGGCCGGCTGGGTGTCGAGCACCTCGATGCCGGGATACTGCTTGACCACGGTATTGAAGCCCTTGGCGCGGCCCTGCGCTCCGGTATGGCCGAGCGCGCCCTGGGTCATGATCATCTTGCCCTTGCCGCCGAGCTTGGCGACCAGCGCTTGCGTCACCGATGCGCCCATGAACTCGTTGTCGGGGGCGAGAAAACTGTGGACGTTGATCTTGTCCAGGGGCGCGATCAGCGTGTCCATGTCGATCACCGGCGTGCCGGCGTCGATCATCTTCTGCACGGGCTGGGTCAGCGTGCCGATGCCGAAGGCCTGGATGGCGACGAAGTCCCATTTCTGCGAGGACATGTTGTCGACCGCGGCGCGCTGCTTGACCGCGTCGAGCTGGCCGTCGAACCACGTCACGTCGACGTTGTAGAGCTTGCCCCAGTACTCGGCCGCAGCCTTGCCCTGGGCGCACCATGTGGCCTGAAGCCCGGCGTTGGAGAATGCAGCCTTCAACGGCTTCTCCGAGCGGCCGGCGGCAACGCCGGCCAGCGCCGGCGCCGCGCCGATCATGCCGAGCGTCGCCGCCGCTCCGCCGGCCGTAGCGACGGTGAGAAAGTCACGCCTTGTCCTGTCGAACGTGTCCGTCATCGCTTCCTCCGTGGTGAACCGGTCGAATGCCGGTCTTCACCCGAGTCTGGCAGCGAGGACTTGCAGCGGCAAGGCGCTGCTCTACCCCGTCAGGGGTCGCGAGCTAGTCGTTTGAGGTTGTTGCCCGCACCTCGGGCTCCCCTCTCCTGCTCTGGCGGGCCCCAGGGGGTGGGTTTGGTGCGAAGGGACCGGCTAATCCTTCTTCGGCGGCGGCAGACGCAGCGCGATCGAGAGCTCGCGCAGCTTTTCCATCGGCAGCTCGGTCGGCGCGTCCATCATGAGGTCGACGGCCTGCTGGTTCATCGGGAAGGTGATGACCTCGCGGATGTTCGGCTCGTCGGCCAGAAGCATGACGATGCGGTCGACGCCGGGTGCCGCGCCGCCGTGCGGCGGGGCACCGTAGCGGAAGGCGTTCAGCATGCCGCCGAAGCGCTGCTCGACCTGTTCCTTGCTGTAGCCCGCGATGCCGAAGGCCTTGTACATGATTTCGGGCTTGTGGTTGCGGATCGCGCCCGAGCAGAGTTCTATGCCGTTGCAGACGATGTCGTACTGCCACGCGTTGATGGTGAGCGGATCCTGCGTCTCCAACGCCTCGAGCCCGCCCTGGGGCATCGAGAACGGGTTGTGGCTGAAGTCGATCTTCTTGGCCGTCTCGTCGTACTCGAACATGGGGAAGTCGACGATCCAGCAGAACTCGAACGCGTCCTCGGCGATCAGGCCCATCTCCTGGCCGACCTTGGTGCGCACCTGGCCGGCGAACTTCCAGGCCGCCTCCGGCTTGTCGGCAACGAAGAACACCGCGTCGCCGTCCTCGGCGCCGGTCAGCGCCCTGAGCCTGGCGAGCCGCTCGCCGGTCACGAACTTGGCGATCGGCCCCTTGCCCGCGCCGCCCTCGAGCACGATGTAGCCGAGGCCCGGCTTGCCCTCGCTTTGCGCCCATGAGTTCAGCTTGTCGAAGAAGCTTCTGGGCTGGCCCCCCGCCTTGGGCGCACGCAGCGCCCGCACGACGCCGCCCGAGGCGACGATGCTCGCGAAGACCTTGAAGTCCGAACCGGCGAAGACCTCGGCCACATCGACGATCCTGAGCGGGTTGCGCAGGTCGGGTTTGTCGGTGCCGTAGGTCAGCAGCGCATCGGCATAGGGAATGCGCGGGAATGGCCACTTGGTGACCCGGCGCGGCGTCTCGCGCCCGAACGAGGCGAATTCCTCGAACACGCCGCCCAGCACCGGCTCGATGGCGGCGAACACGTCGTCCTGCGTGACGAAGCTCATCTCGAAGTCGAGCTGGTAGAATTCGCCCGGGGCACGGTCGGCGCGCGCATCCTCGTCGCGGAAGCACGGCGCGATCTGGAAGTAGCGGTCGAAGCCCGACACCATAAGGAGCTGCTTGAACATCTGCGGCGCCTGCGGCAGCGCATAGAACTTGCCGGGATGCAGGCGGCTCGGCACCACGTAGGAACGCGCGCCCTCGGGACTGTCGGCCGTCAGGATCGGCGTCTGGAACTCCATGAAGCCCTGCTCGATCATGCGGCGGCGCAGGCTGGCGATGACCTGGCTGCGCAGCATGATGTTCTTGTGAAGCTTGTCCTTGCGCAGGTCGAGGAAGCGGTATTTCAGCCGCAGTTCCTCGGGCGTGGTGTCGTGCTCGGCATAGACCGGGATCGGCAGGGTCTCGGCCATCGACTGCACGGCCATCTCGGCCGCGTCGAGCTCGACGGCTCCGGTGGCGAGCCTGGGGTTCACCGTCGAGGGCTCGCGGGCCACGACCTTGCCCGTGACCGTGATCACGCTCTCGGTACGCACGGCCTCGGCGGTCTTGAAGACCGGGCTGCCAGCGTCCACCACCACCTGGGTCACGCCATAGTGATCGCGCAGGTCGATGAACAGCAGATTGCCGTGGTCACGCTTGCGCTGCACCCAGCCTGAAAGCCGGGCCTGCTGGCCGACTTGCTCGGGCCGCAATTGGCCGCACGTATGGGTTCGGTAGACGGAAGACATCACGCATTTTCCGGGTTTCGACGGGCCGGCAAAAGGCACGGAATATGCGGGTAAGTCAAGTAAATGGCCGGAAATCCGGGCTGGGCTTTGCGTCACCTTTGCCCCCCGCCGCCCCGCCCGCTATATGTCGAGTCAATGAAGCTCATCACCACGACCGACGAATTGGCGGCCTTCTGCAAGCCCCTGGCCGACACCGAATTCATCGCCGTCGACACCGAGTTCATGCGTGAGCGGACCTATTGGCCCAAGCTCTGCCTGGCGCAGGTGGCGGGCCCCGATGACGCGGCCGCAATCGACGCCCTGGCCGACGGCATCGACCTCAGTCCGCTCGACGAGCTGATGGCAAACCCCAAGGTCCTCAAGGTCTTTCACGCGGCCCGCCAGGATCTGGAAATATTCTATCTGCGCATGAACAAGGTGCCGCAGCCCCTGTTCGACACCCAGGTGGCGGCAATGGTGTGCGGCCACGGCGAGGCCGCCTCCTACGAATCGCTGGCCACCAAGCTCGCCAAGGCCAAGATCGACAAATCTAGCCGTTTCACCGACTGGAGCCGCCGGCCGCTCAGCGAGCGCCAGATCTCCTATGCCCTCTCCGACGTCACGCACCTGCGCCTGGTCTACGAGAAGCTGAAGCGCCAGCTGGACAAGAGCGGACGCTTTTCCTGGATCGCCGAGGAGATGGCGGTGCTGAACGACCCGGGCACCTACCGCGTCGATCCCGAGCAGGCATGGCGGAGGCTCAAACCGCGCGGCGCCTCGCCACGGCTGCTCGGCACGCTGCGCGAGATCGCAGCCTGGCGCGAGCGCACCGCCCAGCGCATCGACATCCCCCGTCAGCGCCTGCTGCGCGACGAGCAGTTGCTCGAGATCGCGAGCCACGCGCCCAAGACCATCGAAGACCTCGCCAAGACGCGCGGGCTCGGCCGCGGCTTCGCCGAGGGCTGGCAGGGCCGCGAGCTCCTGGAGGCGATCGACAAGGCGCGCAAGCTGCCCGACTCCGACCTGCCGACGCGCGACCGGCCGCCCGAGCAGCTCCGGGCGTCTTCCGCCGTCGTCGACCTGCTGCGCACCTTGCTGCGGCTCAAGGCCGAAGAGGCCGGCGTGGCGGCGCGCCTGGTGGCGAGCGCCGACGAACTCGACCGGCTCGCCGCCGGAAAGCGCGACGTGCATGCGCTGGACGGCTGGCGCCGCGAGATCTTCGGCTCCGATGCGGTGAGCCTGATCGAAGGCCGGCTCGCCCTGGCCCTGTCGGGCGACCAGCCCAAGCTCATCCCGATCGGCAACGAAGGCTGAGGCCTCGAACTGGCTGTCGCCCCCGGCCGTCCGTCGCAAACTAGAGCGTTTTCCATTCGACTGGAACCGCTCGCGGCCCCAGTCGAATGGAAAAGCGCGCTATGTCGCTGCTGACTACACGGGCACATTCCTAGCTCGCGACGATCACCGGCTCGAGGTCGAACGCCTCGGCGGCGCTCTCCAGCCGGCGCGCCGTCACGTCGCCCAGGCTGCCCTTGGCGGCGGGCGGCACGAGCAGGCGCAGTTGCCGTTCGGTACGGCGCAGCTGGATCTGCGGCAGGAGGCCCGGCGCGCCGCCGCTCAGATTGTAGGCAAGCCTGAGGCAGGCGCCGAGCCGGCGGGCGAAGGTCCGGCTCTTGCCGTCGGTGAGGTGCAGCGCCGTGTCGAGCATCGCGGCCTTGGGGTCGCTCTTGTAGCGGTAGGCCAGCGCCATCGCGAGGACGGCACGTTCACGATGGTTCATGCCCGGCGCCGGCAGGTGCAGCACGCGGACAAAGGCCTGCTCGGCGCGATAGTCGGGATGGTCGTTCCACGAAATGTCGCTGAGATGGCAGGCGGCCGTGCGCAGGATGCGGTCGCTGTCGCTTTCGCCCACGAACACCGGGGTCAGCCAGTCGAAGATTTCCGATGGCGCGAGATCGAAGCGCCGCCAGTCCGCGCCCTGCTCCTCGGCGAAGGCGAACAGCGGATGGCGTGCGCGCTCCGCCTCGCTCAGGCGTGAATAGTAGAAGCCCTCGCGCAGGCCGAAGGCAGAGAACACGACGTTGCGCGGCTTCAGCGCCGCCAGCAGCCGGTCGAGCGCCAGGCAGGCGAGCGGCAGGGTATCGGTGCGCCGGCGCGACACGCCAGGCATCTTCTCCAGCGACTTCGCGCTCTGCACGGCGATCAGACGCGCCACCGCGCGCGCCTCCTCGGCCGGGATATCGTAGTGATGGATGATGTGCAGCGGATAGCCCGCCTGCTCCATGTGCAGCCGTGCGAATGAGCGCCAGGCGCCGCCCACGGCATAGAATGTCTTGCCGGTCTGCTCGCGCAGCCAGCGCACGCCCTCGATGGCCTCGGCGACGATCTTCTTGGGGTCGCCCTTGCCCGACGACATCAGGCGCAGGGGTCCGACGGGCAGCGTGCTCGACGCGCCGAGCCTGCCCTGCCCTACGGCCACCAGCTCGAGGCTGCCGCCGCCCAGGTCGCCCATTACGCCCGAGGCGTCGGGTATGCCGCAGATCACGCCGTAGCCCGAGAAACGTGCCTCGTCCTGGCCGCTCACGATGTGCGGCTTGATGCCGGGCCGGCTCGCCAGCTCCCGCATGAAGTCGGCGCCGTCGGCGGCATCGCGCACCGCGGCCGTGGCGAGCAGGTCGAGAGACGTCACCTTCATGTTGCGGGCGAGCGTGGTGAAGCGGTCGATATTGGCCAGCGCCATCTCGACGCCTTCGGGATTGAGCCGGCCGGTGGCGTCCAGCCCGCGCGCCAGGCCGCACAGCACCTTCTCGTTGAACAACGGCAGCGGCGCGCGGCTCGCGCGCTCGTAGACGACGAGACGGATCGAGTTCGAACCGACGTCGATGATGCCGACGCGGCCCTTGCCGAGGGTGCTGTCGGGGCCCGGACCCGCGGTTGCCTCACCGTCCATGCGCGTCCCTCTAACCGAAACCGCATGGAATTGCATGAGCGATTCGGCCGCGACCCGACGCCGCTAGATGGGTGACCATGCCGCAACCCCTTTCCTCCCCACCGCGGAGGGCGAGGGGGAAGGACAGCAAAACCTCAGGAGCTCAGCACCAGTCGCGGCACCGCCCCGCTGAGCTTGAGCGCGCTGCCCCGGCCCGAGAGCGACGGGTTGGTCATGAAATAATGATGGGCGATGAAAGGTTCCTTGGCGACCGGCGGGCGGCTGTAGGTGCCGTCGGACGCCATGATCCAGCTCTGGCCGTCGTCCTTGAGGTTGGCGACCATGATCTGGTCGAGCACCTGCTCGTGCACCGTCGGGTTCTCGACCGGGCAGAGCAATTCGACGCGGCGGTCGAGGTTGCGAGGCATCCAGTCGGCCGACGAGATGAAGACTTTGGCGTCGGGCGACGGCAGCGGCTTGCCGTTGCCGAAGCAGACGATGCGGGCGTGCTCGAGGAAACGACCGATCATGCTCTTGACGCGGATGTGCTCGCTCAGGCCCGGCATGCCGGGCCTCAGGCAGCAGATACCGCGCACCACGAGATCGATCTGCACGCCGGCCTTCGACGCGGCATAGAGCCGGTCGATCAGCTTGCCGTCGACCAGCGAGTTGAGCTTGGCCCAGATCGCCGCCGGGCGGCCGGCCTTGGCGTTGTCGATCTCCGCGTCGATCAGGCCGTAAAGGTCGGGCCGGAGGGTCACCGGCGCAAAGGAGATCTTCTCCATCCGCTCGGGCCGGGCGTAGCCGGTCATGTAGTTGAACAGGCGCGCAGCGTCGCGGCCCATCGCGGGATCGCACGTGAAGAACGACAGGTCGGTATAGATGCGAGCGGTGATCGGGTGATAGTTGCCGGTGCCGAAATGCACGTAGGTGCGCGTGACCTGTGCCTCGCGCCGCACCACCATCGAGACCTTGGCGTGGGTCTTGAGGTCGATGAAACCGTAGACCACCTGCACGCCGGCGCGCTCGAGATCGCGTGCCCAGCGGATGTTGGCCTCCTCGTCGAAACGCGCTTTCAGCTCGACCAGCGCCGTCACCGTCTTGCCCGCCTCGGCCGCCGCGATCAGTTCCTTCACGATCGGCGAATCGTGGCTCGTGCGATAGAGCGTCTGCTTGATCGCCACCACCGCCGGATCGAGTGCCGCCTGGCGCAGGAACTGCACCACGACGTCGAAGCTTTCATAGGGATGGTGGACGACGATGTCCTTGGCGCGGATGGCGGCGAAGCAGTCGCCGCCGAAGTCGCGGATGCGCTCGGGAAAGCGCACGGCGTACGGCTCGAACTTGAGATCGGGCCGGCCGTCGACGATTACCGCCTTCACGTCGCCGATATTGAGCATGCGGTCGAGATGGAAGACGTGGACGGTCTGCGTCTGGGCCGGGATCTCGAGCTGGTCGAACAGGAAGTCGCGCAGCTCGGCCGGCATCGCCGAGTTGACCGAGATCGAAATCAGGTCGCCGCGGCGGCGGCGCTTCAGCGCGCTCTCGTAGAGCAGCACGAGGTCTTCAGCTTCCTCGTTGATCTCGACGTCGCTGTCACGGATGACGCGGAACACGGCACGCTCGATCACCTCGTAGCCCGGGAACAGGCGCGGAAGGTAGATGTCCACGAGGTCCTCGAGCGACAGGAAGCGGATCGAGGAGCCCGGCAGGCGCACGAAGCGGTCGACCTGGGGCGGCAGCGGCAGCAGCGCCATCAGCGGCCGGCGGTCGTCCCTGCGGTGCAGCTTCAGGATCGCCGAGAAGCCGCCGTTGGGGATGAAGGGAAACGGATGCGCAGGATCGATCGCGAGCGGAGTGAGGATGGGGAAGACCTGCTCGATGAAGTACTGGTCGAGCCAGGTGCGCTCGCCGTCGGTGAGCTCGGAAGGATCGAGGACGGTGATGCCGGCCTCGCGCAACTCGTCCTGCAAGGTGGCCCATACTTCCTGCTGGCGCGCCATCAGGGTCGAGGCGCGCGCGCGGATGGCGGCGAGCTGCTCGGCAGGGGTCATGCCGTCGTCGCTGAGCAGTGTCGAACGGGTCTGCAGCATGTCGACCAGGCCGGCGACCCGCACCATGTAGAATTCGTCGAGGTTGTCGGCCGAAATCGACAGGAAGCGCACGCGCTCCAGCAGGGGCTGGCGCTGGTTGCTGGCCTCCTCGAGTACCCGCATGTTGAAAGTGAGCCACGACAGTTCACGATTGATGAAGCGGCGCGGGCTGTCGGGTGTAATCTCGAGACCCGAGGCGACTTCGCTGGCGGTCGTATTGAGGGCGTCCATGCAGGAAACGGTATCCCCTCGCCATGACGGTGTCATGGCAATTAAGTAAGCTCTTGTTCCACAAGGATTTTTCCAGATCAACCCATGAAGACCCTGCTTCTCTTGCGACATGCGAAATCAGCCTGGAGTGACCCCCGGCTGGACGACCATGATCGCCCCCTGAACCGCCGGGGTGAGCGCGTGGCCAAGGCCATCGCCGACCATATCGTCCGCCAAGGCCCCCGCCCCGATCTGATCCTGTGCTCCACGGCCATGCGGACGCGCCAGACGCTGGCGCCCCTCTTGACGCGGCTGGATGGCCCCGCGCCGCCGATCGCGCTGGAGGACGGCTTATACCTCGCCTCGGAGGACGCCCTGCTGGCCCGTCTGCAGGCCGTCGCCGACGAAGTGCCGACGGTCTTGCTGGTCGGCCACAATGACGGCATCGGCCAGCTCGCAGCCGATCTGGCCGGCGATGGCCCGGCCGACGCCTTGGCTGCGCTGCGGGCCAAGTATCCTACCGGCGCACTGGCCGTGCTGCGCGCGCCGGACGGCTCCTGGCGCGACCTCGCGCCGGGCGCGGCCAAGCTTCTGGAGTTCGTGCGGCCGCGCGATCTGGCGATCACCTGACCTTCCGGCCGCCCGGAAGATCAGTCGCGCAGCTCAGTACGTCCCCGGATACTGGCCGCCGTCCATCAGCAGGTTCTGGCCGGTGATGTAGCTCGCATGCACGCTGCACAGGAAGGCGCAGGTCGCGCCGAACTCCTCCGGCGTGCCGAAGCGGCCGGCCGGATTCATCTTGGCCCCTGCGTTGTACTCCTCCTCATAGCTCTTGCCGCTCTTGGCCGCGCGCGCCCGATAGGTTCCGCGCAGGCGGTCGGTGGCGAAGGGTCCCGGCAGCAGGCCGTTGATGGTGACGCCATGGCGCACCGTGACGCGCGCCACGCCTGCGACGAAGCCGGTGAGGCCCGAACGCGCGCCGTTGCTGAGACCGAGGATGTCGATCGGCGCCTTCACCGAACTCGACGTGATGTTCACGATGCGGCCGAAGCCGCGCTTCATCATGCCGTCGACGGACGCCTTGATGAACTCGATGGGCGTCAGCATGTTGGCGTCGATCGCCTTGATCCAGTCGTCGCGGTTCCAGTCGCGGAAATCGCCGGGCGGCGGTCCGCCTGCGTTGTTGACGATGATGTCGGGCTCGGGACAGGCGGCCAGCACTTGCTTGCGGCCGGCGTCGGTCGTGACGTCGACGGCGATCGGCGTCACCTTGACGCCGGTCTTCTGGCGGATCTCCTCCGCCGTTGCCTCGAGCTCGGCCTTGGTGCGCGCGTTGATCACCAGATCGACGCCTTCCTGCGCCAGCGCCATGGCGCAGCCCTTGCCCAATCCCTTGCTCGCCGCGCAGACGATCGCCTTGCGGCCCTTGATGCCCATGTCCATCGCTTCACTCCCTTAGTTCACGCGAGTCCAAAGCTGCGTTTCGCGAACATCGGCGCACCGCAAGGCGTCCCTTGCTGCGCCGAGGCACTCGACACCGGCAAGCCGAGCAGCGCCGTCAGCAACATGCCTCTCATTCCTGCTCCCCCCCTCGCGCCGCTCACGTCGAGGCCGACAGCTCTGCCAGCACGTCCGCCGCCAGCCGCCGGTCGATCTCGCGGCGCTCGGCCAGCGCGCGCCGATCGAGGGCCGCAACCACGCCGCGCGCCGCGTCGCCCGAACGCTCCATGTGCGACACCAGATAGTGCACGACGCCGGGCGATGCGTGCAATTGCCGATCGGCGAGCTGCTTCAGGATGATCGAGCCCAGCAGCTCGTCATCGGGCGCCGCCACGGCCACGGCGGGCGCCGCGCGCAGCCGCGAGGCGAGGTCGGGCAAGGCGATCTGCCAATGCGCCGGCAGCGCCTGTGCGACCACGAGCAGATGGCCGCGATGCTCGCGCGCAAGATTGTAGAGATGGAACAGTTCGCGCTCCGGCGCGCGCTGGGCGTCGTCGATCGCGATCGTGGGCGATGCCGCGATCAGCTCCGACAGGTCGGCGACGCTCTTGCCTTCGAGGTCCCTGCCCTCGATCACCAGGGCGCCGGCGCGCGCCGCCCAGATGCGCGCCAGATGGGTCTTGCCGCAACCCGGCGGACCGCCCAGCGCCAAGGCGGGCGCCGGCCAGTCCGGCCAGCGATCGATCCAGGCCAGCGCCTCGCGATTGCCGTCGGCTACGACGAAGTCTTCGCGCGCATAGGTCGGGGGCGGCAGAGCGAGATCGAAAGTAAGCTGACGAGCCATCGCTCAGCCGGCGTCGGCGCCGCGATAGTATTGGCTATCGCGATAGCGGCCGATGAGGTGACGCGCCAGCACGCCGGCCACGGCCGCCACCGGGACCGCGATCAATACGCCCACGAAGCCGAACAGCGCGCCGCCCGCCAGCAACGCGAACATGATCCACACCGGATGCAGGCCGACCCGGTCGCCGACCAGCTTGGGCGACAAAACGTTGCCTTCCAGCATCTGACCGACCACTAACACGACGGCGACCTTGACGACGCCCATCCAGTCCGGCGGGAACTGAACCAGCGCCATGCCCAGAGCCATCACGGCGCCGACGAAAGTGCCGACGAAGGGGATGAAGGAGATGGCCCCGGCGACCAGGCCGATGATCAGCCCGAATTGCAGGCCGACCAGCGACAGGCCGACGGCGTAGATGCTGCCGAGCGAGATGCAGACCAGAGCCTGCCCGCGCACGTAGCCTGCGATGGCGGCATTGGATTCGTGGGCCAGCTTGCGGATCGTGTCGGCGTGGTCGCGCGGCAGGGCACCGTCGATGGCATCGACCAGCCGCTCCCAATCGCGCAGCAGGTAGAAGGTCACGACCGGCGTCAGGAACAGGAGCGCCAGCAGGTTGAAAACGGCGAGGCCGCCCTGCGCCAGCTTGCCGGCAACGGTCCCGGCGACGGCCAGCACCTGGCCGGCGCGCTGGGTCAACTCGGCCTGCAGTTCGTGGAGGCTGAGCGGCGGCAGATTGAGCCGCTCACGGATCGGGTCGATCAGCGGCGTTATGCGGGCCGCCAGTTTCACGGTGTAGTCAGGGAAGCTGAGGATCAGCGACTGAAGCTGGCTGAACAGCGGCGGCAGGATGGCCATCGCCACACCGACCGTCAGGAGCACGGCGATGATCGTGACGGACGTCGTGGCCCAAGTGCGCGACATGCCCATCCGCTGCAGGCGCACGACGACCGGGTCGAGGAAATAGGCAACGACGATGCCGACCACGAACGGCAGCAGGACGTCGTTCAGCAGCCACAGCAGCAACAGGAAGGCGGCCGCCATTGCGACCCAGAAGCGCCACTGCGGGGCCTGGCCGGTGCTGCTCATTCGCCAGTTCCCGCGGCCGCGATCAGCGGACCTGCAGTCGCCACTTATCGGCTTCCTTGTCCAGCGCGAGGCCGGCCGAGGCCAGCGTGCGCTGCAACTCGTCCGTAGTGCCGAAATACTCGAGCTTCAGGTCGGCGCGATCGGATTCGAGCTGGCGCACGACCACGCCCTTCACCGCCGGCACGCTGCCCAGTCGCTGGCGCACCTGCACCCAGTCGCCGAGCGCCCGGATCGGCACGTAGACGTCGATCGAATCCTGCGAATCACGACGCACCGTGGCGACGCTGCGCCATTGCTCGTCGAGCTTCTGGTGGATCTCCCTGGCCGCAGTGGCGAGCTGGGTCGAGGCGGGAGCGGTCGTGCGCGGAAGCTCGCTGCGCGCTCCGGTCTGCGCGTCGTAGCGCAGGCCGCCGACGGTCAGAGGCCCGCCATCCTTGTTGCCCTCGACGATCGCCACGACGATGGTCGGCGCGCG